>JBEKOF010000450.1:0-6588 GCA_049522055.1 Verrucomicrobiota bacterium | reverse complement strand
GTCGCGGTAGCCGTGAACACCGGCGTGCCGGAGGCGGTCGCGTTGTTGTAGAGGTTGAAAGTGACGGTCCCCGTCGGGCTGTCCCCGCCGCTGACGGTGGCCTTATCGGCAATCGAGGCGCCGGCGATGGCGCTGGCAGGCTGCTGGGTGGTGTTAATCGTCGGGCTGGCCTGGCTGATCGTCACCGGCTCCAGGGCCACGCCACTGGTGACCGACTTGTTGTTGGTATCGCCGTTGTAGGTGGCCACCCAGTAGAAGGTGCCCGTCGCGGTAGCGGTGTAACCGGTCGAGGTGGCCACGCCGCTGACGAGTGTCGCGGTAGCGGTGAACAGTGGCGTGCCGGAGGCGGTCGAGTTGTTGTAGAGATTGAAGGTGACGGTCCCCGTCGGGTTGTATCCGCCGCTGACCGTTGCCTGGTCGGCAATGGAGTTGCCGACGATGGCGTTGGTCGGCTGCTGGCTGGTGTTGATCGTCGGGGTGGCCTGACTGATCGTCACCGGCTCGAGGGCCGCGCCACTGGTGACCGACGCGTTGTCGGTATTGCCGTTGTAGGTGGCCACCCAGTAATAGGTGCCCGTCGCGCTGGAGGTGTAACCTTTCGAGGTCGCCACGCCGCCGGAGAGCGTCTCGGTGTCCGTGAACACCGGCGCGCCAGAGGCGGTCGAGTTGTTGTAGAGGTTGAAAGTGACGGTCCCCGTCGGGTTGTACCCGCCGCTGACCGTTGCCTGGTCGGCAATCGAAGCGCCGACGGTGGCGCTGGGCGGCTGCTGGATGGTGATGATTGACGGGGAGGCCTGGCTGACAATCACCGAGCAGAACGTGTTCACCAGGTTGCCCGCTGAATCTTTGATTGTAACCGTGTAGGGGAAGGTGCCGATGACCGTCGGCGTGCCCGAAATCACGCCTGTGGTGGACATCGTCAGCCCCGCCGGCAGCCCTGTGGCCGAGAAGGTGTAGGGTCCACCAGCGCCGCCGCTGGCCGTCATTGTGACGGGAGTGATAGCCACGCCCACAACGGCGGTAATCCCCTCGCAACTGGCTGTGAATGGCGCCACCGAGCAGTTCACCGTCCCCTGGTGGCCCGCTGAATCAGTGACGGTAACGGTATAGTTGAAAATGCCGCTGACCGTCGGAGTGCCCGAAATGGTGCCCGTGGAGGACATCGTCAGCCCCGCCGGGAGACCGGTGGCTGAGAACGTGTAGGGTCCGGTGCCGCCACTGCCAACCATTGTCACCGGTGTGATCGGCAAATTCTCCACCGCATTGATGGTGACGCAGTTGGCCGTGATAAAGGGAACCTGGAGAATCGTCAGTTGCACTGGGAAATCGCCAGTTGCGTCCGCCGCGGTCATGGCCAGGAGGACGGCGATGACGTCGTTAGGGTCGTCGCCCGGCTGCCAAGTTGCCGCATTGGCTTGCGCAGCCTGGGTCATAAGAGACACATTGTTCTCGTTGTATTGAGGATACCCAATGGATGCAAAAGTGGCATCAGAATAAAGCGGTCCACCAATAATATTCCAGATGGCGCATTGGATATCCCAATAGGTCACTCCACTGACTCCAGGCACGCTTGCCGTGTGGTTAAGGAGATAATTAAGTTGATTCCATTGGGCCGCCGTATCGTTAGTATCCGTTGCCGGATAGGTAAAATTGTAGGTGGCACCGAGAGCAAACAGTTCAGAATCAAGGTTTGGGTCGCAAGTTGAATACATCAAAACATTGTAGTTCCCCACGGAGTCGATGTCGTCCGTAATATCAATACACCAGCCCAAGTAGGTCCCAGCCGGAACCGTCGAGTTCCCCGATGTGACAATATCCTGAAACATTGCCAGATTGAGTGGCGAAGTATAACTGCCGTCGATATAATAGTAGGTGTTAATCGTTACGGCGGCCGTACCGGGATTGGGATTAAAAACAAGCCCACACGTTTGAGCCACCGAGGAGCATTGAGAACCCAGCATGGCACCAAGACACAAAGCCAAATACGTCATTAAGGATTTGAGGATTTTCATAAAGTCATAAAAAATGCATCCAATCATGCTCAGGAGAAAAACTGCGCTCTCATTGCTTCTGGAATGACGACAAACCTCCTGCCCGGCCTTCCTATCGGCCGGCAACAGACAACGGCTTGGAAATTAACAGTGATTAGCGGCGGAATCGGCGAAATGCAACAAGGCCCGCGCACGCAATAACCATCAGGAGGCTCGTGGAACCGGCATCCGGCAACGGAGGCGGAATTGCGCCGGCGGTTTGGGTGACGGCCGCCAAGAGCGTCACGAAAATCGCCCCATTCAACAGCTTGGTAATAATTTGGTTCTTCATGCTAAGTTATTTACTCTATCTCTCTAAACTGCTAAGTGTGTCTCAAAACTGCAATTTCCCTGTTCCAAAGCTAGACACATGCCAATAGCAGCCTAGCGCGTGGTTTTAAATGAAATTGTTGTAACATGTTTATTAAAAATGTATTATAATAAGCATGAAGGCATGCTGAATCAGTCAGTTTTGGCCTTAAAAGGCCAAGAGTGTAAAGAAAACCGACGCTGATTTGGCTATAAATAGACTTTACACGAAATGTAAGTGCCATAATTTAAACAAGAAACATAGACTATTTGGCCACAATTGGCCGCGCGTAAAGTTTACCGACATTTTTACAGTTCTATTTTGGTGAAAAATGGTGAGAATTCAATAATCTAATTTATATCATACAAGCCAGCGGAGGGCGGAATTAGGCCCTCGCGTTTCGATACCAATCAATGAAACGCGGGATTCCCTCTTCGATTTTGATCTTTGGCTGGTAGGCGAGAAGGTCCTTCGCCTTGGAAATATCGGCGCAGGTCAACGGGACATCTCCCGGTTGCGGGGGTTGGCGATGGATGACGGCCTTTTTGCCCAGCGCCTGCTCCAGCAGGGTGACAAGGTAATTCAGGGTCACGGTTTGGGCTTCCCCAAGATTGATGATTTGGAAACCAAACTCCCTTTCCGTGCAGGCCATGATTCCATCAACGGTGTCGGTCACGAAGGTGTAATCGCGCGCGCTCAGCCCATCGCCAAAGACCGGGACGGGTTCTCCGGCGTCCATTAGGCGGGTGAATTTGTGAATCGCCAGGTCCGGTCGTTGCCGCGGTCCGTAAACCGTGAAGAAGCGGAGGAGGACAATGTCCATGCCGTAGAGGTGATGAAAAACATGGCCGAGGGCCTCGCAGGCCAGTTTGCTGGCCGCATAGGGGGAAACAGGCGAAAAGATCGGGTCACTTTCCACGAAAGGAACCCTGGCATTGAGGCCGTAAACCGAGGATGAAGAAGCGATGATGATTTTCTGGACGCCATGCCGCCGCGCCGCCTCCAGCAGTTGGGCGGTGCCCTCGACGTTCACCCTTTGATAAAGGGCCGGCTCCGCCAGGCTGGGCCGGACTCCGGCGCGCGCGGCCAGATGGATGATCTGGTCGAAATGCACCCCGGCCAGCAGTTCCCGCAGACAGGCGGGGTCGGTCACGTCGCCGCGGCAGAAGGAGAACGGCTTGCCCAGGGCCTGAAGATCCCGGAGATTGCGCTGTTTGATGGCGACATCGTAGAACGGGTTCAGGTCATCCAATACGCAAACAGCATGTCCGGCATGGAGCAACCGCTCGCAAAGATGCGAGCCGATAAACCCGGCGCCGCCTGTGACCAAGAGATTCATTTGAGCAACGACCTTGGCATTATGACGCAGCAGGGGGGTTGTGGGAAGCCGGGAATTAACGTTCGATCCAGACTGGTTTAGTTTGCTGTATCTTTGCTCAAACGTCCCGAAGCCCTTGAAAGGCTCGGGACGTTTGCTTTTGTACTGCTTGCGGGAGGAGCAACCGCAAAGAGCCTCGTCGGGAGCCGGTCCAGCCAGTTTATTGGCCTGGCTGCAAACTGTAAAGAAGTGTAAAAGTGTAAGGAAACTCGAATACTCATCAAGATGTTTATAACTTTCTTGATGAAAGCAAGTTGCATTAGCTTCACCCAAAATTACCCAATTTCGCGTCGGTTGGCTTTACACTTTCATTCCTCCCAACCCTCTCAAGGTTGAAATTTCGTCTTATATGAGAAGATTTTCGACTGGGGTTTTAATCTATATTACATGCTTACATATAACCACTTGCAACGTGCATTTTGAGCGATCAGAAGCGTTTTGCGGCTCTGCGAACGGCTCCTTTCGTCCATTCTTAAGAAGTGGAACAATTCATGCTAAAGCAAAAACAATGGGGCGTAGCAACTTGAGTTGGGTTCCAAGCTTGGCTCGCCAAAAACTTTAGATACGCAGATCGAGAAATTATGAAAAACCAATTGAGCAGGTTTTGTGGGGCTTCGCGCTTAGGCGTTGGAGCGGCGTTTCTGGCTCTTTGCGCCTTCACCTCCGTTTCACGCGGCCAAGCACTTGTCGATAACTTGGTTGGGTCTGGGGCTCCTGGAACTGCTCTTGCCGATGTCGAGGGTTTAAAAAACGGGCTTGGTGCCTCATATTCTCAAGGGTTCGAGACGGGAAGCAGCTCTGTCAATCTCGACACCCTGACGCTGGACTTGGGACTTCTTGATAATTCCGGAACGTATTCGACCGAGACGATGTCGGTTTATCTGTACAACGCTTACCAGACTGGCGGTGACGCTGGTCAAGAAACAGGCGCCGCAATAGCCACCCTTGCAACCGGTATTACCGACACCAAGATTTATGGCAGCACTTATGAAGGCCTTTCAACAGGCAATAATGCCAGTTACATTTATCAATACAGCGTAAGTCTAGCGAGCACCCCCAGCCTCTCTTCCGACACCGTTTACGCAATCGAAGTGGACTTCTCGTCGGGTAACCATCAGGATATAGGGTGGGCGGAAACCGACACCTTGGCTAGTGGAGAGGTGGGAGGCGTGGAAACGGACCCTTACGGCATGATGGAGATTAATGGTCCCAACTACTCAGGCGGAGGCACAGGCGTGCCTGATGGGGTTTCCACGGCACTGCTGCTCGGCGGCGTTCTGACAGCCATCGGCTTGGCCAAGCGCAAGATGTCCTAGTCCATTGATGTCGTTTGCTCTATCTTTGCTCAAACGTCCCGAAGCCCTTGAAAGGCTCGGGACGTTTGCTTTTGTACTGCTTGCGGAGGGAGCAACTGCAAAGAGCCTCGTCGGGAGCCGGTCCAGCCAGTCTATTAACCTGGCCGCAAACCGTAAAGAAACGCAAAATGTGTAAGGAATCCCGAATCTCCATCAAAAACATTGATAACATGTTAAATCAGAGGATGTTCCATTAGTAGATTTAATAAAATGCCTCTTTTTCCGTCGAGTTGCTTTACACTTTAGTTCACCGAAGCCCTAATGGGTGACTTCTTCACACTGTATTAGTCAGTTTAATATTAAATTTTAGATATTGTATTAGCTATTTACATTCAGCAGCTTGCGCGGATAAGATCGGGTGGTTGGAAGCGTTTTGTGGCTCTGCGAAAGGCTCGTTTCGTCAATTTTCAAAAACGGAATAATTTATGCTCATCTGAGGGTGGGTTTGGCTAATGTTGGCTGGCAGCCAAGTTGGCCGCTCTTGAATAGTTGGTAAATTATTGAGAACTCGCAAAAACTATGAAACTGATGAAATTGAGCATGCTGGCCTCCACGGCGGCATTGTTTGTTGGAATCGGCACTGTTGCACGGGCGCAGGTCGCCAATGGAACCTACGTATTCAACGAGACCGACGGCAACTCGTATGCGCAAGGCAGCACCGTTACGTTTTTGAATGACCAGCTTACGTCTTGGGATCTTGTTATCCTAGACACTGACATAGGCGGCAGCGATACCGGTGATATCCTCTACGATACATACACCCCTTCCGATAGCACCTATACAGGTACCGGTCTTTACGAGGCGGAAGTTTACGGACCGAATGAGTGGGGTTATAATATTCAATCCCTCTCCCCGGATTCATCTGGTGATCCTCTGGCTGAGATTGGGAACTCGGGAGGAACGGGCTACATCTATGACAATCCCGAGTATAATGCGCCACTCGACCCCACTGGTACTTGGGTTTTGGAGTCGCCGACTGAAAATGGTGGGTCAGATGCTCCAGACGCTTTCGGGACATTTCAGCTCTTGGCCGGCGCCCTGACGGCATTGGGAGCTTGCAAGTCGCTCTTGCGTGGTCCGGCCACCGGCCGGCGCTGATCCCATCGCCCCGGCGGTTCGGGTGCGCAACGGCCCCGCCAGCCAGGAGATTCAGCAATTATTTCATGATTATCCTCGCGCTTCGGCGCGAGGTTTTTTTTGGGTTCCTCGACATTTCCAGTGGACAAACGAGCAGCATCTCCAAAGGCGTGGCAGAGCATGGTGTTTCAATCCCAAGCGACTTTGCATTTCATCGCCGCCCCTTTTCTCTGGAACTTAACGGCTCCCTAACGCCTGCTGACGGCAATTCTAACGGGTCAAACCTCAAAAATCCCCAATGTTTACGGGGGTCCTAACGCCCTAGAGCGTTTCAACAAAAACTGTAGCCGCATGAGACAAACCAGCCCAAGGCGTCTTGGGGCGTGACGCTGGCCAGAGCCCGGCCGATGGCGGCAATTAAGTCGGCGGGGGTCCGTG
>JBEKOF010000449.1:0-5362 GCA_049522055.1 Verrucomicrobiota bacterium | reverse complement strand
CATTCCGGCTGAAATCCGCGTCGTCGGCCACCTGGACAACCACGCCATGATAGACCTTGGGGCGGTCATGGGCGTGCCAGACCACGATGGAGTATATTTCCTGCGGGCTGCCCAGGTCTATCTGCACCCATTGCGGGCCTTTGCGCAGGAGGACGACATTATTTTCCAGGGCCTCCTTTTCGCCGTCGGTTATTTTGGCCAGATTGGCGGGGATGGCGTTGGTGTCGCCGCTGGTGACCTTTTTGCCCAAGGCCACGTTGGCGACTCCCACCGGCGCCAGGAATGGGGGGCGCGGCTTGCCCAGCGGTTTGTCCACATTGGTGGCCCCGGGGTTGTCGGAGGGCGTGCCGATGAAAGTCGGCGCGGGGAGTTTAATATCCAGCGGCGCCAATTGGTCTGCGCCCGCGGAAAAACCCCAGCCGCAGAGCGCCAGCAGCGTCAAGCATAGCTGCCCCCGCCCGCCCAGCCGGCAAAGCCCGCTCTCCAATTTTGCGAACATGACTCTAAATAAGCCCACCCCGGCGCGATTGCCAAGACCCATGTTGGCCCGCGCGCCGAGGCACATCGGCCATGGCTCGTTTTCAGTATGAGAAGAGCGTGAACCCGGTGAGATCAGACACCTGTTCCAATTGCCGCAAATAACCGGGCATTGCCTCCACCGGCACGGCATCGGTGCGGGTGTTGAATTCCTCTTCGAGGAGGACTTTGCCCGGCGGCGCCGCCACAACTTTATGAAAATAAATGGCCGGATTCTCGATGGTTCGATTGCCGATGTCCACCGGCACGATCTGGACCGGAGTGATTTCGGCGCGAAAAACCTCATGCTTGGGATAGGGCAAACCCAGGGGCATGGAGCGAAACGAGACCTTGGGCTTGCGCACGGCCGGAATAATGTTCTGAGGATAAAACCGGCACAAATATCCGAGGCCCGAAGGCGAGGGGGACCACATGCGGCGGATATGGTAATATTCAGTTGTCATGACTTCGTTCTGATCCTCGTCGTCGACGTAATCCATTGGGGCGGCCAGCTCGATATCGGGATAGAGTGCGGCAAAGCTGTTTAAAGCCCTGGTTTGCCAGGCGGCGCGCCCGTCGGCCGAAAATTGCCGCCTTAGGCCGTCCGCATCTGGCCCGTCGGCTACGGTGACCACTTTCAAGTCGGTGGGATATCCCAGGAGCCGGATCAAGAAGTATTCGGTGACGGTTGTTTTGGGCCGCACGGAGCACTCCGGGATCACGGCAAGCTCGGTGGTGCCGGGACGGAGCACCAGGCCGCAGCCGTAATTGGGCCAGGAGCGGGCGGCCAGCGGGCCGCGTTGGAAAGTTGCCGTGGGGTCCAGCCAGTAGGACTGGCCGTCGAGGGTGACCTGGACAATGGCGTGATCGAACTGGCTGGCTGTGGGGAGCCAATCCTGCAAAGTTTGGCGCAAATCGGTGGCGACCAAAACCGGCCAGGCCTCGATCCCCAGCGCCCGTAGAATGGTCACGCAAAGCAACGTCTTATCCTTGCAATCACCGAAGCGGCGCGCAAAGACGGCGGAGGGATTGGCGGGCTTGTACGCGCCCGCTCCCATTTCGATTCCTTGATAGCGCACCTCGTCCTGCAAGAACCGCAGCACGGCCACAACCCGTTCCCCGGCGTCCGGCAGGCCGCGCCAGGAGTTGATTTGGCGCGTCAATTCCGGCGAGAGCGCGGCGCTGTTGGTGAAAACGGCCAGCTCGGACTTGGCCACTTCGGACCAGGATTGGGCCTCGCTCAATTGCACCCACGGCAGCGGGAAGAACCAGACCGGCAGGGGATCCTCATCCTCCAGGCCCTCCACATGGGTGAAATCCCACGTGTACTCCGTCAAGTCGCCCTTCTTGACAACGGCGGGAACGGCTTCGGTGCCCTTATTCTTGACATGAAGGGGCCGCGACTTGGGCCAGAGCAGCCGCGTGGCCAGGCGGTCCGCCGGTTCATGCTCGCGCACGGTGACCAAATGGGAAAACTTGCCCGAGCCGATGGGATTCAGGCCCCGGATCGTGTAGGCATAATCAAGAATGTCGCCCTCGCGCACATCCTCCAGGAGGAGGACGGCGGATTGTTCGCCATTGAAGAGATACTGGTCGAGGTCCTTTTCGCGCTGGATGACCTGGACATTCGCCAGATCCAGGCGGCTGAGGGCATTGGTTCCGCGCCAAAGTTGCACCCAATGCAGAACCAAGGATTGGTGGTTGGGGTCAAAATCAATGGAGATCTGGGAATGACTTTGCACGCCCTCGCTGCTCCACAACTGGCGCGCCACATGGTTAAAAAGCTCGTTGGTCTGGGCATTGATCTGGCAATCCTCCAACAACAGGCGCGAATCCCGCCCGGCATCGGCATCTTCCCCATTGGTCTGTGCCTGGAAGCGTAGCGGGACAATCCACGGCGAGGGCGGAGCGACCGACACCGGCCCATCCTGCGCCCGGCCAACCGCGGCCCAGACGCAAAACGCCGCCAGCAGCAAGCCGGCAGCTTTGCCAGGGCGCCTTGCCCGGAGAGCAGTCCCGGCGCCGATGGCAGAGGCCAAAAGGCGCGCCTGAGCATTCAAACAATTCAACCTCGCCATGACCCGTTCAGTATAGCCGATCCTGACCGGATGGAAAGGCGGGGGATCATGCGGCGAAACCGTTTGGCGAACACGCTGCCGGAAAAAGTGGTTGCTCATCAGGCAATAGGCATAAACTTGGAGCCCCGTCTTCTGGCAGGCTTCCGCCAGGGTGCTGAGGAATCCTGCCGGTCCACATCATCCAGAAAAATGCCCTCCCGCCGCTCGCCACGGCTCATCACATGGTAAATAGCCCAGGCATATTCCACTCTCATTTTGCGCGGCATGGCAACCCGTTTGCTGGTTCTCTTGACCATTCCCAGCCAAAATGAACCAAACTATGGAATGACCCAAAAAATCAGTTACACCGGCTCAACATTCACATCCTCACAATGTGGTCCACATATTCTGGTGGCACCTTAATTGCGAGCCCCTCCTTTTCGGCCCAATGAACCAGAAGCGTTCCGTGGATTGAGATCTTGGCGGTAAATCTCTCCTGTGGAAACTCTTCGGATTGATAATGCCGGAGAAATTCGGCCAAACTTTCTTGGCATTGATTAACGTCTCGCGCAAGCACTTGGGCTTGCCTCGAAAAAACGGACAGTAAAACCGAGTCATTTAGTTAGTTGTTTTTGAGTTCGAAGTCAACGGGCGCGCGTTGGCGATTGTAGAAGGTCTCGATGTAATCGAAGATTTGTGTGCGGGCTTGGACGCGGCTGTGAAAGCAGCGGCGATAGACCCGTTCCAGTTTGAGCGTGGCCCAGAAGCTTTCCATGGTGGCGTTGTCGTAGCAGTTGCCGCGGCGGCTCATGGAGGCGATCAGGCCGGCTTGGCCGAGCGCTTGACGATAATCGCCGCTGGCATATTGGACGCCGCGATCGGTATGCAAGAGCCGTTGGGCCGGAGGGCAGCGATGGAGCAGCGCCATGGCCAGCGCGTTGAGAACCAGAGCCGTGTCGATGCGTTCGCTCATGGCCCAGCCGACAATCTTGCGGCTGTAGAGGTCCAGGATGGCGGCCAGGTAAAGCCCGCCTTCCTTGGTTTCGACATAGGTGATGTCCGCCACCCAGAGTTGGTTGGGCGCAGTGGCCTTGGGCGCCTCCGCCAAGCGATTGGGCGCAATGGGTTGGTCGTGGTTGCTGTCGGTCGTCTGGACGCGATAGCGGCCTTTCTGGCGGCCGGACAGGCCCTTTTCCTTCATGAGGCGAGCGACGCGGTTGCGTCCATGGCAGCGTCCTTTTTTGCGCAATTCCCGCTCGATGCGCGGAGCCCCATAGGTCTGGCGGCTGCGGGCATGAATCTGGTCGATCTCCTGGGCCAGGGATTGATTTTCCAGCGTCCGGGCACAGGGGTGAGCCTGGCGTCGTTCCCAGTCGTAGAAGCCGGAGGGGGAAGCTTTTAGATAAAGACAAAGACGGCGCACCGGATAATCCATTTTCATAGCTTGGATCCGTTGATAGCGCTGGTGGGCGGTTCGGAGAGGATGCCCAAGGTTTTTTTAGAATGTGGCACTGCTCGCGCAGGTGGCGGTTCTCGCGCCGGGCGGCTTCCAACCGGCCTTGCAGGTCGGCGACCGAGCCGGGCTTGGCCGCCGCCGTCCTGGCCCCCGCTTCTCCACGCGTAAAGAAGGTTGGCATTGATGCCCAGTTCCTCGCCCACTACCGCAGCAGACTTGCCGCTATGGAGCCAGTTCAGAACCGCTTCGCGTTTAAAGGTTTCGTCGAATTTCCGGAGCTCTTGGACAGATGTTTGTTTCATGGGTCTTTTCTTTCATTATTCACCCGATTCTCTGTCCGTCAATTCGAGGGACCCTCAGGTTCCCAAACCAAATTGACCTTAGGATAATTCTCTACTTTGCTTAAATTGCAGCCACTGATAGCAGGAACATTTAATGTCCCAGAATAACCATACTCTGTAAAAGCCAAGACTTCAACTTTCATCATACTACCAAAATCCAGGTATGTGAATCCCTTCCAAAGTGATACGTCCTCCTTCGCTGCATCGAGAGTATATTCACTTGCCTCAGGAATAAGACCACCATATTCATCGCCTGTTGAGGCAATTTCCTAGTTGTTCTTTAGAGCTGCTTTGTAGCAGAGACTACATGCCGCACCCCATTCAGCATAGTTGACTGCGCCAGCATAAGCGCATTGCCCCGAGAAAAGGACAGGATGCATATTCCAAGTGTGTAAGTGTTCCAAATCCCAGGCATTTCCAGCCCCGTTTCCAGTAAAGACTCCTAGCCAATCACGGAGTCGCTGGCACTGAATGTGCCGGGAGCTTTCAGCAATTAGCGCAAACCACCCCCTCATGTAAGATAGTGCGGCATCCGTCGCTGGTTTGAACTCAAACGAAAAAGGGGTCACCCATAGTTTGGTTCGTTTTTCATGGCTTCTCAGTCCTTCCTTGCCGCCCTCTTCGGCATCAACCCTCCCTCCCCGTTGGGTCCTCAGGAAATCCTGCCGGTCCACATCATCCAGAAAAATGTCCTCCCGCCGGTCGCCACGGCTCATCGCATGGTAAATGGCCCCGGCATATTCCACTCTCATTTTGCGCACCATGGCAACCCGTTTACTGCTTCTCTCGACCTTTCGCAAGCAAAATGAACCAAACTATGGGTAGATCCGAATGGCGAGTTAAAACGCAACATACACCATGTAGTGTACTATACTGGACAGTGAAAAGTTCATGCAGCCAAGTCCAGTTCAAAGATTTGACGATTCGAGGCCCTTTGCAGGGCGATTTTGCGGGCGAGGAATTTCTTGAGGGTAATGGCTTGAGGCGAAAAA
>JBEKOF010000448.1:0-7962 GCA_049522055.1 Verrucomicrobiota bacterium | reverse complement strand
TTGGTAATCCCCTTCCTTGAATTGGGCGTCGGCCAGCTTGAGGATCGCCACCGCCCGGTCCTCGCAATACGCCAGGTGCATCACAGCTTGGAGAAAATTGGTTTTCGCTTCCGCAAACCTTCCCTGCGCCCAGTCGCTCCAGCCCAGGTCCAGACGCGCCTTTCCCAGCAACTCGCTTTCGGGATAATCCTCAATTAGCCGCGCCAGGTTGGTCACCGCCATCCGCAAATAATTCGTGTCCCCCGGTCCAGGGCCGTTGGTGCCGGCTTCCGGCGGCGCAAAATACGCCTGGAGACAAAGATCACCCAGATACCATCGCGCCAGGTCCAGATTCGGGTCCTTGGGCCGCCGCCCGATAAAATCCTCCAGTCGTTGGATTGCCTCCTCCCGCTCCGTCAGTTCCACCGTTTTGCTCAGGGCTTTCCGGTTTGTTTCCGCTGGCAGACCTTGCGCCAGATTTTTGGTGTACGCATCCACCGCGTCTGCCGTCCGGTTCAGCCGCTCCAAAATCTCCCCCTGCAAAAAAGCGGTGGCGATTCTCTCGCTCTGGCTGGCCTGGAGCGCGGCCATTTCGACGCTCTGGCTCAAGGCCTCCTCCGTCCGGCCCGCCTCCAGCATGATGCGGCAGAGCAAATAATCCCGCTTCCATTTCAACTCTCGCGTCAGCAAGTTCGTATCCGCCTGCCGGACGGCCGGCTCTCCCTCCTCATAACGCCTTTCCTTCAAATAAGCCTCCCCCAACAAAAAAAAACCATTCACTGCCTCCGGGTCGCCGGGCGCGTCGCGCGACGCCCTCTGGAACACTCCTTCCGGATTGGACAAAAGTTCGATCACCCGCGGCCAGTCCTGCAACTGCGAGAGCGCCTGCGCCTCCAGGCGCACGACCCCCACGCGCGACGGGGAATCGGCCGGAAGTTCCCCCAGCAGCCTGGCGCAACTGGCCACCGCATTGGTGTATTCCCCAGCCCCATAGTACGCCAGCGCCGTGTAATGGAGCACCGTGGCGTCCTCCCTCGGCAGCTTTTGCCTCAGCAAATCCAGCGCGCCGACGTAATTCGACTGGCCCATCCGCGAGCGCGCCAGGAATAGCAGCGCGTCGGTCAGGCGCGTGGAGTTGGTGTAACTGGCCACAAACTTGTTGAACTCCATTTCCGCCTGCCGGTAATTCCCGTCCGCGAACAGATTGGTGGCAAACGTGTAGTCCCTGCGTTCCTGCCGGCTGTCCGCCTGCGACCGCATCGGCCCGGCCAGCGCCGCGATTACCGCCAGCGCCGCCAGCCACCTTGCCCATTTGGGTTTCGATCCTTTCAGATTCAAAGCAAGCACCACTTTAGTCCTTGCGCGCCCGCTTGAAAACGTGAAAATGACCCGACAAAACTGATGCCAACGCCAAAGTCCATCCCCGCGCGCGAGCGCCTCATCTTCGCCCTGGACGTTCCCACCGTGGTGGAAGCCCGCCAATGGGTGGATCAACTCGGCGACTCGGTGCTCTTTTACAAGCTGGGCCTCCAAATCTTCATGGCCGGCGGTTATTACGAGCTGATTGACTGGCTGCGCGCCCGCGGCAAAAAAGTTTTTGTGGACCTCAAATTCTTCGACGTCCCCGAAACCGTCCGCTCCGCCGTCGCCCAATTGCGCGGCAAAAACGTCGAGTTCGCCACCGTCCATGGCAACGACAGCATTCTCCAAGCCGCCGTCCGGGAAAAGCAAGCCGTGAAAATCCTCGCCGTCACCGTCCTGACCAGCCTGGACCGCGGCGATCTCAACGACTTGGGTTTTGCCTGCGACGTTGAACAACTCGTCCTTTCCCGCGCCAGGCGCGCCCTGCAAATCGGCTGCGACGGCGTCATCTCCTCCGGCTTGGAGGCCCCCAAACTGCGCGGCCATCTGGGCGGCAATTTCCTTGTGGTCTGTCCCGGCATCCGGCCCGTGGAAAACAAACCCGTGGACGACCAGAAGCGCACCGTGGATGTGGACCAGGCCTTCCGCAACGGCGCGGACTACATCGTGGTGGGCCGTCCCATCAAAAACGCCCCCGACCCCAGGGCCAAGGCGGAGGAAATTCAAACCACCATCGCCGCCATTTTTCCCTGATGACCAAACACGCCTCCTGCCCTAATCTGCCGGAGTGCAACCAGCGGACATCCAGCAAATCGGCGGCGAACTGGCCATCAAATGGGACGATGGTCGCGAGAGCTTCATCCCGCTTGAATCCTTGCGCCGCCACTGTCCATGCGCCGGCTGCCAGGGCGAGAGGGACATCCTGGGAAATCTATACAAGGGGCCGGATCAACCCCTGACCCCCGCCGCCTTCCAACTTAGACGCGTCGTCAACGTGGGCGGCTATGCCATCCAGCCCATCTGGGCCGACGGCCACGCCACCGGTCTCTTTTCCTTCGACTACCTCTGGCGCCTGGCCACCCAACCGCCCCCGCCGGCTTAAGCCTTCCCGCCGAACGTCACAAAATCATCCACGTCCAGCAACTCAAACCAACTGGCCACATCCTTGCGCTTGGGCGCGCATTGGCTCTGCATCTCATTGAAATGACTCCGCGCTTCCACGTCCGCGGGCACCCCTTGCTCGACACAAGCCGACCACGCCGCGATTTCAGCCGGCGACCTCTTGAATTTGGCGTGCGCCTCGATCCATTCCAGGATTTCCCCATCCCCTTTGCCCTGCGCCAACTGTTCCTTCAACTGCTCCGCCTCGATTCCGGCGAAGCTCAGGAACCTCTGGTCCAGCGGGCAATTGAAATGGTATTCGCCGGCTTTGTTGTTCAGGGTGGCCCGCCCCTTGTCCAGCGCGCGCGGGAGGATGGCGTAACCGCCCAGCCGTATGCGCGGGCTGCGCGGCGGCCGTTGCGTCAAATCAATTGCTTGTATTGGCATAAATCAATTTTTCCTTTCTGTTTCCCGGCAATTTGCCCCAGCCCCGGCAAATAATCAAGCGCGCTCCCGCAAGGGGAGAAATTTATGCGTGCTTTTTCCCCGGCGCGGGCTAACTTTTTGCCCATGGTCTGGATCATCCTGCTCTTGTGCTTGGGGCTGGCGGGGCTGGGCGGTTATCATCGCGGCCCCATCTGCGCCGGGTTTTCCCTGATCGGCCTGCTGGCGGGCTTGCTCCTGGCCCAGCCGCTCTCTCCGCTGACCCAGTTTCTCCTGCCGCTTCTGGGAGCGCAGAATCCGCTTTGGCGGTTTTTTTTGCCCGGCGTCATTGCGTTTCTCGCTGTCCTCTTCCTCTTCAAAATCGTGGGCAACTTCCTTCATCAAAAGATCACCTTCCATTACCGGTACAAGCAAAAGGACGAGCGCCTCCTCTTCCGGTGGGAACGGCTTTACGCCCGCCTGGGCTTCTGCGTCGGCCTGCTCAATGGCGCCATTTATTTTTTCATCCTCATGCTGCCCGTTTATATCGGCGGCTACTTCCTCGCCGAAGCCGCCCCTGCCGATGCCCCGGCGGGCCTGCGCCTGCTCGTGAGCCTCCGCGCCCAATTGCATGAGTCGAACCTAGACCGTGTGCTGGCCCCCTACGACCCGGTTCCGCCGGAATTCTACCAGGCGGGCGATATTATTGACCTGGTGCTGCACAATCCGCCTTTGCAGGCACGGCTGGCCCATTATCCCCCGCTCCTGACCCTGGGCCGCCAAAAGGAATTCCAGGACATCGCCGCCGACCCCCAACTTCAACAAATGATCCAAAGCCAGGCGAGCGTCCGCGACCTCCTGGGCAACGGCAAGATTCAAGCGGTCGTCACCAATGTCGTCCTGCTGGCGCGGATTCGCGGCCTGATCGGACAGGATTTGCCCGATTTGCGGCAATTCCTCAACACGGGCAAATCCACCAAATACGACCCCGAAAAAATCCTGGGCGTTTGGAACATCAATCTGCGTGCCACCTGGGCGGCCGAGCGGGCGGCTAATCCCAACTCCACCGCCCGGCAGATCGCCGGGATGCGCTACACTTTCATCCCGCTGATTCGCGATCTTTGTCTCACGGCCACCACCGACAACCAGTTGATCCTGCTGCGGCGCAATGCCGCCAACCAATCCGCCACCGTCGTGGCCCAGGGAACCTGGAAAAATGCCGGCGACTCCTGCCAGATCACCCTGCCCAACAGCAAGCCCGAAACCGTTGAGGCCACCCTCGGCAACGACGGCACTCTTCGCCTCCCTCGCGGAGACCACCTGTTTATCTTCAATAAAGAAATGTGAAATTGGGCGATGCCCTCCCATCCTCCGAGTTTTCCTTTCGTCCCCGCTTCTTTTCTGCTATATTGCTCGCTGAAATGGCGAGGATTTTGCGATTTGTTGCCCAGGGCGGTTTCCTGGCGGTTTTGCTGTTTGCGTGGCAGGCGCCCGCGGAAGACGCCGTGCTTTGGCACACCAATCAGAACGGTTTGAGCGTGGACATCAAGGACTGGAGCCTGCCCAAACTCCTCCAAAAAATCTCCGCCGCCACCGGATGGCGAGTCGTTATGGAGCGTGGAACCTCCGCCACCATCACGGCCACATTCAAAAACGCGACTGTGGACGAGGCCTTGAGCCACCTGCTCAACGGCATCAACTACACCCGGAACGTTTCCTCCAATGGCGTCCCCCAGTTGCTGGTCTATCGCACGGTCCTGGCTGCGGCCACCGAGGTGATCGAACCGCCCAAGCCAGATCTGGTAAAAGATTATCGCATCCTCAACGAATTGATCGTCCGTCTCAAGCGCAATTCCAGGGAGTCCATTGACGACATCGCCAGAGCGCTGGGCGCAAAAATCCTGGAGCGCGACGAAGGTCTGCGGCTTTATCGGTTGCAGTTCGCCGACGAAGCCGCCGCCGCGGCCGCCGCCACTCAACTGGCGGGCGACACGTCGGTCGCGCGCGTTGATTCCAACTACGTGGTGGATCCTCCCGCCCCCGCGCGATCCGATCCGCTGGCCGGCCCGGTTGGCCCAGGCTCGCTGCTCAATCCCAAAACACCCGTCAATGGGCTGGTCGTCGGCCTCATTGACACGGCGGTGCAAATGCAGGACCAAATGAAGCCCTATTCCCTGACGCCGCTGAGCGTGGTGGGGCAGCCCGATCCTTCCGCCGACCAAATTACCCACGGCACCAGCATGTTCGAGACCATGATCCAGGGCATGGCCGACGCGCCGAGCAAGATTCTGCCCGTGGATGTTTATCCCGGCGGCGACAGCACCACCACCTATGAAGTGGCCGAAGGCATCATTGCCGCTGTCAACGCCGGGGCCAACCCGATCAACCTCAGCCTGGGGAGCACCGGCAACAGCAGCATGCTGGCCGACTTGATCGCCGAAGGGACGCAAAAGGGCATTCTCTTTGTCGCCGCCTCCGGCAACACGCCCGGCACGGCGACCACCTACCCGGCGGCATATCCTGGAGTGCTGGCCATCACCGCCTCGAGTCCCAATGGGCAATTGGCCCCTTACGCCGACGACGGCTCCTTCGTGCAGGCGATGGAACCGGGCACCTCCATCGTGTATCTCAACGGGCAGGGCTGGCAGGTCCAAGGCACCTCCACGGCCACCGCGCTGGCCACCGCTTCCATCGCGGAAATCATCAACCAGCAGCACGTCACCCTCTCCCAGGCCGTCACCCAATTCATCCAATCCCACCCCCCGCCCAGACAATAGCTTTGGGGGAGCGATTAGCGTCCTGGCGAACCCACTCAGCGATGGCAGCCTGTTTTGGGGCGGTCGCCCCACGGGACATTGTGGGGTTCTAAAAAATCGGAGAAATCGGAGAAATCGGAGGTTTTTGACCTTGCCTCCGCGGGGCATTGTGGTATCTAAACTATTGATTAACAATATGTTACGAAACGGTTTTGATCTCTTCCCACCGTGGGCATTGTGGTATTTTGAGAGGATTATCCTCCTCCGCCCTCCGGGCTATGGAGGACGAGGCAGGAGGATGGCAGGGATGAGTTTTGATCTTGCCCGCGCGGAGCGGCCTGTAAAGAAAACTTTGGCGACCCAGGAAGAACTCAATAAAGAAAATTGGGGACAAAAGCGTTTTGCCTGTTGACACCCGCCCTAATGGGTGACCCCTTTCCCGTTTCGACTGAGTCTCGGACGGAGAGGGCTGCAAAATGGACGAAGCTATGGTCTGACCCGAATGGCCCTTAGATAAGACCTAAGACTTTCTTGCCCAGGCATTTGCGTCGCTTCGGATGAGGCATGGTTTCAAACAACACATTTCCTTCAAGGTGTCTTGCAGTCGACGCCAATTGGCGATCGCTTCCCGCATCCATTCATACTGTGGGCGCGATAACGCCACGCTCACCGTTTTGCCTCTCACTTTGCGGGTCCATTGGTAACAGGGGCCTCCTGCTCCCGGCCCGCGATCCTGGACATAGCCTTGGCTGATCCACCCGATGGCCGTCAACCGGGCTCGCAGCCCGGCGTATTGAGCTTCCCTTTGGCCCAAAGTTTTTTTCATGAAAAGAGGTCTAGCATGGCTGTCAATAGGGCGGTGTATATACCGCCCTATGCCAACGCCCTTTTTCCCCGCCTTCCGCTCCCGGCTGGCCGCCCTGGGCCGCCGCACGGTTCATTCCCTCCGCCAAGCCACCCTGGCCCAACTCCAGGAACACCTGCGCGACTTCCTCCCCGCCCCGCTCCTGGCCGCCCAGGACAACGGCCCCAACAGCCGCCAGCGGGTCTTCTCCCTGCGCCTGACCTTCGAGTGCTTCCTCTGGCAGTTGCTCCAACCCAAAACCTCCTGCCGCCAGGTCGTCCGCCAAGTCCAAGCCCTCTTGCGCCTGCACCACCAAGCCCCGGTGGATGAGGGCGATTCGGCTTATGTGCAGGCCCGCCTGCGCCTGCCCCGCGAGCGGCTGGAAAAGGCCTTGAGCGCCACCGCCCAGGCCGCCGATCGCCGCGCCGGTTGCGGCGGTCAATGGCAAGGCCGGCCCGTCAAAGTGGTGGATGGTTCGTCCACCCAATTGCCCGACACTCCCGCCAACCAGGAACGCTATCCCCAACCCTCCACCCAAAAGCCCGGCTGCGGGTTTCCCCTCATGAAGTTTGTGGCCCTTTATTCCTTGCGCAGCGGCGCCATCCTCCACGCCCTGAGCGGCAACTCCCATCAGCACGATCTGCGCCGGCTGCGCCGGCTGTGGGACCAACTGGAAAAGGGCGACATCCTCATGGGGGATCGCCTCTTTGGCGAGTTCACCACCCTGGCCGGATTGCCCCCACAAGGGGTGGATGTGCTGGCCCGCCTGCATCAGGCCCGCAAAGTGGACTTCCGCAAAGCCCGGCGCCTGGCCCGTAACGACGGCCTGTTTGTCTGGCACAAAGGCCTCCAGCCATCGGAAATCCTCTCCGGCAAAGAGTGGGCCCTCTTGCCCGCAGAAATCACCGTGCGGATTATCCGCTTTAGCGCCACCATCCGGGGGTTTCGCAGCCGCCGCATCACCCTGGTGACCACCTTGTTGGATCCCAAGCTCTACCCGGCCCAGGAGTTGGCCGCCCTCTATGTCCGGCGCTGGAGAATCGAACTGTGCCTGCGCGATCTCAAGACCACCCTGGGCCTGGAACAACTGCGCTGCAAAACCCCGGACATGGCCGAAAAGGAACTCCTGGCTTATCTGGTGGCTCACAACCTGGTCCGCTGTGTGATCGCCGAAGCGGTGGCCCGTTACCCCGTGGACTTGGAACGCGTCAGCTTCAAAGGAAGCGTCGATGCCCTGCGCCAATACAGCCACGCCATCGCCCAGGCACCAAACCCAAAGATGCGCCGCCAACTCTGGGAGGACTTATTGCTCAATCTGGTGCGAGACTTGGTCCGCCACCGCCCCAACCGGAAGCAACCGCGTGCCGTGAAGCGACGGCCCAAAGCCTACCCATTACTCAACCAACCCCGCCGCCGCTTCGTAGAAATCTCCCATCGCAACCGCTACTGGAAAGGACGCCCCCGCAACTATCGAACCCTTAACTAAGGGCCATTCGG
>JBEKOF010000447.1:0-7851 GCA_049522055.1 Verrucomicrobiota bacterium | reverse complement strand
ATGGTCTTGTCCAGCAATCCGTGCTCCGTCAAATCCTGCAACAGCGTGGCCATCCCCTTGTCCATTTCCGGCACTCGGCGCCGCATGGTTTGGAAATTCTCCTTATGCGTGTCCCAGCCGCCTTTGTAATTGATGGTCACGTACGGAACGCCCCGCTGCACCAGCCGGCGCGCCACCAGGCACGATTGCCCGAACGTGTTCCTCCCGTAACGATCCCGCAACTCGTCCTTCTCCTGCGTCAGATCGAAGACCTTCCCCGCGTCTCCCAGGATCAGGTCGTAGGCCTCCTTTTCACATTGGGCTGAGGCGGCCAGTTCGGCGCTGCCCGGCAGCGCCCGCCCCAGCGTGTCCAACTGGTGCAGCAACTCCCGCCGCTCCCGCTGCCGGCTCTCGGTTATCGTGTCGCTGACCACCCCTTCCACCGCGAAGGGCGTTTTGGCCGGATCCCCGCCCGTGGCGAAGGGTTGAAAGCGCGATCCCAAAAAACCCGCCTCCGAAAAGCGTCCCTGCGGTTCGGTCAAAACTATGTACGGCGGAATCAGCCCCCGATAATCCGCGTTGTAACCCTTGAAGAGCGATACCACCGCCCCGATGCTCGGATAAACATCGCGCCCCCCCGCCTCGCGCGCCGTCTGCACCATGTATGACGCCGTCTCATGCGCGTTGACCCCGTGAGTCATGCTGCGGATGATCGAATACTTGTCCGCCTGCTTGGCCAGCAGCGGCATCAGTTCGCAAATCCTTATCCCCTCCACGTTGGTGGCAATCGGCTTGTCCAGCGGGCCGGAATAATCGCTGCCGGCCTCCGGTTTGGGATCAAAGGTGTCCAGGTGCGACGGGCCTCCCCACATCCAGATCTGGATCACCGACTTGGCTCTGGCCTCCGCGCACGGCGCCGCCGCCAGGGCCCGCAGACTCAAATGATGGTCCAGCAGCAAGCCCCCCGCGCCCAGCAGGGCGCGCCGCACCGCCTCCCGCCGGGTCATCGCGCTCTCGCGCATGCGCAAAATCAGCGCGTCGTCATACAGTTTGAAGGGTTCGCCCTCCGCGTTCGCTGGCATTTTCATATTCTCACTCTACCTCTCTTTTTCATTCGGCCCAAGCCGATTCACTCTTTTCGCTCAATGCTGGTAAAGAAACTCCGCGCTGTTCACCAGCGCCCAGGCCAGGTCCACCGTGGCTTGACGCTTGTTCACCTTGCCGGACTGGAAATAAGCCCGCGCAATCTGCAACTCATTGGTCGTGGGATTACGCGCCAGCGTCCCCAGATACATCGTCGTGGCAATCTGGTCCGGCGTCTTGTTGCCTTGCATCAAGGCTTGTATCGTCGGGCTTTGTTGCAGCTTGAGCAGGATGTGCGTCGAATTCAGCAGGTGCAGACTCTGCTCGGAGGCCGGCCGGTTATTGCGTTCGGATTCCAGTCCCGTGTCCCGCGGCGGCCGTCCGAACATCTCCAGAAACGGGCTGCTGATGCTCCCGTCCGGCAGCGCGATCGAGCGCATGTCCGCCGGGATGAACGTGAACGGCTCCGGGATGGCGCTGGTATAATTCTCCGTCCCGCCGGTGATCTGGTCCAGTGCGTCAATTAGAACTTCCGCCTCCAGCCGCCGCAGCGGATAGTAGGCGAAGTGGGCCGCCCCTTCGGGACTGTCGCTCCGGGGCGTCGGGGCGAGCTGGTATGTCTTCGAGTTCAGGATCAGCCGGTACAGTTGCTTCAGATCGTAATGGTAGGCGACCAGCTCCATTTCCAGCGCAGCCAGCAATTCCGGATTGGAGGGCGGATTGTCCGGCCGGATGTCGTCCGGTTCCTGTATGATCCCGCGGCCCAGCAGCCAGCACCAGACCCGGTTGGCGATATTCCGCGTGAACCAGGGGTTCTTCGCATCTATCAGCCAGTCCGCGAACACCTCCCGCGGATCCCGCTCCGGCGACAGCCGCGCCGGCGTTCCATCGGGAAACACCGCCCCCTGCGCCAGCCGGTTGGTCGTCTTGGCCAGATCGAACTCCACCATCTCTTCCTTCCACTCCGCCGTCGGCTTGTAGCCGATTTCCGAAAAAAACGCCGCCATCCCGGCCAGTTGCTTGGCCGGCCACTTTTCCGCCCGCGTTCCCATGAACGTCAAGGCGACGATCCGGGCGATGGCCTCCGGCTCCTTGGTCTGCATTGCCCGGTAGAAGTTCACCGGCGGGTCGCGGAAATTGCTCCCGCTGGCCGTGAGCAGTTCCCGCGCAAACCGGTCGTACGGCGTGTTGTCCTTGATGCGCGCGCGAATCCAGCCGTGGTAGGCCTGCGCCGCGTTGGGCCAGAGGTTGATCGGAAACTCCGCCTTCACCCGCAGCAAGTCGCTCCATTTCATCGCCCAGTAATCCGCAAACTCGTCCCGTTCCAGCAGACGATCTATCAAGGCCTGGCGCTTGTTGGGATCACGGCTGGCCTCGAACTGTTGCGCCTCGGCCGCTTTCGGCAGCGTGCCGATCACATCCAAATAGACCCGCCGGACAAACACCGCGTCCGAGCAGAGCCGGGCGGGCGGGATGTTCAACTCCTTCAACTGCGCAAAAACAGTTTCGTCAACAGGATTTTGAGACGTCAAAGCCGCGTCGCTTTCATAAATCCCCGCCGGGCGATCCGCCGCGCCCAGGGCGCCAATGACCGCCAGCAAAAGACCTCCTGTGATCAAATGCCTTTTCATCGCATCTCCATTGCTGCTCTTGCCGCATCACAACATACACCCGCGCGCCCCCTTTTGCAAATCCGCAACGGCACACTATATTTTGTCGTTTAAACGACAATCTATGGCTGACCGCAAAAAAAACTTCGTAACCTCCTCCGATCATCCGATGTCTATTATAACGTGATGTCTTTGATTCCATCCGCCAAGGCCGGGGAGCCCTCGCTTTCACAATCCGAGGATTTCGCGCATTTCGCGCTTTCCTCTGATTTTTCTTTCACTCTCAAACCGCTCCCCGGCGAAGACCTCCTGGCTCTCTTCAACCGCCTGGCCGTCGCCCTCAAGAACACCGATGCCACGTTGGTCAAGCTGCTCGTCTTCGGCTCCATCAGCGCCCGCGCCGCGGCGGACATCGCCATGTGCCGGGTTTTCGGGCGCAGCGATTGGCCCGTCACCTGGGTCGAAGGAGCCGCCTATGATGACCAACCGATCGCCGGCCTCCACGCCTTCGTTTGCCGCGCCGGACGCGTGGACCCGATCACGCTCAATGGCCGGGTGGTCGGTTCTGTGTTTGAAGAAGGCCCCGTGCGGCATTGTTTGCTCGGCGGCTTGGGGCCTGATCTCTCTTCCGCCTCCCGCCCCGATCAATTCCGCCAAACGCTGGCAAATCTGGAATCAGCCCTGGAACAAGCCGGCTTCGCCCTGGGCGATGTCGTGCGGACCTGGTTCTACCTCGATGAACTTCTTTCCTGGTACGGCCCCTTCAACGAGGCCAGAACCCAGGCCTATGCGCGCGTTAATTTTCGCGCCGGCTCCTGCCCGGCCAGCACCGGCATTTCCGCGCGCAATCCGGCCGGCGCCGCCCTGGTGGCCGGCGCCTGGGCGCTGCAGCCGCTCGACTCCTCCGCCCGCGTCGCGGAAATTCACTCCCCCTTGCAGTGTCCCGCCGCCTCCTACGGAAGTTCGTTCAGCCGGGCCATGGAGATTTCCTCGCCGCAGGGCCGGCGTCTGCTCATTTCAGGCACAGCCAGCATTGCCGCCGATGGCCGGACCTTATGGCCGGGAAACCTCCGCCGGCAAATGGATCTCACCATGGAAGTCGTCGAAACCATTTTGGCCTCCCGCGGCTTTGCCTTTTCGGACATCACCCGCGCCACCGCGTATTTCAAAAACCGCGCCGACATTCCGCAATTCCCGCTCTGGTGCGCTGCCCGCGGCCTGCCTTCCCTGCCCGTCATCATGACCCATTGCGGCATTTGCCGTCACGACCTTCTATTCGAGCTGGAGGCCGACGCCTGGACCGCCGCCCCGGCAATTTAGAGCGGTTTAAAAAAAGTCGTGGCCGCTTAAATTGACCGGGCAGGGACGCCTCGCCATAAGCATTAACCTGGTGGAAATGGCCGGCTTGTGCCGACAAAAACATTTTCCTTTTCATTTTTCTGACCCCATCTTTCTGACTTGAAATTCGCTGGATTTGGTATCTCGCCAACCAAGTGAGACAGCGTCAGAAAAATAAGCTCAGAAAAATGGCTTGAGATCAGGTTAACGCTTATGGCCGCGTGCCCTCACGCGGCGGCCTCCAGCCCCTTTTTAACAGGCCGCCAACCCGTCCCCTTCAAGCTTGACGCACAACGGCCCGCACTTAGAATCTCTAATAATCAGCAAGCAATGAGACAATCCATAACCACTCTTCCTCTTTGTTGGCGAAGCCTCAAAATTGCGCGGGAGCGCACAGCCCGACCGATGCAGCCCGCATCGCTGCGGGCCAGCCCTCTGTTGTTCCATCTCGCCCTCGCGTGCCGTGGTTGGCGCCGCGCCGACCAGACCTCGACACTCCTGAGACATGAAAACCACATCCCCCCTCCTTTTAGCCTTGCTCCTCCTGGCCGCGCCAGCCCCCGTCCAAGCCCAATTCACCTACACGACCAACAACGGCGCGATCACCCGCGCCGCATACACAGGAAGCGCTGGCGCGGTCGTCATCTCCAACTTCGTCACCAGCATAGGGGACTCTGCGTTCTACGGCTGCACCAGCCTGACCAGCGTCCAAATTCCCGCCAGCGTCACCAGCATCGGGGATTCTGCGTTCAACTCGTGCACCAGCCTGACCAGCGTCACGATCCCCGGCAGCGTCACCAGCATCAGGGATTCTGCGTTCTATTACTGCACCAGCCTGACCAGCATCACGATTCCCAGCAGCGTCACGAGCATCGGGGATTATGCGTTCTGTTACTGCACCAGCCTGACCAGCATCACCATTCCCAGCAGCGTCACCAACATCGGCGAGGGAGCGTTCGCTGACTGCGCCAGCCTGATGAACATCTATTGCCAGGGAAATGCTCCCTCGGGTGCTGCGGCAGCTTTCTTCGGTGACAATGGAACGATTTTTTACGTGCAGGGGACCACGGGCTGGGGGACGATGTTTGGCGGCCTTCCGACCATGGAGGTGGATGCGTTGCCAGCCGGCGACAACACTTTCTATTACACGACAAATGACGGCGCCATTACCATCGCCGGTTTCTCCGGGCCTGGCGGGGGTGTCACCATCCCAACCAACATCGCCGGCCTGCCGGTCACGAGCCTCGGGGGGTGGGCGTTCTATGGCACGGGTCTGAGCAGTGCCACGATTCCAGCCAGCGTCACCAGCATTGGGGATGAGGCGTTCGATGACTGCACGAACCTGATCAGCGTCACGATCCCCGGCAGCGTCACGAGCATCGGGGATTATTCTTTCGGAGTTTGCACCATGCTCACCAACGTCACGATCAACAACGGCGTCGCCAGCATCGGGGCCTCTGCGTTCTTTGAATGCAGCAGCCTGACCAACATCACGATTCCCGCCAGTGTTACCAACATCGGAGAAGGCCCGTTCGAAAGCTGCGCCAGCCTGACAGGGATACAGGTGAGCACAAACAATTCGTTTTTCAGCAGTGTGAACGGGGTTCTGTTCGACATAACCCAGTCCACGCTGCTCGAATATCCGGGAGGAGTAGGAGGAAGTTACATCATTCCCGGAAACGTCACCAGCATAGGGGACTCTGCGTTCTACGACTGCACCAGCCTGACCAGCGTCACGATCCCCGGCAGCGTCACCAGCATCGGGGATTCTGCGTTCAACTCCTGCACCAGCCTGACCAGCATCACCATTCCCGGCAGCGTCACCAGCATCGGGGATTATGCGTTCTTTTACTGCACCAGCCTGACCAGCCTTACGATCTCCAACGGCGTCACGAGCATCGGGGATTCTGCGTTCTGGGGATGCACCAGCCTGAGCAGCATCACGATTCCCAGCAGCGTCACGAGCATCGGAGATTCTGCGTTCTGGGGATGCACCAGCCTGACCAACATCACGATTCCCGCCAGTGTTACCAACATCGGAGAAGGCCCGTTCGAAGACTGCGCCAGCCTGACAGGGATACAGGTGAACACAAACAATTCGTTTTACAGCAGTCTGAACGGAGTGTTGTTCGACATTACCCAATCCACGCTCTTTGAATATCCGGGGGGTGCAAGCGGAAGTTACACGATTCCCGGCAGCGTCACAAACATCGCGGATTATGCGTTCTGGGGCTGCACCAGCCTGACCAGCGTCACGATCCCCGGCAGTGTCACGAGCATCGGAGATTCTGCTTTCCAAGGCTGCAAGAGCCTGACCAGGGTCACGATCTCCAATGGTGTCACCAGCATCGGCGATTATGCTTTCCAGGATTGCTCCAGCCTGACCAGCATCACCATTCCCGGCAGCGTCACGAGCATCGGGGATGATGCGTTCGGTTACTGCACCAGCTTGACCAGCGTCACGATCTCCAACGGTGTCACCAGCATCGGGGATTGGGCGTTCAGCTACTGCACCAGCCTGACCAGCGTCACGATCCCCGGCAGCGTCACCAGCATCGGGGATTCTGCGTTCTCGGGATGCACCAGCCTGACCAGCATCACCATTCCCGGCAGCGTCACGAGCATCGGGGATTATGCGTTCTATTACTGCACCAGCCTGACCAGCGTCACGATCCCCGGCAGCGTCACGAGCATCGGGGATTCTGCGTTCTATCACTGCACCAGCCTGACCAGCATCACGATTCCCAGCAGCGTCACGAGCATCGGGGATTTTGCGTTCTTTGAATGCACCAGCCTGAGCAGCGTCTATTTCACGGGCAACGCTCCCACCGCCGATTGGAACGCGTTCTACAACCCGACGGCCTATTATTTGCCTGGCACAACCGGCTGGGCTGGATTCTCCGCCAATACCGGTCTGCCGGTTGTCCTGTGGAACCCGCTCATCCAAGCCGGCGGCCCCAACTTTGGCCTCAGTAACAATCAATTCGGCTTCAACATCACCGCCACCAACAATTTTACCGTCGTGGTGGAAGCCTGCGCCAATCTTGCCAACCCGGTTTGGGTACCCATCGCCACCAACACCCTCGTCAACGGCTCCTCCCATTTCAGCGAACCCTTTCAACCCGGCGCTTCCGCCCGCTTCTTCGCCCTCATCATGCCCTGACAGCCCGGACTAACAATTTCTGGGAATGTCGCATAAACTGCTCCATTTTTGATATAGACAAAAACGGCCGAAAACTCTTTTCCTGTCCGGTTTGGATGGTGGCGGGTAATCTTCTTTAGATGAGCGCACTGACCGACCAACAACTCTTGAGTGATTATGCCGGAAGCCGGTCCGAGGCAGCATTTGCCGAACTGGTTCGCCGCTATGCTGACTTGGTCTATTCCGCCGCCCTGCGGATGGTCGGCGATGCGCACCTGGCGGAAGACGTTACCCAGAGCGCATTCGCAGCGCTGGCGCAGAATGCCGAAAATCTCACCAACCGCCCCATCTTGTCCGGTTGGCTGCATCGCACCGCGCAAAATATCGCCAGCAACATCGTTCGCACCAATGTGCGGCGGCGTGTCCGCGAACAGGAGGCCGCTGCCATGAACGAATTGCTTGCCACTAACTCGGACGATCAGTGGAATCATATTGCCCCCCAACTCGACGCCGCGTTGGGTAAATTGAGCGAACCGGAATGTGAAGCGGTGTTGCTGCGCTACTTTGAACGAAAGTCCGCCTTGGAGATGGCGCGAATCCTGGGCATCAGTGACGAGGCTGCGCAAAAGCGCACCAGTCGCGCCGTGGAAAGGCTGCGCGAATTCTTCGTCAGGCGCGGCGTCACCGTTGGCGCCAGCG
>JBEKOF010000446.1:0-3915 GCA_049522055.1 Verrucomicrobiota bacterium | reverse complement strand
GGCGGAGTCGGTAGCGTGGATCGCGGAGCGCAAGGACGTGCTCAGCGGGATGTTTTTCATGCTAACGCTCTGGGCGTACGCGCGATATGCGCGGCAGCCCTCGCGCAGACGCTACGCGGCGGTGGTGGTGTGGTTTGGCTTGGGGCTTTTGTCCAAAAACATGCTAGTGACGCTGCCGTTTGTGTTGCTATTGCTGGACTGGTGGCCTTTGGGGCGAATGAAGCCGGCGGAGGCGGAGGGTGGAAAGGCGGGTTCATGGAATCCTAGTGTTCCATTTTGGGGATTGGTGAAGGAGAAGAGCCCGTTGTTGTTGCTCTCAGTTGGGTCGTGCGTTGCAACTGCTATTGTGCCAGAGAAGGTCGCGGACCTCGGCCGTGTGCCGGTGCTTGAACGCGGTGGAAACGCTTTGGTTTCGTATGTGACTTACTTGCGGCAGATGCTTTTCCCGGCGGGATTGGCCAGCCATTATCCCTTTCCCCCCCACGGCCCGCCGTTTTGGCAAATCGGTCTGTCTTTTGTGGTGCTGGCCGGAGTATCGGCAGTTGTGGTTGCGTGCCGGGAAAAGCGCCCGTTTCTCCTGGCAGGCTGGCTCTGGTATCTGGGGATGCTGGTTCCAGTGATCGGGCTTGTTCAGATATCTCACTACGCCCATGCGGACCGTTACACTTATCTGCCGGGAATCGGTTTGGCCATGGCGGGCACTTGGGGGGCGGCGGATTGGAGCGCGGGGTGGAGGCATAGGCGGGTGGTTTTGGGCGGCTTGATGGTCGTTGTGATTGGGGCATTGATGGTTTGCGGTCGCAATCAGACTTCCTTCTGGAAAGACAGCGAAACTCTATGGACGCGCGCGCTGGCCTGCACCCCCGGCAATAGCGCCGCCCACAATGGGACGGGCTACGCTCTTTATCAAAAGGGAGAGTTGGATGACGCCATCGCGCAATACCGCAAGGCCCTGGAAATCAATCCGGTCTATAAGGATGCGCGGAACAACCTGGGAGTTGCTCTTTTCGCGAAAGGGGATCTGGACGGAGCCATCGCGCAATGCCGCAAGGCCCTGGAAATCAATCCTGCCTATGAGGATGCCCACGACAACCTGGGGTTAGCCCTTTTCACGAAGGGGGATCTGGAGGAAGCCATCACGCATTACAAAAAGGCCCTGGAAATCAAACCCGATTATGCGGAGGCGCACAACAACCTGGGGTTAGCCCTTTTCACGAAGGGGGATCTGGAGGGAGCCATCGCGCAATACAGAGAAGCCCTGGAAACCAAGCCCGATTATGCGGAAGCCCACAACAACCTGGGCAATGCTCTTTTCTCGAAGGGAGATTTGGAGAAAGCCATCGCGCAGTTCAGAAAAGCCCTGGAAACCAAGCCCGATTATGCGGACGCGCACAATGATCTGGGCGTGGCTCTGT
The DNA here is from genome assembly GCA_049522055.1 of Verrucomicrobiota bacterium. Classification (GTDB taxonomy): domain Bacteria; phylum Verrucomicrobiota; class Verrucomicrobiia; order Limisphaerales; family Palsa-1400; genus JBEKOF01. The sequence continues at coordinate 2,500 of JBEKOF010000446.1, read as the reverse complement.
TCAGCCAGGCACGCGTGGAGGAAGCGGTTGCGCAATTCCGCAAGGCGCTGGATCTGAAGCCTGATTACCTGGACGCCCGTTCCAATCTGGGCAAAGCCCTTCTTCGGAAAGGAGATTTTGACGGGGCCATGGCCTGCTTCCAAAAGACCACCAGCATGAGTCCAGATCCCCTGACGAGATGGTACAACCTCGGCAACGACTTGCTGCAAAAACAGGATTTGGGAGATGCCATTGCGTGCTATCGGCAGGCGATAAAAATCAACCCCGGTTATGCGGACGCTTGCGCCAATCTCGGGGTGGCTTTGTCCCAGGAAGGGGAAATCAAGGAGGCCATCGGCTTTTGGCAACAGGCCCTGCAAATCAAGCCGGACCAACCCAACGCCCTGAACAACCTGGCGTGGGCGCTGGCAACCACCCCCGAGGCCTCACTTCGGAACGGCACAGAAGCCATCGCGCTGGCCAAGCAGGCCAATCAGTTGAGCGGAGGCGGCAATCCGATGATGCTGCGCACCTTGGCGGCGGCTTATGCGGAGGCGGGAAGTTACGGACTGGCGGCCGTCACGGCCCGGCGCGCACTGGATCTGGCAATCGAGCAAAAGAACGACGCGCTGGCCGCGGCGTTGCAAAAGGAAATCAAGCTTTTCGAGGCGGGCACGCCGGTGCGAGAGAGCACAACAGCGGGAAGCGAGATGGCACGACCAAGGGAAGCGCCCCAAAGGGGCAAATCAACGGTGCGAGACGCGCCGCCGTGAGCGGGCAAGTTGCAACCTGAAAGCTGAATTTTGAAACCGTCAAACTTACAAGCGACGCAGCCAGCAAGGAATCCCTCTGATGGTGTCCGAAGCTGGCTGTTGGGATTGCTCCTGGTCACCGCCACCGTTCTGGCTTACCAGCCGGTGTGGCACACCGGGTTTATCTGGGACGATGATTTCTACGTCAAGAACAACTGGACGCTCCACGATTTCAACGGGCTGAAACACATCTGGTTGGACACAAAGGCGACGCCGCAATACTACCCGCTGGTTCACACCACATTCTGGCTGGAATACCACGCATGGAAGTTGACCCCCGCGGGATATCACGTTGTGAATGTGCTGCTGCACGCGCTAGGATCCATTCTGCTTTGGCGTTTGCTGAAACGGCTGGAGTTGCCAGGCGCGTGGCTGGCGGCGGCCATTTTCGCGCTGCACCCGGTGAACGTGGAATCGGTGGCGTGGATCACCGAACGCAAAAATGTTCTGTCACTGGTGTTCTTTTGCGCGGCGGCGTGGGCCTATTTGCGATTTGTGGGGGAATCAGAAAGTAAAAACCGCCGCCGGGGCTGGTGGTTCGCGGCGCTGCTGCTCTTTGTCTGCGCGTTGTTGAGCAAGACGGTCGCGTGTTCGTTGCCGGCGGTGTTGTTGCTGGAGCGCTGGTGGAAAAAGAACCGATTGGAGAGAGGCGATGTGCTGCCGCTGGTTCCATTTTTCATTGTGGGTCTTTGGATGGGGTTGCAAACGGCCTGGCTGGAAAAGCATCACGTCGGCGCCAGCGGCGCGGAATGGTCGTTCAGCATCGTGGAACGGGGTTTGATTGCGGGACGGGCGTTGTGGTTCTACGCAGGCAAACTGGTCTGGCCGGTGAATCTCACGTTCGTATATCCGCGCTGGCAATTGGATGCCGGCGTCTGGTGGCAATGGCTCTTTCCTGTCGCCGCGCTGGCAATGGTGGCGACGCTCTGGTTTGCGCGAAAACGGATTGGCCGCGGACTATTGGCAGCCGTTTTGTTTTTCGCCGTCACGCTGTTTCCGGCGCTGGGTTTTTTTGACGTCTATCCCTTTCGCTATTCTTTTGTGGCCGACCATTTTCAATATCTGGCCAGCCTCGGTCCGCTGGCGCTGGCGGCGGCCGGAATCGAGTTTGGATTGGGCCGGATGGCAAACCAAAGCGCCTTCCCGCGGGTCCTCTTTTGCGCGGTGTTGCTGACCACCCTCGGCGCGTTGACCTGGCATCAATGCGGGATGTATGCCGACGAGGAAACGCTCTGGCGCACTACCCTCGCCCGAAATCCGGGCTGCTGGATGGCGCATGACAACCTGGGCTTGCTTTACCTCAAAACGGGGAAGGTGGACAAGAGTGTCGCGGAATTCCGAGAGACCCTGGAAATCAAGCCCGATTTTGTGGAGGCCCGAAACGACTTGGGCAATGCTCTGGCCGCGAAGGGCGATCTTGAGCAAGCCGTCGCGCAATACCGCAAGGCCCTCGAAATCAGGCCCGATTTTGCACACACCCACTACGACTTGGCCAATGTGTTGTTCGATCAGGGACATTTGGACCAAGCCATTGCCCACTACCAAAAGGCCCTGGAAGCCGAACCCGGCTTGGTCGAGGCCCACTTCAACTTGGGCAACGCCCTTCTTAATTCGGGACGTTTCGACGAGGCCGTCGCGCAATACAAAAAAGTCCTGGAGCTGCAGCCCGCCTACGGCGGAGCATTCAACAATCTGGGGACCGCTTATAC
>JBEKOF010000445.1:0-12416 GCA_049522055.1 Verrucomicrobiota bacterium | reverse complement strand
GCGACGACGACGGTTTCGTTGGAATTGATCGCGCCATTGGGGGGCGAGGCGCTTTCGGAAAGCAGTCTGACCCCGTTGAGGACAATGACGGGTTCCGGAGGAATGACGCTAAAGACCAAGGGGAAGGAGTTGGAGGCGGCATCGGAATTGGTGGAGTCGGTGGTGAGGGTCCAAGTGTTGGTGAACTGGCCGAGGACCTCGGGGGCGTTGGTAAAGAAGGCGGCGGCATTGGCGCCCGGGTCCATGTTGCCGAAGGAATTGGTGAAGAGGTTGTTGGAGAAACCGTTGGCGCTCTGGGTGAGGACGCCGACGACGTTGCGGGCTTCATTGGGACCCGTGTTGGTGACGAGAAGGGCGTAAGCGATGTTGACGCCGATGGTGACATTGCTTTCGGAGAGGACCGGGCCGGCGGCGGTGCTTGCGGAAATGCCCGGGAACAAAGCCGCCGTGGGAAGGATGGCGGTGACGGAGGCGGAGGCGGTGGTGCTAACGGGATTAAGATCGGTCAAGGATGAGCCGAGGCCAATGGTCGCGGTGCTGGCGAGCGAGCCGGCGTTGGTGGCCTTGGCCACGAGGGAGAGGGTGAGGGTGGATCCGGCTTGCAGGTTGGTGAAGTTGTAAAACTGGGTCTGGTTGGTTTGGGTGACAGGCGAAGGGAGGTTGGTGGAAGCAAAAACCAAGCCGGGGGAAAGGAGGTTGGTGAGAAAAACCGCGGTGGCGGTATTGGTGCCCAAGTTGGTGACGGTGACGACAAAGGTGACGTTGCTGCCCACGAAGACGGGATTGGGGGAGGCGGAGATGCCGACGCCCAGGTCGGCGATCTGGTTAACGGGGGTAATGGTTGTAATGGTCAATCCCCAGCCGTTGGAGATGGCCCCATAATCACCGTCGGAGACGTCATAGGCCCACAATTGCCACGAGCCATTGGCGGGGAGGCCCGAGAAGACGGACAAATCGGCGATATAGCCGCCTGGGGGCGGGGCAGGCCCGTTGGTGAAAACCGGGGTGTTGTATTCGGCAGGCTGGAAGCTGCCGCTCATAAGATTGGTGGAGTTGCCCGGGAGGGGATTGGCAGAGGTCTGGTCGAAGGTAATGGTGACGGGGAAGTTTGCGGCGGTTTCGGCGGCGGCGCCGGACATCAAAATGGAGCTTTGACCGCCGGGCCCGACCAGGAGCAATTCGATGTCGTGCGGGTAGCTGTGGTAGAGATTGGAGACGGTGACGGTGACGTTAGCGACGTAGGAAGCGATGCCGGAAACCAGGTTGCTGGAGGGGTATGGATTGGCCGGTCCGCTGGCGGGGTAGTTAGTGAATTGTTGGGAGGGGATGCTGATGAACTGGTTGTTCCAGAAACTGGAGACCACGGGCATGAAGAAGGTGAAGCTGGCGGTGCCGAGATAATTGGTGGGGCCATCATAGAGAGAGAGTGTGGCGACGATGGTCCCGCCGTTGGTGGCGTTTGCGGTGAAGTAGAAAGTCTGGTTTGTGACACCGCCACCCGCAGGGAGGGCGCCATAAGTGGCCGGGGCGCTGGGGGAAGAGACGCCGCCGGTGGGGAGCAAAGTGGCGACGAGATTGGTGGTGGGGATGTTGCCAAGATTCTGCAAGAAGAACTGGACGCCGAGGGTTTCGCCGGGATTGACGGCCCCGTTTGGGGGATTGAGGCTTTGAGAGACCAATTTTGCGCCCTCCGGGGTAATGATGGCAACGGGCCGCAGCACCAGGGTGGAGAGGACCAGGGTGCTGTTGTTGGTGTTGGGATTTTCCGGCTGGCCAAAGATGGAGACGGTGGAAACCATGACGTTGGAGGCGACGCCGGTGAGGAGGTTGGTTGCGATGAAGATATTGGTGAAGATCTTGCTGGCGCCGTCGGGCATGTTGCCTATGTTCCAAGAGATGACCCCGTTGTTGAGGGAGGCATTGGTGCTGCTGCTGGTGGACTTGAAGGTGGAACCCGGAGGGACGGTCTGACTGAGGACGACGCTGGTGGCCGGGCTAGGCCCGCCATTGGTGACGGTGACCAGGTAGGTGACATTGCCGCCTGAAAGGGCCGGGCTGGGCGTGACAAGAGCGGAAAGAGCCAAATAGGCGGCGGGAACAACGGTGACAGTGGCGGTGGCGGTAGCGCCAGCCGGGTTGGGGTCTATCTGGGTAGGATCCAGCCCGGCAGTGCTGGTGAGGGTGCAGGTGCCGACGGCTGTCGGACTGAGGATCAAGGTAACTTGGGCGCCCGCTCCCACCGCCAACGAGCCAATAGAGGCGATGCCGGGTGTTGGGGAGCTGGAATAAACCACATTGGCGTTGGCGGGCAAGAAATTTGTCAGAGTCACACCCAAGGCGACGGAAGGCCCGTTGTTGGTGACGGCCATGGTGAAGGTAACCTGGCCATCCACGGGCACGTAAGCCGGCGCCGCCGACATGGAGACGGAAAGGGAGGCGGCGGGCTTGGTGACGAGGACGGAAGCGGAGGCGTTGTTGTTATCCGGATTGGGGTCTGTTCCGGGATAGCCCACCGAGGCAGTGCTGGTGAAAAGCCCGGCCTGGGTGGGGTAGGCGTCCACGGTAATGGAGGCCGTGCCCAGGGCCTGAATTGTGCCGAGGATGAAGGTGAGGGTGGAACCAGACTTGCTAAGGGATCCCTGGCTGGAGGTGGATTGGAGGTACTGAATGCCGGCCGGGAGGTTCTGGACGACGGCAACATTATCGGCCGAGCTAGGGCCGGCATTGGACACACTCATAGAATAGACGAGGTTGCCGCCGACGACGGTGGTGATGGGACTGGCGGCCATGGTGATGGAGAGGTCGGAGCCGGGACATTGACCGCCGCCAGCGGCGCAATCTTCCGGCTCGATAAACAGGGACCAGCATTGAAGGGTGGCGGTGTTGCCGGAGATTTCGTTAATGACGTTGAGATGCCAGGTTCCGTTGGCGTTGGTGCCGCTGAGGAGTTTGAAGGCGGACAGAGGTTCCACCGGGGAATAGGTCCCGACGAAAGGGGCGACGCCGGTGACAATGGACTGAGGAGCAAGGTCGTCAAAAGTGGTGCGTTCGGAAGCCGGGGTGCAATAGGCGCCGTAATCAGCGCCCAGGGCGCCGTCGTTTTCGGCGAGGATGACGGTGGTGCCATTGGGACTGATGAGTTGGATGATGATGCCATCATCGGTCAGATCCGTGAGGTAAAGGGAAGCGGTAACTTTGCCGACAGAAGGGATGCCCGAGACGGTGACCGAGGAGGAGGCGCCCGTGAAGCTGCCCGAAGGGATGGAGATGGAATTGGGATTGGAGAAGGCCACCGGCGAGCCGAGGACGCCACTGGGGAGTTGAATGACGTTGCTTTGAACCGTTTGATCGCACTTGAGAATGAGCTGGAGGTTGACGGTGGTGCCGCAGACGAACCCGGGCTGGGTGCTGACGGTGAAGGGGGTTTCGTTGGCGACGGCGTCTCCGGGCAGGACATCGGGGAAGGAGACGGTGGGCTGGCCGAGCAGGACGCCGGGAGTGAGGCTGACCAGGGTGCCTTGCACACCGGTGGCCGTGACCGCGCCTTCGTTGGTGATGAGAATGCTTAAATTGTTGCATTCGTCGGGATCAATCTTTCCGTTGCCGTTGCCCCCGGAGATGGTGTTGCTGACCGGAGCGAGAACGGGCACTGCGATGGTAGCGGGAACCAGGGCATTGATCAAAGGGCCGCCGGCCGGGGTGCCCCATCCGGTGCAGAGATCATAGCCTGGAACGGCGAAGAACTGGGTGGGATCGTCGCTATTGGTGTTGTTGCCTGTGACGATGTCATGGAAAGTCGGGCCGTAGAGAGGGCCCTTGCCAATGGTGTAAATGGCCGGGTTGATGAAGCCCAAGAGGGGACTGCCTACCGAAATCGCTTTTTGATTGACAAGAGAACAGAAGGCGGCCCACAAGGGGGAAGCAGCACTGGTGCCGCCCACGTCCAGGGCTTCTCCATCATCGGCGACGACGTAGATATTGTCGGCAGTCAAAGCGACATCGGGGATGTCGCGAAAGGTGGTGGAGCCCATGTTGCTGCTCATGTTGATGCCGAGTTGATAGGAGGGAATGGCGTAGTTGGGGCTGATGCCGCCGCCGGAGGCCGCATCGCCTTCGCCAGTGCTGTTCCAGTTCCAAACCGTCTCGGAGAGCCAGGAGCCATCAGGCCCGGTGGTGGACAAGGTGGTTCCGCCAACCAGAGTGATGTAGGGGTCATCGGCGTGGTCCTGATCCGGATCCGCCCAGTTATAACTTCCGTTGTCGCCAGAGGCCTGGAAAAAGGACTGCCCCTGGGCGGCCATTTCGAGGTAGATGGTGTCGAAAGACGGGTCATCGCCAATGCCCCAGGAGGAACTGAGTTGATTGGCCAGAACATTTGTGGCCATGGCATTCAAGATGTCGGTAATGGGAAACAGGCCATTAGGCTCCTCGTAAACGACGATTTGGGAGAGTCCCGGGGCCATGGAAATCGCCATTTCGATGTCCAGCGCGACCTCGACATTATTGGGTCCGGGCGGGCCGGTGAAGCCATCCACAGGGATGTTGGTGAGGGTGACAGCGGGCAGTCCGCCTTGGGCTTCATAGGTTTGAATGTCTGTGGGATAGTAGCCGTCCAGTTCCAGAAGTCCCACAGCCTGTCCGGTGCCATCGAGAGTAACGCCCGGGACGTAGGCATCACGGAAATCATAGGCAAAATAAGTGCCGCCCGGCCCCGAACCCAAGGCGGGCTTGATGGATTGGAGCTGGGCGATGGGTGTCTTGGTTGCAATCTCCGGGCGGGGCACCAAATAGTTGTCCAGGCCGCTGATATGGAGGATGGGGATTGCCGAGGCAATGGATGGCTCGGCATCCGGGGCGAAGAAAGCGCGGTGTTCGAGAGGGTGCGGGTAGGTCACGATGTTGACATGAAAGACCCTTTTAATATCCGCGACGGAGACATTGAGGTCGAGGAGGATCCGGTTTGGATAGATTTTGGTGACGGTGAGGGCGTTGTCGGCGGCGAATTGTTTGAGGGCGTCGTAATCCGCCTGGGACGGGCCGAATCTGGCGGCGAATTGATCCGGGTTGATAAATTTGCGGTAGTCGGGGCTGGTTGGATCGTAGAGTTGCTGGAGAAGGTTCTTGAGATCGGCCTGGTGGGTGAGCGGCAAAGCGATGGCCAGGTTCAGGCGTGCGGCATCGGGCAAGGAGCCATTGGTTTGGAGGTGAAGGCGCGCAATGGCGGGCGGGACATGGCCGTGGAGTTGCTGGCGATCGGCGGCCTGGGCAGGGGCGGCAAGGAAAAGGAGGAGGGCGGCCGCGGGAAGCAGCCGGAATAATGCCGGGGACCAGAAGAGATCAAGATGATCAAAATGGTTTTTCATGGGCGCTTGAAATCAAGGCAACTTGGTTCTGAGGATGAAGAATCGGTAGCCCTGATTGGTGAGGGTGATGCTGTATTGGCCCGCGCTGTTGGAGAGGACGGCGTTGGTCAGGGTGGTCCAGACGCCGGGAGGCGGGAGGTTGGTGGCGCCTTGCAGGGCAAAATTGGTGGCTGCCCCGGGCCAGACCAGGGTGAAGCCATGGAGGGTGTTGGAGATGGAGAGCAAGGGGGCGGGATCAACGACGGTCTTGTAGGATGAATAATTGTTGAGTTTAACAGGGTCGTAAATGGAGGAGGTGACTCCGGCGGTGTCGAGGACGGTAGCGCCATTGGTGGCGGTGGCCTGGGCGAGGATGAAGAGGGTGGCGTTGGAAGAAGCGTCGAGATTGGTGAGGCCCCAGTAGCTGACTCCGCCAGAATTGGTCACGCCGCTGGAAGGCGAACTGCTGAGGAAGGCCATGCCATTCGGAAGGACGTTGGAGGCCAAGACGGAGACGGCGGCGGAAGGCCCGGCGTTGGTGATCTCAACGGAGTAGAGGACGAAATCGCCCGCCATGAGTTCGTTGGGAGAACCGCCAAGAATGACGGCCAGATCCGCGCTCTGGGAATTGACATCGGTGACGACGTTGGTGAGGTTGTTGGTGTTGGGATCTACCTGGTTGGCGAGGGCGACAAAGGTGTTGGTGATGAGGCCGTTGGTGCCAGGCTCCATGTAGAGGTTGAAGGCAAGGCCGTTGCTGATCGCCAGGGTATTAGTCGCGCCAAAGGTCATGACCGGTCCGATGACAGGGACTCCGGGGAAGTTGTTGCTCAGATAGGTGAGGCCGGAGGGGACGACATTGGAGATGACGACGCCACTGGCGACGGCCGGCCCATAGTTGGTGACGGCAATGGTGTAGGTCAACACGTTGCTGACGGTGACCGGCGTGGGGGGTATGGTGACGGCCAATTGCAAGTCCGCGTTTGCGGGAACGACATTGCCGGCGCTGATATTCAAGGCCCAACCGTTGCTGATGACGCCGGTGTCCGGGGCGCCGGTATCGGCCACGTAGAGGGACCAGATGCCGTTGGCAGGGGTGGCGTCCACGACGAATAGATTGGTGGCATAAGGAGGCAGGAGCACCGGGGAAGGCATAAAGGGGAGGTAGGCCCACTGGTTGCCGATGAAGGTGGTGGTGGAGACATTATTATTGATGATGGTGACATAGCCGGTGGGCTTGTTGGTGACGGACTTGTTGCTGGGCAATTGGCTGACGGACAGGAAATTGGCCGCGGCATCGTCGAAGGTGATCGTGAGGTTTGAGACGACAGTGCCGCCGCCCACGTCGGCCATCAAGAGAATGTTTTGGCTTGGAGAGGCGCTTTCGGCGGGGGTGACCAGGACGGCCTGAATGTCGCTGGGGGAGCTATGGTTGAGATTGCTGAAGGTGGCGGTGATTTTGCCGATGTTCCCATTAAGGCCGGAGACGTTGATAATGGACGGGTAAGGATTGGCCGCGGCCGGGGAAGTGGGGAAGACGGTGGAACTGTTGGAAATGATGATAGCCGCGGAATTGGCGAAGGTGGTGATGGTGCTGCCCAGGGTGAATGAAAACACGACGTTGGTCAGGGGCCGCAAACCGTCATAAAGCATGAAGTTCACGGCGATGACCTGGCTGTTGGTGCCGTTGCCGATGAAGGTGAAAGGCCGTGAAACACCCGAACCGCCTTGTATGAGAACGCCATAGTTATTGGTGGGACCATTGGTGGAAGTGATCAGAGGAGTGACGCCGGCATTGGTCTGCATGACGGCAATGAGGTTGGTGGTGCTGCCGCCGGAGATGCACCTCATGCCAAAGGCCACGGTGACGGTTTCCCCTGGATCAATGATGCCATTGGTGGGCTTATCGCTTTCGTAAAGAAGGAGGGTGCCGTCCGGCCCGATGTAAGAGCCGTCGCCCTCCAGGATGTTAAGAACGGCGGTGTTGGGCTGTTCGAGAACCGCGCCTTGGGGATTGGAGAGAGTCAAATTGACGGTGTGGTTGCCGTCAATGACATGGTCGTCAATGACGGTGACCGGGAAGCTCAGGTTGGTCACGCCTTCGGCGAAATTGAGGGTGCCGCTGATATCGAGGTAGTTTTTTCCTGGAACGGCGGTGCCTGGGCTGGTGGCGTAGCTGACGCTGACGTTGGTGGCGGTGACGCCGGTGCGGATGACATTGATGAGAGCCTGGTAGTTGGTTTCGCTCAAGGAATAAAGCGAGCTGCTGAAGTTCAGGCCGGTAAGAACGTTGGTAATTTTAACGACGGCGTTGGAGGGGGAAAGGAGATAGCAATTGGTGGAGCTGGCGGAGACGGGATTGGACAAGGCAAAAGTGAAGGATTTGTCGCCCTCCACAACGTTGGGATTGAGAATGGGGATGGTGACGGTGTTGGTAGCCTGGCCGTCCGTGAAGGCGAGGATGCCGTTGGTGGCCACATAGTCAAAGCCAGCCAAAGCGGTGCCGTTGGCGGTGGCAAAGTTGATGGAAACGTTGCCCGTATCCACGTTCTGGCGGTTGACGGTGACGACGACGCTGCCGGCATTGTCGCCCACGACGTAGGAGTTGGTGACCAGAGAAAAGCCGGTGACATCGCCTTCGATGGTGACGTTGGCAATGCCCGGGGTGGCGATTTGGGTGCCGGCGCTGGCGTTGGTGAGCACGACTTGGAAAGCGAGGGGACCGTCCACGGTGACGCCTTGGCGGATGGTGATGGGGGGAATGGTTTGGAAGGTCTGGCCTGGGGCAAAGTTCAAGATGCCGCTGATGGGGATGTAATTGGTTCCCGGAACGGCGAAGCCGTTGGTGATGGAGGCGTTGGTCGGGGAGGAAGTGGCGTAGCTGACCGAGACGGAGCCGTTGGTGGGACCGTTGCGATAGACGGCGAGGGTGATGGAGCCGCCGCCTTCGCTGACGAAATAATCGGGGGAGGAATCGGGCGCGCCAAAGGTGAAGTTCTGGATGTCGTTCTGAATGGTCAGGGTGGCAAGGCCGGAGCCGCCAATGGTGGTGTTGACGGCGTTGGAGAGGATGAGGTTAACGGTGGTGTCGGCGGTCGCTATGGAGTTGGAAATGACGGGAATGCTGACGGTCTGGGAGGACTGGGAGTCGGAGAAGGTGACGACCTGGGAGATATTGCTATAGTTGACACCGGCGACGGCAGTGCCGGGGCTGGTGGACAGAGTGACGGAAACAGTGCCGGTGACGCCGTTGGTGCGAACCAGGGTGATGGGGGCGGAGGAGGCGGCTTCGCTGACCAGATAGTTGGTCTGGCTGAAGGCGACAATACCCGGCCCGGCGTTGACGGTGGCAATGGTGAGGGTGGACTGGCTGGGGGAAACGAGGAAGCAGTTGGTGGGGTTGGCCAGTTCCAGGTCCACGGTGGCGTCGTTGAACATTTTGGGGTTGTCCAGGAGCGGAATGACGAAGAGGTTGGTCAGGATGCCTGGAGGGAAAGTCAGGACGTTGGTCTGGGGAGTGTAGTCAACGCCGGGGATGGCGGTGCCGTTGGAGCCGGTGTAAACGGTGACGGTAAAGGTGCCCAATTGGCTGCCGACGCGCACGACGGGGATGAGGGCGTTGCCGCCCGGGATGTTTTCCGCCTGGCGATAGCTTGCGGCGGAAAATGCGACGGCGGCGTTGACGTTGGTGATGACCAGTTGGGCGGTGGGCTGGCTGCCCAGGGTGGCGGCGACGGGGTTGGACAAATTGAGGTTGACGGATTTGTCGGGGCCGACCGAGCCGGTGTCGAGAAGCGGGATGGTGACGTACCCAAAAGGCTCGCCGAGCGGAAAATTGACGATGTTGGTCACGCCCACATAATCCACGCCCGCCAGGGCGGTGTTGTCGGAAGTGGAAACGACCACGCTGACGACCGGGATGTTGGTGCTGCCGGTGCCGCCACTGCGTTGGACGGTGACGGTGGCGGCGCTTTGACTTTGCAAGGCCCCAAAGACCGGCTGGGAGAAATTGAGGACGCCCGGCCCGGTGACGGCGCCGCCGAAGAGGCGGGTGAAGTTGTTTTGGGCCACGCCGCCAAAGGAGGTGAACAGGCCGCCGAGGTTGATCTCGTCATTGGCCTGGATGGCGATGGTATTGACGTAGCCATTGGCGCCCGCGCCGAAGTTGATGGTCGGATCCACGGTGCCGTCCGGGTTCAGACGGGTAATGCCATTGCGGCTGACGCCGCTGGCAGTGGTAAACTGGCCGGCCACCAGAATGCGCTGCTGGGAATCCAGGGCCAGGGCAATGACGGTGTTGTTGGCGCCCACCCCGACGTTGAAAGCGGGGTCCAGGGTGCCGTCCTGGTTGAGGCGGGCGATGTGATTGAGGGCCACGCCGTTGACGTTGGTGAAGACGCCGCCAATGACGATTTTGCCATCGGGTTGCACGAGGATGGCTTGAACGGAACCGGAGATGTCGGCGCCGGTGTCGGGATTGAAGGTGGTGTCCACGGAGCCATCGAGATTGAGGCGGACCAGATGGTGGTAGGGCAAGCTGTTGAATACGGTGAAGTCGCCGCCGACGATGACCTGGCCATTGGCCTGGAGGGCCAGGGCATGGACCGCGCCGTTGGTGCTGGTGACGCCGGGGCCGGGATTAAAAGTGGGATCCAACTGGCCCGAGGTGGTGATGCGGGCGACGCCGCCCATGGAGGTGCCATCATAATTGGCGAAATTGCCACCAATGACGAAGGTGGGAGTTGGGAATTGGTTGGTGGGCATTTGGATGATCGCGTAGATGCCGCTATCGGCGCCGAAGCCGGGATTGAAGGTTGAATCAAGCGAGCCGTTGAGATTCAAGCGGGCAATGCCGTGACGAGGAACGGAATCCACGTTGGTGAAGTCGCCGACGAGAACGATGGGGCCGTCGTTGGTGCCCCCCGCGGCGGAGGACTGGCTGAGAACGGCGCAAACCGTTCCATCCGCGCCGGCCTGGCCGGAGAGGAAACTGCTGTCCACGGAGCCATCGGTGTTCAGGCGGGCAAGGTCGCTCAAAGGATAGTTGTTGACGAAGCTGAAGTTGCCGCCGGCCAGGACTTTGCCGTCGGGCTGTAAAGCGACGGATTGAACCAGGCCGTTGAAGCCAAGGCCGGTTTGGGTGGTGGTGTCAACGGTTCCCGGAGCGCCGGGGACGAGTTGGTTGTCGAGGATGGTGACGGTGGCGGTTTTGGGGAAACCGTTGGTGACGGCCGGCACCAACGGGTTTGGGCCGGAGAGAATGAGGTTGAAGGTGCGGTTGGCGGCGTTGGTTTCGTTGGGGGTGTAGAAGATGGGGACGGTGAAGCTTTGGGCGGTGATGTTAGGGGCGAAGGACAGGCTGCCGCTGGTCAGGCCGTAGTTGGTGCCGGCCCGGGCATTGAGGGAGGCGGCTGAGTTGGTGCCGTTGGCGGTGGAGTAATTGACGGTGACGGTTCCATTGGTGCCGCCGACTCTGACGACGGTGATGAGAACGGAGCCGGCGCTTTGGAGGACGTTGAAATTGGGCACCACGAAGGCGGGCTGGCCGTAGAAATCATCGTCCAAGATCATGTTGGTGGCGTTGGTGGGATTGATGAGGACGAGGCCGTCCTGGGAGGGGTTGCCGGAGACGACGGGGTTGATCAAGGTCAACAACATCGTTTTGGTTCCCTCAACAATGCCGTCCTCCAGGTTGGTGACGGTGATGGTTTGCGGGGCGATGTTGCTGTTGCCCCAAATGAGGGTGTTGCTCACGCTTAGGTAGTTGATGCCGTTGCTGGCGGTGAGGTTGCTGCTGACGACGGTGGCGGAAATGGTGCCCAGGCCGCCACCGGTGCGGTTGACCGTGATGGCCGAGACGCCTCCCTTGGTGCCGGTGAAGGTGGAATTGTTGAAGCTCAGATGGCCGGGCGAAAAATGATCGTCCACAATCGTCACCACCGAGTTGGACACCAGGGCGGGAGGATTGTTGGTGTCAAAAGTCGCGCCGCTGGGGCTGGACAAAACCACGTTGAAGAATTTGTTGGATTGCAGGGTGGAGTGATCAATGATCTGGACGTTGAAAGTGGCGGTGGGAAAACCGGCCTCAAGGGTCAAGGTGCCGTTGGTGGCAATGTAGTCCACGCTGTGGATGGCCGGGTAGGAGAAGCCGCCGTTGGTGAACCCATCCTCGGTTTTGTAATTGACGGTCATGGTCCCGGTGGAGCCGTTGGTGCGCACGACTGTGATGGTGACCGCTCCCGCGCTTTCGACGACAGGATAATTGGTGGCGGAGAAGCCGGTCACGCTGGTGACGGGCGGAGGATAAATAATGTTCAATTGAGCGCTGGACAACCCGAGGGTCGGCTCAGTGGGCGTCTCCTCCCCCCCCAGGAACATGAGATCGTGACCGCTGACGGAGAGAAGAGAGAGGCCGGCGGCGAGGTTCCCGGTGGCCTTCGGGTCATTCAAAATGTTCAAGTAAAGAAAGGCGCTTTGACTATTGGTTGGCAGTTGGGAAGGAAGCGGGGAGTTATTCGGTCCCCACATGCCAGAGGTGTATTCCCCTCTCCAGCCGTAATTATTCGGGCCATAGAGGAGTTCCGTCAGGCCATAGTAGGCGAAGCCATCATTGAGCAAACTAAAGTCCGCCGAAGTAGCGGCGCCGGAGCCGGGAGGAAGAGTGTTGGTGCCCATGGTCAGGGTGACCATACCCAGGCTGCCGTTGACGCGTTGAATGTTAATAAAGGATCGTCCGGCCAAGTTGCCAAAGTTGTAAGCCGGCTCGGTGAAGGTGATGGTCCCGGGGTTGTTGCCGATGCCGCTTCCGTCCGCCATAGGTCCCGGGGTGGGAGCGCCAATGACGCGAGCCACGTTCAAGCGCGCCCGGATATCGTCGCGGGTGAAACCGCCGCCGATCCGAGTGAAGGAGCCGCCGATCATGACGTTGCCGGAATTGGTGTCCAAGGCGATGGCGGAGATGTAATTGGGCTGATAGGGGGTGTTGATCTGGCCCGGAGCGACGTCCAAATCGTCGAGGGAATTGGTATCTCCGAAATATTGGTTGATCAATCCGGCGAACTGATTGTAGGAGGA
>JBEKOF010000444.1:0-2948 GCA_049522055.1 Verrucomicrobiota bacterium | reverse complement strand
GGAGGCACGGACCCCCGCCGACTTAATTGCCGCCATCGGCCGGGCTCTGGCCAGCGTCACGCCCCAAGACGCCTTGGGCTGGTTTGTCTCATGCAGCTACAGTTTTTGTTGAAACGCTCTAATAATGACGGCGGGCCTGAGTTTGGCTCCCGACAAATCGGAAAAGGGAAAGGGCAGCAGGACGACGCTCCCGCGATTATAACTTGTCGTAGTCGGCATCGAGCGGGTTGTCCCAGATTTTTTGGAAAACGGCTTCCGAGAGGCGCGCGCAGCCGCGAATCATTTGCGCCTCAGTTGGGCCGTTTTCAACCGGGACAACTTTGACGCGGGTGTTCGGTTTCAAGGCCACCGGATCATCCAGGACAATGTGCTTGCCCTCAAAATGACCGTTCATTGCTTTCACGGGCCTACTCTATCTTCTCTGTCGCGCCTTTTCAAGCGATGTTTCGCCACGAGAGCGAATTTTGCCCGGAGTCGAACTTGCAAGTCCTTTATGCTTGCCCGCGGGGGGAAAAGGGTGTTTTCTCAGCGGCATGGATAGCCGGGAAGCGTTCGTGGCATTGAACTTGATTGAGGGACTCGGCCCCGTGCGGGTCCGCCAATTGCTGGATCGCTTTGGCGACGCCCCGGGCATCCTCCGCGCCACCCGCCCCGAACTGCTCTCCGTCCACGGCATCGGCCCGGAAATCTCCGATGCCATCGCGGATTGGGAAAAGAAAGTGGACCTGGGGGGCGAACTCAAGCGCATCGAACAATCCGGCTGCCGCATCGTCATACAATCCGACGAGAATTATCCGCCGCTTCTCAAGGAGATTTACGATCCGCCAATCCTGCTTTACGTGCGGGGCGAACTGACGGCCCGGGACAAAAACGCGGTGTCCATGGTCGGCTCCCGCATGACCACGCATTACGGGATCGAGATGGCGCGCAAGCTGGGCTATCAACTGGCCTGCACGGGCGTGACTGTGGTCAGCGGGGGCGCGCGGGGCATTGACACCGCCTCGCATCAAGGCGCGCTCAGCGGCAAAGGACGGACCATCGCGGTGCTGGGCACCGGGATCAATTTGGTGTTTCCGGCCGAGAACGCGGAACTGTTTGAGCGCATCGCGGCGCAAGGGGCGGTGATCACCCAGTTTCCGTTCAACCGCAAGGCGGACAAACAGAGTTTTCCGATCCGCAACCGCATCGTGGCGGGGATGACGCTGGGCACGGTGGTGGTGGAGGCCAATTTGACCAGCGGGGCGCTCATCACCGCGGGCATGGCGGTGGAATACGGCCGCCAGGTTTTTGCCGTCCCCGGCCGGGTGGATTCCCCCCGCAGCAAGGGCTGCCACGAACTGATCAAGAAAGGGGCCAAACTATGCGAAGGGGTGGAGGACATCCTGAGCGAATTTGAGTATATGTTCCCGGCCAGCAACCGCCCGGCCCATCTGCGCGAAGGGCCGGAGCTGCCCGCCATGACGCTGACAGACACCGAGCAGGCCATCTACGATCTGGTGGACAAAGAGGAGAGCACGACGGATGACATCATCCGCCGGAGCGGATTGCCTTCCTCGTCGGTCTCGGTGGGGCTGCTGGGGTTGGAAATGAAGCGGTTAATCCGGCAACTGCCCGGCAAGTTATTCGTCAGGAACAAATAGGGCGACTGTTGGGGCTGGACTGAAAGGAAACTTGCAATTTGGGCCAAAGAGTGTTTGCTATAGTATCCGTCAGGGTGACTGAATCGGGGAGCCGGTCTCATGGCGGAGCACTGAAATATGAGCGAGTTTAAGTTTTCGTGTCCCGGCTGCGGCCAGCGAATCGCGGCCACGGACGAATACGCCGGCCATCAGATCACTTGTCCTGCCTGCCAGGCGGCGATTGTGGTGCCCGCTCCTCCCGGCGGCGCGGAGGCTCCCTCGACCATTGCCACCACGCTGCCCACCGGCGCCCTCCCGCCTCCGGCGCCGCCGGCCAAGGGAAGGCTTACGGTGTCGGCCTTGAACTCCCCGACGGCGCAGGCGTCCGGGTCGTCCATAATTGCCGACGTGGGGGAGGCAGCCTTGAAGGCGTACCGGGAGAAGAAAGAAAAGAAATCGTACACGGGGCTGATCTCCGGGTTGGGGGCGGTTCTAGTTCTGGGGATCCTCGGATATTTTTGCGCTCCGTGGGCGATCGGCAAGTACAAGGATTACCGCGGCATCACCGCCGCGGAACAGGCGGCGACCAACGAGCCTCCTCCGCCGCCTCCGCCGCCGGAGCTGACCGCGGCGGAGATTTGGCAAAAGGTGGCGGATTTGTACAAGGGGCTGCCGAGCATGAGCGCGGAGGGGAAATTCACATCGGTGCTGGATTACTCGAAGGTCAATTCCGTCATGGCCGCCGCCGGCCCGCAAACCGTGGTGGGCGATCTGAAAGTGAAGATGAGCCGGCCGAGAAATTTTCGCGTGGATCTGAGCCTGGCGCTGGGGCCATCCAACATGACGACGACCGGCTGGTCGGCCGGGAGCGGCAATTTTCTCCAGTTCAACAATCAACGCATCGCGGTGCCATCCCCGGAGGTGGTTTTGGAGAGTTTCAGCCGGGGATTCAGTGTTGGGGCCGGCGATGTGGTCCGGCTGTTTTTGGACGATGTTCAGGGCACCTTGCCCGCAGCGGCCACAGATTGGTCGCGCACCAACGACGACACGCTGAACGGGCAGGCCTGTTATGTGCTGGCGGGGACGGTCAAACTCCAAAACGCGCTGGTGTGGGTGAACCGGAAAACATTCCTGATTGAGCAAACGCGGGTATTGCTGGATGGAGAGTCGAGCGCGATCCCGACGGATGACGTAAAAATCAAGGAAGCATTGGGGGCGATGAACGGCGGAAAACCGGTTTCCATCGCGCAGATCAATCAAATGAAAATGATCGCCAAACTCAAGGGGACGATCACGGACACCTACCAGAACATCCAAACCAACGCCAAC
>JBEKOF010000443.1:0-2765 GCA_049522055.1 Verrucomicrobiota bacterium | reverse complement strand
GCCACGGAAAAACTATGACAACAGCGCTCGATCTCGACCTGAAAAAACTCAAAGCCCGCGCTTTTGACAGGGCAGAATGGGCGGAGCGGGTTCTCCGGAATTATCACGCCGCGAACCTGAATCCCAACGATGCGGTTGCTCAACAACTGCGGGCGCTTTACAATTGGATGTTCGTCCCAACAACGCTCTGGCCGTTTAATGTCCAAGATGTGCTGTCGGATTGCCTTCGTGCTCTGGAAAATGGTAAACGCCTGAGCTCCCACCACCGTCTCCTCATCGAACTGCTGCCGGAGCCGCCTGACGAAACCATCTGCGATGCCGTGGCCGACCACGAACTCCACGTTCAACAGGGTGCCTACGAAAACCTGGTCAAGACGCAGGCCAAGTACTCTCAGAACGAACTGGCCATCAGCACCGATCCCGAACTTCGCCGCCAATGGGAGCGCATCAAAGCCGCCTTCAATGTCCAAGCCTACCGCGACCATAAGGGGGTGATCCGCCGGACCATGAGCGCCGAGCGCAACCTGCGTCCGTGGTTTTCTGTCAACATGCGCCGCCGGGAGGATGTTTTTCGCGCCGCGTTCGATGCGTTCTGCCTGCGCTGGAACCTCTATGGCATGCAGAACGACGACCCGCTTCTGCTCAAACTCGCCGTCAACATCACGCCCTACGGGACGATGATCCACATCCCCGCCTATTGGTCTTTTGATCCCAAGCGGGACATCCGCTGGGACGCCATCGCCAGCCTCCACCGCACGCGCGTCCTTGCCGAAGGACTTGCCGAACGGATGAAAGCCGCCGGGAAACTTCGCCGTCTCGACAAAGAAGCTCTCCGCCTCGGCTTGAAAGGTGAACAAAAGCACGAGTTCCTCTGCGCTGGTCTTGGCTGGGACCCGCGCACAAGCCCAAAACGCCTCAGCCGGCTCCGGGCGGAATTCAAAAACAGGCGGGTGGTGGAGAACACGAAGTAAATCTTTGGACAGGGATTGGGGACATTCAGTTCCTTTGATCCGCGATCAAGACAGGTGGATGCTCTGATCCATGCTGAGTTTTGATCAATTGCAGATCGCTGTGGCCGCGGCCAAGCGGCGCTTCGACCTTATTCGGAAGAAATATCCAGGTCTGAAAGCCTACTTGGTCATGTCATTGCCGAGCGGACAAACCGGGATTGACAGCGCCCCGACACAAATCCTCAGCGAGTTCCCTGCAATGGTCGTTGACGACAACGATAAGACCGGTGCGCTGCACCTCCTGTCCCTCATTGAGAAATTGGAGCGGCAAGCCGCAACAGGACCCGAAACAGAACGGGTGAGGGAACAGTTGGATCGGCTTGCCTCCCAGCTCAAATACGATGAGAAATGCCAACTCGAGATTCGCTTCAATGACCTCAAATTCGATTTGGTCTGGAAACTGCAAGTGGATGACTTGGTTGACCGCGATCTCACTCCCCAGACCAAAGCCTCCATCTGCATTGTTCTGGGCACCCTTGCTCAATGCGAGAGGACACGCCATGAACACTGAACCCAACTCAGATCAAGAGCGCATGTTCCACGCACCTGAATCCCGGAAAACTGCCAGGCCCCAACCCGTGCAAGTGTCCGAGACGGCACCCCACGGACAAGGGAAATCTGATTCTCCACCGGCCATGGTCTGCGATCTGGCCGAAGCCAACGCCTTTTGTGAGAGTTATGGCAAACCACATGTTCCAGTATCGGTTGCTTTTGGCGGCGAGCGCCTGCATGTATGCAGATTGCAGGGTTCATGGGATCTGGATCGGATGGTCTCGGAGAATACCGATGCCTTGTTCCGCTCCATCCGCAAACTTCCTTCCAAAGACACCCTGGCGGAATGGGATGATCTCACCTTTCAATTCGGCCCCCGGACCTTTCTCTACGCCGACAAGGATCGGATCGTGGGCTTCGCTTCCACCCCGATGGAAGTTGAGCGTCTTGTGACCCAATTCAGCAAGACTTACCTCAAGCCCCCCACTCGTTCTGGCGGGGATTTCCATTTGATCGAGCAAGGTCGAAACGACATCAGTTGCCACACCGTCACTTTGCCCCCCAACACGATCCTCAGTCCTGAAGCGCTCAACCTCCACTACGGCAGCGGCGGCGGGGAGTGGCATCAGGATTTTGTCGGGAAACTCCGCGGGAGAATTCACGGTCTTTCGATCTTTGAGGGCAGACCCGGGACGGGCAAAACATTTTATCTCCGTCACCTCATCGGGGTGCTCAAGGAGTTGCATCGCTTCTACTTTATCCCGACCTCGACCCTCGGCGTTCTGTCAAAGCCCGAATTTATCGGTTTCTGGGCCGATCAGCGCCGGATTCATGCCAACCGGAGATTTGTCGTGATCCTGGAGGATTCCGACGCCGCGCTGATGATCCGCGGCTCTGACAATCGCGAACAGGTCAGCGCGATCCTGAACCTCTCCGATGGAATGCTCGCCGATTTCCTCCGTCTCCAACTCATCTGCACGATCAACTGCTCCACCGCAGACATTGACCCGGCGCTGCTGCGCCCCGGTCGCCTGCTTTGCCATCGCGTCTTTGAGCGGCTCGACTATCTTCAGGCCGCCCGTCTCGCCGAGAGTCTCGGTCGAAAACTGCCGCTGGCGCGTGATTATTCGCTTGCTGAAGTGTTTGCCGGACATGGCACAGATGAACTTAACCGCCCGCGTATCGGGTTTGCGGTTTGATGCTGGCGATTCAAGGCTCCTTATGCACTTTACCAGCCTCGACTTTGAAACGGCCAATCCATCG
>JBEKOF010000442.1:0-2514 GCA_049522055.1 Verrucomicrobiota bacterium | reverse complement strand
TAGATCGAGCAGTGGCGGATGGTGATGTCCCGGGCGAGGTCAATTTCCACTCCGGCCGTTTGCTTTTCCACCCGCCCGGTCAGATAAATCAGGCAATTATCCACCACGCAGTTCGCGGGGTAATTGTCGCTCCGCGGGCCGGGCGCGCGGTCGAGGTCCTCGATTTTGTTGGCTTGATTGTAATTGAACAGCACATTCCGCGCGGCTTGCGGATCGCCGACAAAACAGACGCCGCTCGCCCCGGCTTTCGCGATTTGGCAGCCGCGGACTGCCAGGCGGCGGTTGTAATTGTTGACAAAGATCGCGTTGCCGCCAACCTGATCCAGAAAGCTGTCTTCCAGCGCGCAATCTTCCGCCCCATTGAAGAAAATCGCCCCGCCGCGATAAATCGCCCAGTCCGACCGCACCAGTGGCTCCTTCGTTTCCATGACCGTGCGCGCCGCCTGGCGGAAGGTCAGTCCGCGAAGCGTCACGAACCGCACCGGTTTGTCCTCGCTGCCGCGAAACTCGATCAGGCTGCGCAGCCGCGTGGCTTCCACCGTGGCGTTGGCAAGATCCAGCCCGACGGGCGGATAAAAATACAGCGTGTGGGTTTTCGTGTTCAAGAACCATTCGCCGGGAGCGTCCAATTCCTCGAATATATTCTCCACGAAACGATAGGTCCGGTGCGCGGCGGCGCCGCGGTTGTTCTGCCAGCCGCCTTCCATCGTCAAGCCGCCCTGCGCGTCCTTGCCGGTGATGCGCCATGTGAAATCGCCCCACAGCGAAGGATGCATGGCGTGGAAATAGCCGCCCGCCGGATCGGCCCAGCGCGCGACTCGATTACTCGAAATCGCATCGGCGGCAAAGCCGTCGAAATACTGCGCCTTCGGATCGAAATTGGGATAGCGGGCCAGGATTTGCCTCTCGCCATTGACAAAAATTTCCTCCGTCCGCAAATCTTCCGGCACGTTCGCCTGAAAGATGCCGCCCTGGTACGGTTTCCAGTCCAGTTTTTCCAGTTTGACTCCGCCGCTGATCACAGGCCGCTCCTTTTCGTATGCTTGGAAGACAACCGGAGCGTCCTTCGTGCCCGAATCCTCCGCGGTGAAAACGAGCGGTTCAGGCAAATAATAGGTTCCATCGCGCAGGAACACCGTCCCCGGCTTTTGCCGCACCGCCTCTTGGGCGCGCCGGAGACTCGCCAAAGGCCTCCCCAGCGTGCCGGGATTGGTGTCGCTGCCACCGGGCGCGACATAGTAAGGCTGTCCAAACGCCGGCAGGGCAATGGCGAGGAGAATCTGCAGCAGCACCAGCGATCCCGTCATGGGATTGCAATTCAAGCGCAAGGAACGGCGGTGTTGATGGGTCATTGCCTGGCTCAAGGGGTGGAGTTTTGAAGGACAAAAGCGGGCTGGGTCTTGGCGACGGATATTTTCCCGTCTTTGTCGAAATCAATGCGGACAATCCCCGGCAGTTCACGCCACGGCGCGGCATTGTCGTTGCCGAAAAACGCGCACCACCAGTTCCCTTCCTTGTCCTTGAAGAAATCTGTGCCCCCGCCGCAAGGAACCGTTTCGTGCCAGTTCGTGTAGGGGCCCCAAATGTTGTCGGCGATGGCGACGCAAGAGGAGTAACGGCCCCCATAGTCGTCCTCGGCGCCGTGATAATATCTGCCGTTGGCCTTGAAAAGAACCGCGCCCTCGTGACCGAACCCGTTCATGCCCCGCTGCACCACGCTGGCGGTGTGATGCGCCGGGTTGTGATCGGGGTTGAGCAATGTCACCGTGCGCGTTTCCGCGAAACCGCTCAAATCATCCTTCATCAGGCTGATGCTCCCGCCCCCGCCGTTGCAGAAATAAACCTTCCCGTCGTCGTCCTCGAAAACAGTCGCATCAATTCCCTCCTTTCGCAGAGGTTTGCCATCCGGCACGGTATTGGTGTAAGGCCCCTCCGGTTTTCCAGTCGAGCTTCTCAAAAGCGAAATGCCGCCTGGCGCCATGCTCAGACAGATGACATAAGTATTGAGCTTCTTGAGATAGTGAATCTCCGGCGCCCAAATCGTGACAACAGGTTGTCCGTGCAGACTCTGCGGCTCCTTCTCCCAAGTGCCATCGCGGGCGGTGATCCACACCAACCCGAGATACTCCCACTTCTTCAAATCCGGCGAGCGCCACAACTCCACCCCGTCGTTGAAGGCCCAGATGTTGTCGCCGGTTGAGCCGGTCATGTAATAATTCCCGTCGCCGCCGAGAATGATCTCCGTGTCGCGGATGTGCAAGTCGAGCAACGGCCGGATGGGCGGAAGCAATCCCTGCCTTACCGCCGAGTTGGAAGTCGCCCGCGTGGAGACGGTCCATTTCCCATCCGGCGAGAGAGGCTTGCCCGGCCCGCTGATACCACCCCGGCGGATTGGAAAAGACCGCCCTGAAGGCGCGATGACCGCAGTGCCTTGGGGCGAAAGCGAACTTGCCGCTGGCATGCCAGGGACATTGGTATCAACGGCGGCAACGGCGTTGAAACCAGCGACGCACA
>JBEKOF010000441.1:0-2523 GCA_049522055.1 Verrucomicrobiota bacterium | reverse complement strand
AAACCCCCGCCCCAGCCTTGAAGAGGAAACGCTCCGAAATGAACCATTGACCCCTCAAGCCGAAAGGAACTATGAAATAAAGACGAAAGCTCGCTTGACGATTCCCATAGCAGGGTCGCCTCTCGCACCTCTGGTGCGCATCCTTCTGTTGTTCCGACTCCGAGGCGTCCGTCGCAAGGGCGCCATTATCGCGCATCCCTCTTTCGCAGGGCTCAACCCATAGTTTGGTGCCTTTTGTCTGAAATCCTCGGGAAAAATGAACAAACCATCGGCTGACCCCTGCTCTCGGCAGCGCCAAAACGGACTTCGTTGTTGAGCGCGAGCACAGCGCACGGCCGGGGCTTTCCGGTCAGGGCCACGCCGGGGGTAATTTGCCAGTCTTGGCTTCCGCCAGCAGAGCGGCAGATTCCGGAGTGTCATTTTCCTGGGCCGCCTGGGTGGCGACCCGCTCCGCTTCGTCGTTGCGGTTGTTGATGGCCAGCAGTGCCACCAGAGTCGCGGTTTTGCTGGTGAACATCCTCCCGGCCATTTCCAGAAGTTGCGGCGTCCCCTGACTCTTCGGCATATCTTTCAGGCGGTTGTAATTGGCCAATACTTGCGCGTAAGACCGATCCGCATCTATGTAATGACCGCACAAGGCGTATTCCTTCGCGGCGATCAAATCCTTTTCCGCCACGGAATAAACCTGCTTGGCCGCCGCCGGGTCGTGCGCATCCAGCGCTTTGAAGAGTTCCACATTTTTCGACGATTCGTTTAGACCATTATTAATGCTCACCGCTGTCAAGTAAGCCCGGGCGGCAGTCCTGTCCTCCGTGTGCCCGCTGAAAACCGTCTTGATGGCCTGGTCGCGGATGGATGCCAATTTCGTCATTGCCGGTGGATATTTTTGCGCGAGCTGCGCCCAATACATGAGCGCAAAGGAATCCCGAACGCCGACCATGGATGGCTCCCGCTTTAGAGCGTTGTCGCGAAACCAAATTTGCTTGGCCAGGGCTTCCTTGTAGCGTCCTGCGGCGGCGTCGGCCTGCGCTTCGTTGAGGAGCTGCTGCATGCTCATATTGGGCGGCGGCGTGTAGGATTGCTCAAGCGCGCTGGATTGATGGCGAGTGAGGATAATGGTGGTGGCCGTCCCTGCGAGCATAAGGGTCGCGACCACGGCGGTCAGGGTCATGTTCAGTTTTAGCATAGTGAGAATCTTCATGGTTGTCAGTGTGATGCCGGCGCTGGCAGGGGCGCTCGCCAATGCCGCGGTGGATATGGTTGCCGCCAGTCCGGCGGGGGCCGCCGAGGCGGCAGCGCTTTCCACCGCCAACGCCAATGCCGTCGCGGACAGGACAACGCCGCGCCGCAGCAGCAGGCCGCGCAGTTTTTCCAGGGCGCGTTCCACGCGTTTTTGCGCGGCGGCTTCGCTCGTCCCCATCGCTTCGCCGACATCCCGGAGATTGTATCGGTCGAAAAAGCGCAGCACAATGGCGTCGCGATCTTCGGCCGGGAGTTGATTTATCGCTTCGTCCAACACCGGCCCCACGTCGGCCAAGGCCTCGTCGCAACCAAGGGAGTTCATTTCACAAGCCTCCTTTTCGCGGATCAGCCGCCGCCGTTCCCCGCGCATCGCGGTGGCGGCCACCTGGCAGGTGCGCCGGTGCAGCCAGCCACCCACCATGATCTGCGGCGAGAGGGTCATGGCCTGGCGCGCCAAATCGGTAAACACTCTTTGCGCCACGTCCTCCGCCAATTGGCTGTCGCCGTCCACCAGGCGCAAGGCCGAGCCGTACACCATCCCGATGTAGGCCGTGACCAATTCGCCGAACGCCTCCTCCGAACCGGACTCGGCGTAATCGGCGAGCAATTTTCGGTCTCGTGTCATTCTTTCACTATTAAAGTGCCGCCGAAGCCCCAAATCCGACATTAATCGGCGGTTTCTTCCGCTTCCATGGCGGCCATCGGGCGGCCAAGTCGTCCGGCACCGCGACGATGACCACGACAGTATCTCCCCAGCCGCAATTGAGCTCCACCTCGACGGGGAAGGCTTCGATACCATTGACTGCGGCGGATAAAACGCGGGCCAGCATGTCTTGAGTTAGTTATGAGGGAAATCAGAACGTGGGGCAAGTTTTTCGACGGGATTAAAAAGACCGTCCGGGTCTGAGCTCCCCGCATCGCATGCACTTGTTTTTCAGTGACTTTGTAGAATGGTCCATGGTTCCCCAAAATTCTGTTGAAGAAGGTCTTTCCGACGAATCCAGATGTATATCATCCCACCGTCACCCCACATCACGCCTAGGTCGTTGTCGGAGTCCAGAACTCCTGACATAGAGTCAACAAGAACGGTCTAATTTTACCTCGATAGTTCTGGGTATTTTCTGGGTTTTGAGGCTCGGCAGGGTGCGGACTCAAACCTGTCCGCACCTTGCGTCCAGGCCAACGAGCCTGAGGCCCCGACCGGCATGGAACCGGACCGGTTGGGGTTCGCAGGAAGCGCCGCCTCCAAGGGCAATGGGTTCTGAACAGGGGATGCGGCCT
>JBEKOF010000440.1:0-2525 GCA_049522055.1 Verrucomicrobiota bacterium | reverse complement strand
CATCCGAAGCATCCCCGTCAATTCGTCTCTTTTTGCCAGGGCCTTCGACTTGCAACAGAAGTCACTGGCCGTGCAGGACGTTCGGTATCAACAATGGCGCGCCGCCAATGCGCGCCTCAATCTTGATCCTTCGTTGCTGGTGCATTTCGACTTCGAGAGCAGTGCGCCTTCCACATGGATGCTTCACAATGTGGCCAGCCAAAACGCATCCGTGCCTGACGCCACCATTGTGGGGGGCCAATGGACGGAAGGACGCTGGCCGCAAAAACACGCCTTGGAATTTCGGAGCATCAGCGACCGGGTGCGGCTTGATGTGCCTGGCGAGTTTGAAGCGGTGACGTATTCGGCTTGGGTGAACGTGGGGGGCTTGGACCGGCCGTTCAATTCCCTGTTCATGGCCGACGGCTTTGATCCGGGCAAGATTCACTGGCAAATCCAGAACGGCGGCGTGTTGGATCTTGGCATTCAGGGTCCCAGAATCGAAGATTGCCAAATCTTCACCAGCCCGGCGGTGGTCGGCTTTGATCAATTCGGCCGGTGGATGCATCTTGCGGTGGTTGTGGATGGGAAGAGGAAGCAGGTGACCCACTACGTCAACGGCGTTGCGGTCAGCCGTCACCCTTTGAAACTTGAGCCTCCATTTCGGATTGGAGACGCGGAATTGGGAAACTGGAATCCGGGCAGGTTTTCGAGGACGACCCCCTACTTCATCCGACATTTCAGCGGCGTGATGGACGAATTCATGCTGTTTAGCCGTGCCTTGAGCGACGAGGAAATCAGCCGGCTTTACTCCGAGGGAAATCCCCAAATCGAACCTGACGCCGCGAGCATGGAATCGGTTTCAAGGAAAACCAGCCAGGCTCCGCGCTGAATGACTCCGTGACGAAACTCCAAGATCAAACCCGACCCGAAATATGAAACTAACATCCAAACTGGACCTAAGACTCATCGTAATGGCATTGCTGGGCGGACTCCTGACTGCGAACGCGGCTGATCCGGCTTACTGGTCCTGGGCGCCCACACCGCCAATGGGTTGGAATTCGTGGGACGCTTTCGGGTCGAGCGTTAAGGAAGCCTCCGTGCTTGCGAATGCCGATTACATGGACAGGAACCTCAAGTCGCATGGCTGGAACCTCGTCACGATTGACATTCAATGGTACGAGCCAACGGCCCAGGCCGACCAGTACCGCCGCGGTGCGATCCTGGAAATGGACGCCAACGGCCGGTTGTTGCCGGCGCCCAATCGTTTCCCGCTGACCGCGGAGACGCATTCGTTCAAGCCCATCGGCGATTATTTGCGCGCCAAGGGGCTGAAGTTCGGGCTGCACCTGATGCGCGGCATCCCGCGCCAAGCGGTGGACCGGGATAATGTGCCGATCCTGGGCACAACCTATACAGCCACGAACATCGTGGACAAGGCCCACTCCTGCGGCTGGAACCAGGACATGTACGGCGTGGACATGAGCAAGCCCGGCGCGCAGGAGTACTACAATTCGGTCTTCAAGCTGATGGCGTCGTGGGGGCTGGACTTTGTAAAAGTGGACGACTTGGCGGGGCATCCGGCAGAGATCGAAGGCATCCGCCACGCTCTCGACCAGTGCGGACGGCCCATCGTGCTTTCCGTTTCGATGGGTTCGGGACCCAACCAAGGCGCGCATCTGGCGACCAACGCGAATATGTGGCGGGTAAGTTTCGATTTTTGGGACAACTGGCCGGCATTGTACAATCAGTTCGCGAATCTCAACGGCCACCAACCTTACCAAGGGCCGGGACACTGGCCGGATGCGGACATGATCCCGTTCGGCCATTTGAAGACCTGGCAAACGAACACCTACACGAAGTTCACTCATGACGAACAATACACCGTCATGTCGCTCTGGTGCATTGCACGTTCTCCGCTGATCATGGGCGCCAACATGCCGGACAATGACGAGTTCACCCTTTCGCTGATGACCAACGACGAAGTGATTGCGGTCAGCCAGGCCTCGTCTAACAACCGGCAGGTGTATAACAGCACCAATCACGTCGCTTGGGTGGCCGATGTCGCGGGGTCGAAAGACAAGTATGTCGCCCTTTTCAACACCTCGCCACCGCCACCTGCTGGTGGCGGCCGCCGGGGACGCGGCGGTTTTGGCGGAGGCCGTCGCGGCGCTCCGGATGGCGCGCCAACGAATGCTCCTGTGGTTGCCGCGCCGGCCACCAATGCTCCGCCCGCAAACGATCCGGCGGCGGCTCTTCCCGCCAAAGTGTCCATTGCCCTCACGGATATCAGCCTTTCCGGTTCCTGCACGGTGCGCGATCTTTGGACGCACAAAGACCTCGGCACTGTCAATGGAGAGGTTTCAGCGATGGTCAATTCGCACGGCGCGGTTCTTCTCCGGGTTCACCCGCAGCAATAAGGGATCGCGCAGAAACTACAAAGCATTATGAACCCACATATTAAGGCAACCCTGCTGCTTTCACTTCTGGTTTGCTGGACCGGCACCCAGTTGCGGGCGCAAACCGCTTCGTCCGCCGATGACTCC
>JBEKOF010000439.1:0-2618 GCA_049522055.1 Verrucomicrobiota bacterium | reverse complement strand
GCCGCATTCATGCCTCCCCAATCCCAGATCATGAGCGACATGCTGCTGGCCAACGATCATTTTACCAATGAATGGCCGACCCCCGGCTGCCTGAGTTGCCTCTCCGGCGGGCACCCCAGCAGCATCTGGACTCGCGCCACCTATTTCGAGGGCGCCCTGGCGCTCTATCGGATCAACCAGGACCCCAACATTTATAATTACGCCGTGCAATGGGGCGCCTACACCAACTGGGGCTTGCGCTATGGCGACACCGACACCTCCCCCGACGACCAGGACGCCGGCCAGGAATATATCGAGCTTTATCTCTTTAACCCCATCCCGGCCAACACCAACCGGCTGACCCACATCGTCAACAACGTCAACTACTGGATGACCGGCAACGTCGGCCTGAGCGAGTGGACCTATGTGGATTCCATCCACATGTCCATGGCCGCTTTTGCCAAGCTCGCCGCCCTCAGCTCCAACACCATCCCCGCCCTCAAAACTAACGCCACCTATGCCCCGGAAATGTATTCCTTCTTCCATCAGATCAAGAGCGTTTACGGCGCCTCCAACGGCCTCTACAATCCTGTGGACCACATGTGGTGGCGCGACACCACCTTCCTCTCCAATTACGTGGCCTCGGACGGCACCGCGCAAAAATGCTACTGGTCGCGGGGCAATGGCTGGGCCTTGGTGGCCCTGTGCCGCACCATGGATGTGCTCCCGGCCAGCGACCCCCACTACAGCGAATACCTCCAAACCTTTCTAGACATGTCGGCCGCCATCAAGGCTGTGCAGCGCCCGGATGGTTTCTGGAACGTCAATCTCGCCTACACCAACGACTACCCCGGCCCGGAGTCCAGCGGCACGGCTTGCTTCGTTTACGGAATGGCCTGGGGCATCAACAAGGGCTACCTGGCCGCCTCAAATTATCTGCCCTGCGTCATTGCTGGATGGGACGCCCTGTCCAACGGCGCCCTCCATCGCACCGACGACGCCACCAACAGCGCCGGCTTCCTCGGTTACGAGCAAGGCAGCGGCGACGAACCCTCCAGCGGCCAGCCCATCACCTACGAATCCGTGCCCAATTTCGATGATTTTGGACTCGGCCTTTTCCTGCTGGCGGGAACCCAGGTTTACGAGCTGAGCGCCGGCCCGGCCCTTACTCTGGCCCCGCCGGTCTTGACAGGCAACCAACTGCAACTCAACTTCACCGTCATCAGCAGCCTGACAAACGCCACCATCTACCTCCTCCAAACCAGCCAATTGGGCGCGGGCTGGACCACCAACAACACCGCCGCGCTTTCCACCAATCTTGCCGGCCTCTCCTATTCCTTCACCGTCACCGACAACGCCGAAGCCATGTTCTACCGCGTCGAAATCAGCCCTTGAACAAATACTGGCACAAACCGAATTAGCGGAAGAACGTGTTGACGATTTTCCAAGGGGAGGCAATCAACGGGCAATCTACATCGCTGGAATCCAACTCAAGCTTGAGCATTTTTAGGTCAATGTCCGTGATATGACTGTCGCTTGAAATGAGCATGGTGGCCCCGTATAAGGCAGCCTCAGCCACGATGAAGGAATCGTTAATTTCTTCGTCTGGAATCAATCCCCGGTCCCGAATTTTGCGCCCGATTTGTTCGACAATGCCGTGGCCGACCGGGATAAATTCACAGGAACATATCCCCATGGATTCAATATGTTGGAAAGGGCTTTTGCCGCAATCGCCTGTTCCTCCGGCTCACCCGATTTGGCCCTTTTCCGCAATTCAAGGATGACGGTTGGCAGAACGATGATGCTGGAATGAGGAAT
Organism: Verrucomicrobiota bacterium; assembly: GCA_049522055.1. Lineage (GTDB taxonomy): Bacteria > Verrucomicrobiota > Verrucomicrobiia > Limisphaerales > Palsa-1400 > JBEKOF01. The sequence continues at coordinate 821 of JBEKOF010000439.1, read as the reverse complement.
GCGTTTTGCAATGGTTTCCAGGCAATCAATGACAACCTCAACCTCCTGCGCCAGATCAAAAAGAACATTCGTGTCAACGGCTATGGGGCTTAGTCTTGGCATTGATCATTCCCCCGTAAATCATCGCCAATCCTTCTCTCAAAAGCTCCTCACGTTCTGCAGGACAGAGGCCGTTTGACTCTGCTCGGAGCTTTTCAGCCATGATAGTGCCAGGCGTTTTAGCCTTTGGTTCTTTAGCTCGTGCCTTTGCCGTTCTCATAATTCTCTCATTCCCGAATCCGCCGGACCGCTGCGAACACCTGTTCACGAGCCAAACTTGCCACGACCAAATCCTGGTGTCAAGGCTTTGAAACCACCCGCCACGAATCGAAATGCAGCATTTCCCCCGCCTTGTCCGCCGTAGTCTTGACGAAGGCGGATGCGCCTTCCCGTGCCTGTCCCGCCATCCTGTCCGCCGTCTTGTCCTCCGTAGCTTTCCTGTCCTCCGTAGCTTCAGCGAAGGAGGAAGTTTTAACGAAGGCGGAAGCGGAGGAGAAATACCAACACGCGAACGCTTCCTCCTTCGCCAGGAGGCTGCGGCAGGACAAGCCGCCCCGACATGTGCCTGGTCGTCACGCGGATTGCCTGTCCTCAGTAGCTCCGCCCTGCGGAGCGAAGGAGGACGCCCCGGATTCCATCGCAACATTGGGGACATTCACACCGCCCCGTTGACTCACGGGAAAAAGACACCGGCGGGGTCTGAGTAAGCCGGTCGTTTGGGACTCATGTTTGGGTCTCCGGGTCTTGATACTATTTTAGGTCTTCGACAGCAAGGTAAAACG
>JBEKOF010000438.1:0-2626 GCA_049522055.1 Verrucomicrobiota bacterium | reverse complement strand
GGCAAAATCCAGGTCCACCTGGACCAGCGCGCCGCCTCATAGGCGAAGAGTGGTTTGCTCTTCACCAGCAAGGCCACCCATCGTCTTGCCGCCGGATCGCTGGCACCCGGCTGTAATGTGAGCGCGGTGATTGCGGCGACCGGGTCTGCGGACGCTTGGGCGACAACACCCCGCAACCAAAGCCCCGCCTCGGAACGGTTCAGTTGGACCGCGGCAGACCAGAGGTCATGCGACCTGAACAGGCGTTTGGGCAAGTTGCCGGCGGCGACCGGGTCGCGCCGGCACAGCGCCGAAGCAATCCGGGGGTTCATGGCAATGGCATCAAGCACACGGGCGTGCTCGTCCTCAATCAGCATTCCGTGAGCGGCGAGATAAGCGCCAAAAGGGGAGGTGACAGCCCGGCAAACGAGAGCCTCCCGCAATTGTGCCAGACAAGGCTTTGCGACCAGCAGCAGCAGACCAGCCACTACACCATCACAGTCGGCCAAATCCGGGATCCCGGCATCCTCCGTTTCCGCGCGCAGACAGGCGGCATGAAGCCGCAAGAGTTGTGTCGACCGGATCAAGCGCCTTTTTTGTAACTCACACGCATCCATCCAGTGCCTGGGCAAACCGGTTGCAGGGTACGGGCCGAGGCCCTCCAACAAGGCCCCGGGCTGGTCCAAAATGGGCAGCGCGTTCGGGGGCGCCAGCGCCTCGTAGTCTGGCAACCGCAATCCACGCACCGTCAACCATTCGCCCATTCTTGGCTCCGGCAGGTGGGGCAACAGGGCCGACATGGTCCGTCGGGCCTCGGGGAGATTGATGGGGTTGTGGGTTGTGGGATTGGGTTTTGTTTTTTTCATATCGAATTCTGCGTTTCTGCGGCAGGACCGGCCCGGCAGGTGCGCGAAGCGCACGGGCCGGCCATGCCGACGGGGTTTGTGCTTTTACAGCAGTGCCGCGGTCGCTTCGGTCGAGACTTCCAACTCGAACCCGAGTTCCCGCCCGCGCTCGACCATTTCGAGCCACGCACGGGCGAGGTGGGGCTGGCAACCGCCATCGAAAAAGCCCCGGGCCAGCTCGCGATTGAGCTGTTCGGCCAGATACTGGACCTTCCGCTCGTAGTCGTCGTCCAACCCCCGCAAGCGCAGGATGCTGCCGAGCGACTCCAGCAATTCAGCGGCCCGCTCATAGAGCGATTGAACCCAGTATTGCCGGGTCAGCATCTCAATCCGGCAGCGCAGATCCCCCAGCCGTTCCGAAGCATCATCATCGCCCAAGGCTGACTGAATTTGAAATTCACCACCTTGAAATATCTGGTCCGGCAGGACCAACACGGAGTCGTCGGGGAATGCCAATTCAATCCCAGTCCGGTGTTCAGGCCGGTTGACATTCAGCCGGGAAACAGCTTCGGGATCGTCGAGTTGCTGGGCGATGAAATACCGCGCCGCATCGGGCATTTCGTGCGGGTTGTACATCAGAGGCCGCCAGCGGCGGAGGGCCTCGAAATTGTGGGTGAAGATGTCAGGTATCGTTTTAAATTTTGAGAGATTTATCATACGCGTTTGTCCCCTTGACAGCCGCAGGGCGTGGCAGAGCGGCAGAGCCGCTACGCCCACCGGCTGCGCCTTTTGCCTGTGAAAAACTTGAGGAAAAGTTCTGCTGGCAATTTTCCCCAGGGTGTGTCAACTGAAGGCCATGAATGCGATCTCCATGGCCCATTTCGCCGCGCCGGCGGCGATCTCCACTCCGCTGCCTACGGGTCCCACTTTGGCGCTACCAGGCGGGGTTGTGGGTGTGCTCAATGCCGGGCGGGTATTTGCGTTTGATCGGTGGGTTGTCGCCGTGGGTGTTTCCCCGGATTTGTTCATCGTTCTCACCTGCGCCGGCGAAAGGCATTCGCCGCCCGCTTTGCGAGAGCAACTGGCCGGTTACCTGGCGGCGTGGGGCGCCGATGTCGTGCGGCTCCAAATTCGATTTCCGCTGGGCTGGCACGTTTGCGGAAGCCTCGCGCGCACCACCGTTTACTGGATATTTCATTATGTCGGGATCATGTCCATTTCGATGGAGCCGAGGCTGGGGATCGACCGTCCTCGTTTGGCTCTGCCAATTGCCGGCCAGGCAACCGAGGCCCGCGATGAATGGCTATGGCTTGGCCGGGTTTGGCAGGCGATGGAGGACGAGTTGCCTGCCGCCCTGCCACAACTCGACTGGCTGCTTTGGGAAATATCACATCGGTGGGAAGTGAGGTGGTCGCTGATCCTGCGGGACGCCGAGCAATTCGGCTACCTTTTGCCGGGGGACCGGACTGACATCGAGCTTTGCGACCGCGCCTGGGTCGCGCTCATCCGGCGGTACCTTGATCCCCATGGTTACAAGATGCTACCCACCACCACGGCCCGGTTGCTTTAGCGCTTCGAGGCCTTCTTGCGTCAATTGAAGCCGCTTTTCCTCAGGGCGTGGATGGGGGTTGTGGCCGGGGGCCGACACGTCCCGTTTGGCGCCGGCCAGGTTGACGGAGTCGAGAATTGCTTGGGATGGTTTTATGGGGTCGCGGCTCGCGGGATTTGGAGGATTCGGTCGAGTTGTTGGGCGACGGCGTCTTTGCGCCCGGCCAAGACTTCGGGCGGAATCTCAGCGCGTT
>JBEKOF010000437.1:0-2645 GCA_049522055.1 Verrucomicrobiota bacterium | reverse complement strand
TTTTGCAGTTCCGGCGCCAACGTGTCTTTGTGCCGCTCCAGATAGTTCATCAAATCCTTGGGCACCGGCCTGGCGAAGGCCTCGTTCGCCGCCGCAATGTGGTCCCGCGAGTCCCCCAGCACGCCCACCTCGTTCTCCACCTGCATGGCCAGCACCGTGTGCTCCTTGCCATCCACCTGGCGGATGTGGCGCATCAACGCGCCGAAAGCCCGCGCGTCGCCGTCCCGCGTCGCGTCGCCGAAAGTCGAAATAATGTTCAAGGTTTTGCCCGCGCGGTCTTTCACCCACGGGAAACGTTGCGGGGCGGCCTTCACCCACGAAGGCTGGTAGGACGATTCCCCGTTCTTCCAGCTTCCGAACCACAGGATCACCAGGTGCAGGTGACTTTGCCGCGCACCCTGGATGGTGTCGTCCACAGTCGTGAAATCAAAGCGACCTTCTTGCGGCTCGATCAATTCCCAGGTAATGACGGCCAGGACCGTGTTGAGATTCTTTTGCGCCAGTTGTGGCCAGATGGGTTTCATATAATCCCGGCTGGATGTGCTCGAATTGTGCAGTTCGCCGCCGAGGATCAGGAATGGTTTGCCATCCACCACCAGTTGACGCGCTCCATGACGGGTTTCCAGGTGCGGTTGGGATGGCTCGGACGCCGCGGGCGCTGTTCCAGGGAGCGCCAGCAAAGTGGCGGCCAGGGCAAGTGAGAAGCGGAAGGGTCTTGTATTCATTGTTGTGCCATTGTTGTGGGTTTGGATTGATTTCAATTGTGCAATGTGATGGTTTTCTTGAGACCAATATCTGCGGAGGAAGCGCCCGCCATGAGCTGGATCCGCCCCGGTTGCAATTCGAACGAATGGCGGTTCATACTCCACTGCATCAGCGATTTTGCAGACAAGGGTATCTCGATGGTCCTCTGCTCGCCAGGCCTGAGGGCAACGCGCTTGAATCCCCTTAATTCCTTCGCCGGCCGCCCCGCGCCGGCGCCGAGGTGTTTGACGTAGAGTTGAACAACTTCTTCGCCGGCGGTTTTCCCGCTGTTGCGCACGTCCATGGTGACTGTGATCGTGCCGTCGTTGGTCAGCACATCGGCGCTGGTCTTGAGGTTGGAGTATTTGAAAGTCGTGTAGCTCAGCCCGTAGCCGAATGGATAAAGCGGCGCGCCCTTGAAATACATGTAGGTGCGGCCGTCGCGGATGTTGTAATCCATCATGGGCGGCAATTGATCCAGCGACTTGGGCCACGTCTGCACCAGGCGTCCCGCCGGGTTGTAGTCGCCGAACAACACGTCGGCCAGCGCGCTGCCAAGCTCCTGGCTGTTTTGCGACAGGTGCAGGATGGCGGGCACGTGCGCTTGCGTCCAGTTGATCGCGTAGGGGTAACTGGAGATGAGCACCACCACCGTTTTTCGGTTGGCGGCGAACACCTGCTGGATCAACGCTTCTTGTTCCAGATTGATGGCCTTGCGATCTACGCTTTCCCGGCCCTCGCTCGGCGCTTCGACCTTAGCCCAAGCGCCTCCGGGGTTATTGCCCACGCAGACGATGGCCACGTCCGCCAACCGCGCGTACTTGACCGCCTGGCCGTCGTTATTGTTGGTCGCGCAATAGACCGCCACGTCTGGACCGACCTTGGCCTTGATGCCTTCGAGCGGCGTCACGGCGTAAGGCGGGTCGGAGCTGTACCAGTCGAATAAAACCTGGTCGGCGCGCGGACCAATCAGGGCGATGGTCTTGAGTTTGGTTTTGTCCAGCGGGAGCAGCCCCTTGGAGTTCTTGAGCAGGACGATGGATTCCTGCGTGGCGAGTTTGACGATGGCCTTATTTTTGTCCGTCGTCCACGGCGCGGGTTGGTTGTCCGCGCCGATCCTGGCGTATGGCACCCGGTCCGGCGGATCCAGCACACCCAGCCGGACAAAGACGCGCAGCGTGCCTTTGATCACCCGGTCAATGTCCGCTTCCGCGAGAAGATTGTTGGACAGGGCGGCGGTGACCCCCGGGCGCTGGTTGTCCAGGAACTGGTTGATCCCGGCCTTCACGCAAGCCGCCGCCGCGTTGGTGCCATTGGTGAAGTAGTGATGGCGCGACACCAGGTTGGGCAGCGATCCCGCGTCCGTGGAAATAATCCCATCCACGCCCCACAACTTGACCGCGATGTCGTTGATCGCGGGCTGCACGGTGCAAGGCACCTTGTTCCACGCGTTGTAGGCTGCCATGAAGCATCGCGCCCCGCCCTCCTCAATCGCCATGCGGAATGGAACGCCGTAGTACTCGTGGAACAACTGCTCATCGAAATCCGACGAAGATCCCGTCCGTCCGTTTTCATTGCTGTTGGCGAAGAAATGCTTCAGGAGCGAGGCGCTGAGCCAGTACTTCGGATTGTCCCCTTGCAGTCCCTTGACGTAGGCTGTGGCCATGGTGCCATTAAAGAACGGGTCTTCGCCGTAACATTCCTCTGTGCGGCCCCAGCGGGGATCGCGGCCCAAGTCGGCGTTGGGGGCGCGCACCACCAGTCCGCCGCGCTGATAATTTGTGTTTTGGACCAGATAGCGCGTCTCGTAACCCTCCACCCCGCCGGCTTGCTGGAGCACCTCCGGGTCCCAGGTTTCGGCCAGGCCGATGGATTGCGGAAAGGTGGTCGTATGCGCCGGG
>JBEKOF010000436.1:0-2647 GCA_049522055.1 Verrucomicrobiota bacterium | reverse complement strand
AAAATCCATGCCGAGAAAGAAAATATCGCTCCAGCCTGAGTGGCTCAAATCCATCCGCACCGGCGTGCGTTCTCGCAGCACAGGATAGGCGCCGTCGGCCCCACACTGCAGAAGTTCAGGGCGCACGCGCAGCGGATGATCCGCCGGATGGCCCATGCGGAACATCCATTGGTTGCCCCGCACCGAACGCACGCTGCGCCGCACCTGGTCGGCCAGTGTCTGAAAGCCGATGCGTTGATAGACGCTGGCCAGCGCGCTGGAAATGGCGTCGCTGGGACCGCAGTTTTTCTGCGCGGCAAGAAACTGGACCAGGGCTTCTTCAAACCGGCGCTGGAGCAGATGTTCGAATCCCTTGAACGGGATCTTGCCCTCCTCGCCCGCCGGCAATTTGCCCGGCAGATGAAAACGGTGAATCGCGTACAGGAAAAACAGCGCGCGCACGCGCTCGTAAAGATTATCGCTTCGGCGGCGAAAGTCTTCCAGTCCTGCGCAGGCGGCGAGCAGTTCCGCCGCCGGGGCGCGCAGGCACAGGGCGTCGAGGGACTGGTTGCGAATTCCAGACTCCGCCGAGGTGATGATTTCGATGAGCGGGCTGGCCATGCGTGTGGAGAGTTGCTTCCGTACGGACGGTCATTGCCCTTCCTGGGCCAGCAGTTCAACCAGTCCGGCCAGTACTTCCGGCCGGGCCGGGCTGCTCAACGCCAGCGCCAGTTGCGCCGTGAGCAAGCCGTATTTCAAGCCGATGTCAAAACGGCGCCCCAGCAACTCGCTGGCAAGATAACGCTCCCGCTCTGCCAGCCTGGCCAGAGAACGACTCAAGCTGGATGTCTGGCCGACGGCCACATCGGAGCCGAGCAAATCCATCACCGTCGGCGTCAACACGTGCATCCCAAAAAGACAAAGATAGTGGCCCGCGCGCAAGCCGGGGACGATAAGGCGTTGCTCCGCAACCGTCGGGGTCGGCTTCTCCAGCACCTCGGAAATGAGGTAAAGTCCCTTGCGGTTCTCCGCCAGCCGCCCGCCCGCCACACCATAATAGGGCAGCTTGCTTTCGTGCGTGGCCTGCACGGCGGAGACGGCGCACGCCTCGGCTGCGGCCATCTCCACCAATTGCCGCCCGCAACTGCGGTTTTCACGGCTCAGATAAAGATGATCTCCCACCAGCAGCAGAAATGGCTCGGATCCGGTGAAAATTCGCGCGCACCAGACGGCATGGCCGTAGCCAAGCGGTTCACTCTGCTCCACAAACCGCAATCGCTTTCCGTGCGGCCCGGCGGCTGCGCGATAGGTGTCCGCATCCCCCGGATGGACCACCACGCAGATTTCCTCCGCGCCCGAATTAAGCGCCTCCTCAACAATAATCTCCAGCGCCGTCTTGGCTTTCCCGTCGCGGTCAACGAGGGTTTGCAGAGGCAATGTCCGCTGACCCGGCCCAGCGGCAGTGATGACAGCTTTGCGGATGTTCATTGGTTCCTTCGTGTCGTCCAAACAGTACCACACCCATGTCACGGCTGGCGACTGAATTCTGCCTGCCTGCCAGGCATGCGTGCTGCCTTGGATTAGGCACTGGCGTTTGGAATTGACGGTTTTCCTAACCTCGGGCGGCCGCGGCAACCCGCCTCGGCCCCAACCCATTGACCAAGCCGGTCCAGCGGCTTCGTTCCAGCTCCCAGGAGTATTTCTCATAGACCTTTCGCCCGCGTTTCACGACGGACCGGGTCTCGGCCGGATGCTGATAAACCCACTCCATTTTCCGCGCCAAATCGTCCGCATTTCCCGGCTCAAAATAGATGATCTCATCGTCCTTGAAATAGTCTGTAATGCCTTTGGTGCGCGGCGCGATCACCGGCTTGCTCATGGCTAGGTATTCAAAGATGCGCGTGGGCAGGTTGATCCGGGTAAATGAGTTCAGCCGGTTGGGAATCACACCCAGGTCTATCGAGGCAATGGCTTCGGCAATCTCCGGCAACGGTTTGTACCCATGGTAATGAACCGCCTCCTCCAACTTCCATTGGCTCACCTGCCCCATGAGCCAGGTCATGAATTGCGTCTGCTCCCCGTAAAGGTGCATCTCAGTCTGCGGAATCCGGGGACGCAAACAAGCCATCGCTTGAATGGCCAGATCCATCCCGTGGCGCTCCACCAACAGGCCGTGGTACATCAGCTTGAAGGGCCGGACCCCGGACGCCGCGGAAGCCGGGACAGTCATGGGCTTATGGAAAATCCCCGTGTCCGGAGTGTTCATCACAATTTCTATCTTGTTTGCGGAACAACCGCGCGAGGCAAAAAGTTCCTTGAACGCCAGATTGGGTGTCACCACCAGATCCGCAAACCCCGTGCTCCAATTTTCAATTCGTCTCAATAGCCATGGCGCAAAGTGGTCCGGTGGGAGGCCATACATCGAGGCGAATATCTCCGGCATCGGGTCGTGCAAATCCAACACGACCTTTGCCCCCCTCAGGCGAGGCAGCCAGGCGCTGAACACCAAAAAATCCGGCATGTTGTGGACATGCACCACCCTGTATCGTCTAGAGCGTTTCAACAAAAACTGTAGCTGCATGAGACAAACCAGCCCAAGGCGTCTTGGGGCGTGACGCTGGCCAGAGCCCGGCCGATGGCGGCAATTAAGTCGGCGGGGGTCCGTGCC
>JBEKOF010000435.1:0-2647 GCA_049522055.1 Verrucomicrobiota bacterium | reverse complement strand
TTCCGGGAGAAACTGGCGGAGGCCCTCGGGGAATTGCCCGCCGAGCAGCGGGCGGTGGCGCATTTGAAACTTTGGGAGAAGCTGACTTTTTCCGACATCGCCCAAACGCTGGAAATCCCCCTCAACACGGCGGCCAGCCGTTACCGCTACGGAATAGACAAATTGCGCGACCGGCTGCGTCCCCTCTATGACGAAATCAAATGAGCGCCGACTTTGAAAATCAACTGGAACGCCAGACGATGCGCGAACCGCCCCGGCAGTGGCGGGCGGAAATCCTGGCGGCCGCCGCCAGTTCGCCTCCTGCCGCCATCGCCGCCCGCCCCTGGCGTTCGGGCGGGGGACTCTCTTCGTGGCTGTGGCCGCATCCGCGAGCCTGGGCGGGGCTGGCGGCGGCATGGGCCGTGATTCTCCTTCTCCATTTCACCGCGGCGGATGGCCCGCGGTTGGCCCGCAATCCCTACGGGCAGACAAGGCAATCCATCGCCATCATGCAGCAACGAACCCTGATGATGGCGCAACTGCTCGGTTCGATGGAAAACGACGCGTCGTTCCCCGCCCTGCCGGCGTCGCCAAAGCCGCGCAGCGAACGGCCCCTGAAACAACTTGTCGGTTAACGATTCACCACTATGGAAGCTCCCCAACCCAAACCCTCCAGATTGAAGAAATTTATCCGCCGGCTTTTATTCACGCTGGCGGCGTTGGTCACCTTTGTGGCATTGTTGGTGGCGGAGGAGGAATGGCGCTCTGCGCATGCCTGGAATAGCTATAAGCGGGAAATGGAAGCCAAGGGCGAACATTTTGACGCCGCCCGCCTGATCCCGCCCAAGGTTCCCGACGACCAGAATTTTGGCATGACGCCGTATTTCGCGCTGTATTTCAATCTGCCGCCCGAGATACTGCGTCAGCCAATCGTGACGACCACAAAAATGGTCAATGGCCGTCTAGTTGAAGAGACGACAGGAAACGTGGAGCGCGGCACGAATCTCAGGCCGGTTTGGTACGATCGTGAAGTCAAACGGGCGCCTCGTCCCCTGGGATGGAACTGCGGAATGGCGGCGGATTTGACCGGGTGGGCGGCAGCGATCCAAGGGACCAACGCGGACGGAACGGCGGCGCAAATCACGGACCCCGCGGAGGCGGCTTCAATTATACTTGACAATATGAAGTCGTGCGAAGCGACGCTGGCGGAACTGGAGTCCGCCAGCCAGCGGCCTTATTGCCGGTTTAACATTCCTTACGAGGAGATAGCCAATCCGCAAGTCCTCGAGGCCCTGGTGCAGCATCTGGCCGCAATCAAGGGGGTTTACCAGGTGCTCTCATTGCACGCCGAGGCGGAAATGGCGCGGGGCCGGAGCGAGCAGGCCCTGAAGGACATTGAGGTGATGTTTCGCGTGGATGACGGGCTGAAGGAGGAGCCGGCGATTATTTCGCAGTTGGTGCGGTATGCGGGCGCCGCGATATTGCTGCAACCGGTGGGGGAGGGTCTGGCGGAGCACCGCTGGTCGGAGGCGCAGCTTGGAGTTTTGCAGGAACGCCTGCAAAGGACCGATTTGATCGCCTCAACCGTTCTGGGGTTGTATGGAGAACGGGATATTTGGTCGAATCAGATGTTCGACCGGGGAGAAGTTTTGTCGGGGGTATTTCCGGGGTTGTTTCCCTGGGGACGTCTTGAACAGCTCAATATCAACCGGATGTTCCAGGCCACTGTGTTGCCACGAATTGACGTTGCAGCGCGGGAAATCAACCCAAGCGTCAGTCAAGCGTGCGATGCGCGTTTCCAAGTTTCGGAAGGGAGCGGTCTCCACGCCTTCTTCCAACATTCGATCATGGCCAAGATGATGTTGCCAGCGTTCTCGCGTGTGGCACAGAAAACCGCCTTCGCGCAAAGCGAAGTGGATATGGCGATGATCTCTTGCGCCCTGGAACGGTATCGGCTGGCGGAAGGGCGTTATCCAGACGCGCTCAACGATCTTGTCCCCTGCTTCGCGGCCCGGCTGCCGCACGACATCATCAACGGGCAGCCGATGAAATACCGGCGGACGGAGGATGGGCGGTTCGTGCTGTATTCGGTCGGCTGGAACGAAAAGGACGACGGAGGGATCGTGGCGGCGACGAAAGCCAAACCGCCGCGGCAGGACGTCCTGCAAGGGGACTGGGTGTGGGAATATCCGGGAAAGAATTGAACCACGGATGGTCCAGAGCGGCCAGCCGCAACCGAAGGAAATGGACCACGGATTTCACTGATTTCACGGATATGAAAGACATTTCAACGCAAAGTCGCAAAGCCGCAAAGCCGCAACCAAAGGGATGAGTCTGAATTGAGAATTTGTCATTGAGCATTTCTCATTTGTCTTTCGGGGAGGCGATTCGGAAAATCTTGTCGGATATGCGTGATTTTTCTTACAGTGGTACAGGGCGGCAAAGCCGCAACCGAAAATTAATTTGCCGCGGAAGTTGTTCTCTGGCTTGTAAATTGCTTTTTCATAGAAGTTATTCACAGGAGATTTAGGCCGGTTTTGGGGACATTAGAGCATTTCAATAAATAGTGTAGCCATTTTAGAGAAGTGTGGTATGGTCTGTCCATGCGAACGCTTTCTTTGGATCTCCGTGAACGAATCCTTGTTTCCTACGACCGTGGCGAGGGCAC
>JBEKOF010000434.1:0-2657 GCA_049522055.1 Verrucomicrobiota bacterium | reverse complement strand
CATGATCGCGCCCAACGGGCCGTCGTTGTCGAAAAGAACCTGATGCGGCACGAAACTCCGGTAGAACAACACTGCCAGGGCCGCGCCGAGGATCGCCGCCAGCAACAGCAACCCATTGGGACCGCGCCCGTTCTCTTTCTTGCCGTTGGGTGCGCCGCGCATATCAATGGCCGGCAGATTCAGAAATCATGGCCGATTGCTCCTAGTCCGGTTTGCCGGCGCGGTTCCATGCCACAACAGGACGGCGGGGTTAAGTTTTTTGAAGGCTCGGCACCGAAGGCAGCCCCTTGGACCGTTTGTAGTCCATCGCGGCCCGCCAGCGAATCTGGCAGGTCTTGCTGGGCGCGGGATCGCGCTGGAGCGACTGTTGCAGCAGCACCCGATTGTTGGCGCGCGCAAGCAGATCCGAGGCTCTTTCCTGGATTTGCTCCATCGTCGCGGCTTGCAGCTCCGCCCGCCCGGTCCCTTTGCAGCCCCTCCGGAAAAACACGACCTCCTCGTTGAACGCGGAGCGCGCTTCAAGGGCTTGCAGTTTGTTGAATTGCATGTTGGAAACGGCGCGATCCACTGTCACGCTGTCATGCGGGTTTCCCAGCCAGCGCAGCAGGTTGCTCAAAATCTCCGTCGGGTATTGCAGGAGAAGCTCGTAGGGCACAAAAAACACCTCAAGACCCTCGTCCGCCGCGCCCAAATAGCTGGCCAGATGCGCTTCCCACCCGGCCAGTTGCCCCAGACAAAACGCGTCAATCCCCCCGGCGATCCTGGGTTTCATATACTTGTATCCCTCGTAGAAGTGGTAAAGTGACACCAAGGCATCCTCGGGAGCGCGGTAGAGATACACCTGCTTGCAGTGGTGGAGCGCCGGGAGGTTGAACCTCTTCTTCAGCCGCTCGAACAAATCGTGGGTTTTGACGTAGATTCCCGATGTCGGAATCATCACGTCCTGCAGGGTTATCCAATCACAGTAAAAATCCGGGATCACCCGGTCCGGATGCACCGGCAGTTCCGTGCCCGTTTCCATGCCGCAGTTTTGCAAAAAAACGTCCGTCAGCAGATGCCGCGCCCAGGTGTTGCCCGAACGGGGAAAAGAGGTGACAAAATTGACCGTCGCTCCCTTCTGGAGCAAGCGCGTGATTTCCGCCGAGTTATGCGCCTGAACAAACAGGCGGATGACCGGACCCGGCCCCTCCCCCAACAACCGCGGTATTTCCAGGAAATTACGCGGATTGAACACTATCCCCAAGGCGGAACGCAAGCCTCCAAACCGGGGCATTCGACCTCTTGCTGGGCCATTGGCGGCAGGAAATTGTCTCCTCTTCATATCTTGCGTCGCTTATTACTGCAAGAAACTCAAGCCATCGCCCCTCAGTAAGGGATTCACCTTATTCATTGTAAGTGAAAGCATTACACGAACTTCTCCCCCTGTCAACCTTTTATCGAAAGAATATCACTATTTGTTTCAATCCTTATCCAGCGTCACGTCCCCGCCGATGATCCGCTCCAGCAGCCCATGCTCCGTGCGCAACAGCAGCGCCCCGTCGGCGTCCAGCGATTCCGCCCGGCCCCGCACGACCCGCTCCCCTACGCGGATGGCCACATCCCGCCCCAAGGTGGTGCAATGCTCGCGCCATTCTTCGGCGACCAGTTCAAATTGGCTGTTTTGGATCCGTTGATAATCACAATCCAGCTCGCGCAGGATCATCACCGCCAGTTCGGCGCGGTCAATGGTCCGCCCACACTCGATTTTCAAGGAGGTGGCCAGGTTGCGCAGGCCGGCTGGAAACCCGGAGGCGTCCAGATTCACATCCACCCCGATGCCCAGCACGATTTCCTTGATCTGATCCAGTTCCGCCGTCAGCTCCGTCAGGATGCCCGCGACCTTCTTGCCGCGAATCAAAATGTCATTGGGCCATTTGATCTCCGGCGCCCTCCCGAGCAGCGGCGCCAGGGCGCGGACCAGCGCCGCGGCGGCAGCGACCATCACCTGCGTCGCCGATTGCGGCGGCAGATCCGGGCGCAGCAAAATGGAAAACCACAGCCCTTGGCGCGCCGGCGAAATCCACTGCCGCCCCAGCCGGCCGCGGCCCCGGCTTTGCGATTCGGCAAACACCACTGCCCCTTCCTTCATCCCGTCCCGCGCCAGCCGCGCCATGATGTCATTGGTGGAGGTCGTTCGCTCAAACACCCGGATATCCCTCCCAATGACACGGGTTGCCCCAAGTCGCGAATGCAGATCGTCGGCATGGAGCAGGTCGGGGCAGCTCAACAACCGGTAACCCAGATGCGGGCTGGCCTCAATATCGTAGCCCAGCGCCCGCAATTCCCCGATCCGCGCCCAGATCGCCGTGCGGGTGATGCCCAGCTCGCGCGAAAGCTCCGCCCCGGACGCCGACCCGCCGGGCGACGCCCGCAATGCCGACAAGATATGCGCGTCAACGGTCATCGGTTTCACCTGTGTCCATAATAATATCCAGGGCGATATCGGCGGCGGGCGCCGAATGCGTCAGCGCCCCCACCGAAATGTAATCCACCCCCGTCCCGGCGATGGCCCGCGCCGTGGACAGGCTGACCCCGCCGCTGGCCTCGGTTTTCGCCCGGCCGGCAACCTGCCGCACCGCCGCGCCAAGCTGCTCCACCGTCATATTGTCAAGTAAAAT
>JBEKOF010000433.1:0-2665 GCA_049522055.1 Verrucomicrobiota bacterium | reverse complement strand
TGCGCGCTTTTTCAAGGATGGCTTTGATTGCCTTTGCCTTCTTGGCGTTGGTTTCCGTGAGCTGCCAGACAGGCAAACACGGGCCGCGCACATTTGTCGCCGCTCACGGCAGGCTCAGCGTCAAGGGAAACAAAATTGTTGACAAAAATGGCAGTCCCATCACTCTGCATGGCATGTCCCTCTACTGCTGGGCCGCCCAGGGGACGCAATTCTTCAACGCCGGCGCCATCAACCACCTTGCCCAGGACTGGAAATGCACCGTCATTCGCATCGCCATCCTCCCGGGCGCCTACAAGAGAAATCCCACCAATGAAATCAACAAGGTCAGGACCGTCATGGATGCCTGCATTTCCAATGGCATCTACGCCATCATTGACTGGCATTCCATGGGCGGCGCTCAAAACGATGTCCCCTCGGCCCAGGCCTTTTTCTCCACCCTGGCCGCCGCCTACAGAAACACTCCCAATATCATGTACGAACCGTGGAACGAACCCGTGCGCGAGTCCTGGCCTGTCATCAAGGCCTATCATCAAGCCATCATCGCCACCATACGCGCCATTGACCCTGTCAATATCATCATCTGCGGCAGCAGAAACTGGGACCAGCAATGCGCCGAAGCCTCCCGCGATCCCATCACCAGTTCCACCAACATCGCCTATTCCATACACTTCTACGCCGCCACTCATCGCCAGTCCCTGCGCGACAACGGCGCCGAAGCGCTCAAAAACGGCGTCGCTCTTTTTGCCACCGAATACGGCGCCAGCTCCGCCTCCGGCGGCGGCGCATTCGATCCCGCCGAAACCAAATTATGGTGGGCCTGGCTGGATGCCAATTGTGTCGGTTCCGCTAACTGGTCCGTCGCGGCCCTGGGCGAAACCTCCGCCGCCTTTCGCCCCGGCGCCAGCCCCACCGGCCCCTGGACCGATGACATGCTCAAACCCTCCGGCATTTTAGTCAGGGATTATATCATCAGCAAATACTCCCCCGCGCCGGTAATGCCTTAATTTGAAATTTTGTTTTCGGGAGCAATTTCGCGGCGCTTGCGTCTAATGGGACATGAAGACAAAAGACATTCTCACAATCGTCACCGCGGCCCTGGCAACAGCCACGCTCACAGTCGCCTTTCACGCCAGCCCGCTGGTCTCTGGCAACGACCCGGCTCTCCTCTCGCCCACCATCGCCAAACCCAAGCTCGCCGCCAACGGCATTGAGGTGACTCTCTCGCCCGCCAATGGCCGTGTGTTCAAGGCGGGCGATCAACCTGATTTTGAACTCCGCTCGGTCAACACGCTCAACCAACCTTCCGAGCTTTCCATTTGTGTGGCCCTGTCAGCCCTGGGGCCGGTCAGCCGGCTTTCGCGCACGCCAGTGATGCCCTCTGTTTTATGGCAGCAACAGCTCGACCTGACACTCGGTCCCAACGAAACCAAACTCCTCACCCTGGCCACCCGCGCCAAGCTGCCCGCCAACAGCTCCATTTCCGTTTCTTTGTCCCAAGTGGGCCAGGCCGGCAAGGCAACGGCCGCCGCCAATCCGGGGATTGTCTCCGCGGGCCCGTTGAGGCCGGACGGCCAACCGGGCATTGTCGCGCTGCGGTTTTCCACCGCCCCGCCGCCAGCCAGTCCGGCCAACGCCGACGCGCCCACCGCCCAGGCTGCGGTGATTGCGGCCTCCCGATAGACCCGACTCCCATGTTCCGCTGGCAGACAGCTCTGGGCGCGGTCATCGGGCTGGTCGCTGGGTTCGCCGTCCTGGCCTTGACAGACCACAGTCCCAATCAGGCAACTGCCTCTGGGCCGATTCTTTCCGAGTGCGATGGCCGGATGCGCGAACTGGTGATTCAATACGAGCCTTCGGCCAGGGAAATGGTCGCCGCCGTTTACCGCGATTTCCTGGGTGCCCTGGATCCCGATGTCACCGTGCATGTCGTCTGTCCCGACCGTCCTGCCTTCGAGGATTTCGTCTCCCTGGCGGGCCGTCTCCGATGCCGCCTCGCCCCGATTCTCACCCATCATCCCATCACTGCCTGGTCGCGCGACCGCTGGGTGCTCTTGACCCCGGCTTCCGCGTCGGGCGCGCCGACGCTCTGGAGTCCCCGCGGCGAAACCGCGGAGGAAATCTGGCCCGCGCGCGCGGGCGACGAGCGGGTGGGGCAGGACATCGCCGCCGCCCTGGGACCCGCGGCCAGGGCCGTCCGCGCCGAACTTTATTTTGACGGCGGCGATTTTCTCTCGGACAGCGACAACGTGTTTGTGGCGCCGCGCGTTTTGGCGCGCAACGTGCAGCACACCGTGGGCAGCCGCCTGGAATTCCTGGCCATGCTCGCCAGTCAAGTCAAGCGCCCCGTCATTCTGCTTGACGAGGCCCCCGACCATCACGCCGGGATGTTCATGGCCTCGGTCGGCGGGCGCGTCATGCTCGTGGCCAATCCGATGCTTGGAAAAAGTTTCGTGCCGGATCAATTCCAGACCGCCAGCGGGGACGCGGGCGCGACCTTCATGAATCTCCCCGGCGGTCCCGATTTCACGGCCCCCACACTACATCGGGTGCAGGACAGAATTCTTCAATTTTGATTTTTCGCTCTTTTTTTGTTGCCTTTGCATATGCCATACACATATACTTCCGGCCATGGATTCCAAACCCACTCCGCAATCGCTCCTCCAGG
>JBEKOF010000432.1:0-2686 GCA_049522055.1 Verrucomicrobiota bacterium | reverse complement strand
GCCCTCGCCACGGTCGTAGGAAACAAGGATTCGTTCACGGAGATCCAAAGAAAGCGTTCGCATGGACAGACCATACCACACTTCTCTAAAATGGCTACACTATTTATTGAAATGCTCTAGAGCATTTCAATAAATAGTGTAGCGACGTTGGCGTCCACACCAGCAGACGCCATCTTTTCAGCAACGCTACATCATTTTTGCAAATGCTCTAAAAGCCGCCACCCGATTCTCGAAGAGAAAAAATTACGCCGCCCGCATTGCTGTCCTTCAATGCGGGCGGCGCAATTTTAGCAAGCCAAGCCCAGGTGTCGAGAAAAAACGGCGAGAGGAAAAAACATCGGATTTAAAATGCTGTTGCCCTGGCTGATGTCACCACAGGCGGCGTGGCGTGCTGCCCTGGCTTTCCCGCCCTTCCTCCACCGCTCGCACTTGCTCCAATTTAAGTCAAGTGCTTGGGGTGGCCGCCCCGGCGCAACCACGCGGCTGGCGCGCAACAATTAAGCCGTTTTTCTGTTTTGCGTTCTATCGCCGTCCCCAAGCCCCAGCGCCGGGATGCCCTCACGGCTCGGCGATGAACGCGCTGTAGCTGTGCGGCAGCAGATGGACGTTGAAGACCGCCCGCCGGTCCCCGCCTTGCGGGCCGCCTCCCCGTCCTCGTCCGCGCCCGGCGTCGGTCGGCCGCGGCTGGACCGGAATCACCTCCCCGGTGACCAGGTCGCGCAGTTTGGTGAACTCGGGCGCCACGGAAACTTTCACCTCGCTCGCCGCGGGCAGATACGATTCCACCACGCACGTGTTGTTGTCGTAGGCAAACAAAGCCACATGGTCGGGGCCGTCCAGCCGGATGGGAAAGCCGGCCATGACATAATTCTTGACTGTGCTGAGGACGTTCTGCGGCAGGCGGTAAAGATCGTTGAAGTTTTCCGGAATGGTCCAGACGTAGAGCACGCCTTTGCCATACCGGTTCATCAGCAGCAGCGGATACCCCCGCCCATTGGCCATCGCCCGCAGCAGCGCCCACGAGTCGTTGGTCAGGAAAAAAACCTCCGGGAAAAGCACGTCCTGCTCCTTCTCCGCCGCCAGCGCCGTGCCGTTCCCGGCCCCGGAGAGGCTGGCATACTCGTGCGCCATCACCTTGTGATCCGAATACTCAATCTCCGCGATGTCCTCTATCCCCTTGTCTTGCAGCGCGCGCAACAAGCCGCTGGTGATCACCACCGATTTGCCGGCCACCAACTGCGCCTTGATTTTGGCGACGATCTCCGGGTCAAACTTCGCGCACTCCGTCAGCAGGATCAGGTTCGCGTTGGTCGGAAAATATGGATACAGGTCAATCGGGATGCCGATCATCCCAAGATAATCGTGCAGAAAATCTTCGCCCGTGGATTGGTACGGTTTGTAGCTTTGGATGCCAATGGGCTTGCCCAGCTTGCCCAGGAAGGCGTCGGCCTTGGTCAACGCGTCTCCCGCGATCCGGCCCCACGTCACGCCCCCATTGCCGCCGGCGCCGGACGGCGGCGATGGCTGCAGCGCGTTGAAATCGAAACTCGTGTGCTGGTCCTGCCAGGCCGCGCGGTCCCCGGCGCGGGCCTGCCCCGTCACGCTCCCGCCCCCGAAGAGCAGCATCTCCGGCGCTTTGGCCAACACCGTGTCCACCAACTGCTCCGCAAACCGGTCTGAATACCTCAGGCTCCCTGTGTCCACCCAGCCCCCGCCGTTGCGCCCCGGCGCGATGTTCTCGAAGTAGCGGATGATCAGATAGCTCTCGTAGGCCTGCAGATTCTGGTCCGTGATATCCGGATCGCGCGTCTCGGTCCCGGTGAAGATGCCGTCGAATATCTTCGGCTCCTGGTCCAGATCGTAGCCCAAACCCTGGAAATGCTCATACCAATTCGGAAACTTGATCACCATCTTCACTTTCGGATTCACTTCCCGCGCCGGTCCCACCAGCAAATTCTTCGCCGCGTCCCGCATCAGATCCAGCCGGAACTGCGTCCAGCTCCGCTCCCCTTTGGCCGCGATGTCCGAATCATACTTCGTCGTCACGAAAAAGAAATCGTCCTGGATCACTTCATCGAAATGCCGCGCCGCCCGCTGCGCCGCGCCCTTGATAAAATCCCGGTCGCTCGGATCGGTGTAGCAGAAGGACCGGAACTGCCCCCCGGCCGTGCTGGCCGACAGCGCCATCCCGCCCGCGACCTGCACCCCCATGTCCAGGTAAAACTTCTTCGCGCTCTCCAAATTCTCTTCGCTCGTCATATTCCGGTCCCGCTGCACTTCGATATACACCTTGTCTATCGGCAACTGGTTGGTCATGTTCGCCCACTGCGCCGGGTCCGCCGACCGGCCCACCCCATAGACCGACACAATGAAGTTGGTGTAATGCCCCGCCAGGCAGGCGGCGCACGGAAACAACAGCAGGCCGAGCAAGGCCGGCGCAGCCGGGATTTTTCGTCGCGTCATAAGTATCCTCCATGATTTATGATTAAGATCAGGAAATACAACAAAAAAAATCAAACGCACCACCGCCAAGGTGCATTACACTTTTTTGGGTGACTCCTGTCGGCGAAGAAGCGATTTAGGATCCCGGACCTTTGGATTGAGAATTGGTCATTGAGAATTTGTCACAGCCATCCCATAGGAAAATAGAGAACTTGGCTGGGAGAGTTTTTCCTGTCACACGACA
>JBEKOF010000431.1:0-2692 GCA_049522055.1 Verrucomicrobiota bacterium | reverse complement strand
TGGCCGATCAAGCAGAAGTATGGCCGGAAGATTTCATGGGCCGACCTGATGATCCTAACGGGGAACGTCGCGCTGGAAACGATGGGCTTCAAAACGTTCGGTTTCGGAGGCGGTCGCGAGGACGTCTGGGAGCCGGATCAGGACGTCTATTGGGGCAAGGAAACCACCTGGCTGGATGACAAGCGCTATTCCGGCGACCGGGACCTCGAAAATCCGCTCGCGGCCGTGCAGATGGGGCTGATTTACGTCAACCCGGAAGGCCCCAACGGCAAACCCGATCCAATTGCTGCGGCGCGCGACATCCGCGAGACCTTCGCCCGCATGGCGATGAACGACGAGGAGACGGTGGCGCTCATCGCCGGCGGCCACACCTTCGGCAAGACCCATGGCGCCGGCCCGGCGTCCAATGTGGGTCCTGCGCCCGAGGCGGCCGGCCTCGAAGAGCAGGGCCTGGGCTGGAAGAGCAGCTTCGGCACCGGCAAAGGCGCCGACGCGATCACCAGCGGTCTGGAAGTCACCTGGACCACCACGCCGACGAAGTGGAGTAATAATTTCTTGCAAAACCTGTTCGGGTACGAATGGGAACTCACCAAAAGCCCGGCTGGCGCCAACCAGTGGAGACCGAAGAATGGCACCGGTGCCGACACCGTGCCCGCCGCGCAGGATGCTTCAAAGCGTATCGCCCCTTCCATGCTGACCACCGACCTGGCCCTGCGCTTCGACCCTGCCTACGAAAAAATATCGAGGCGCTTCCTGGCCAATCCCGGTCAGTTGGCCGACGCGTTCGCCCGGGCGTGGTTCAAGCTGACGCACCGCGACATGGGTCCGCGCGCGCGCTACCTCGGGCCGGAAGTTCCCGCAGAAGAACTCATCTGGCAGGACCCCATTCCCGCGGTGAACCACAAATTGATCGGTGCGAAGGACCTCGCCTCGCTCAAGGACAAAATTCTGGCGTCCGGCCTGTCCGTCTCGCAACTGGTTTCCACCGCGTGGGCGTCGGCGTCCACATTCCGTGCCTCCGACAAGCGCGGCGGCGGGAACGGTGCCCGTATTCGCCTGACACCGCAGAAGGATTGGGAAGTCAACCAGCCGAAACAGTTGGCCAAGGTGCTCAAGACACTCGGCGGTATCCAGAGCGCATTCAACAAGACGGCCAAAGGCGGCAAGAAGGTCTCGATGGCGGACCTGATCGTTTTGGGCGGCTGCGCCGGCATCGAACAAGCGGCGAAGAACGCCGGGCACAAGGTCACGGTCCCTTTCACGCCGGGACGCATGGATGCCTCGGCGGAGCAAACCGATGCGGCCTCCTTTGCCGTGCTCGAGCCTATCGCGGACGGCTTCCGCAATTACCTCAAGGGCAAATACACCGTGTCGGCCGAGGCGCTGCTGATAGACAAGGCACAATTGCTGACCCTGACCGCGCCTGAAATGACGGTACTCGTGGGCGGCATGCGCGTCCTGCGGACCAACTTCGGAGGGGCCCAACACGGCGTCTTAACCAAGCGACCGGAAGCGCTGACCAACGACTTCTTCGTGAACCTGCTCGACATGGGCACGGAGTGGAAGCCGGTCTCGAAAGACACGGATGTCTTTGAAGGCCGCGATCGCAAAACGGGTGCCCTCAAGTGGACCGGCACGCGTGTGGATCTTGTCTTCGGTTCAAACTCCCAACTCCGCGCCATGGCTGAAGTCTACGGAAGTTCCGACGCTGAGAAGAAGTTTGTCCACGACTTTGCCGCGGCCTGGAATAAGGTGATGAACCTTGATCGCTTCGACCTTGCGTGATCTATGGCCTGTATTCGATCGAGCCATCGCCTGACTCCGCTCCTGTTCGCCTTGATGTTTGGGCGCTCCAAAGAGGGCCATTCGGGTCAGTTCGTGATTTTGTCATATTTAGTAAAGGGTCTAAAAGCATCCCGGTGACCAACGAGCAGTTCGCGGCATTTCTTTCCGAGGCCCGTCCGACGAAGCCGAGGGAACCGTTGTTCAAGACGACCATTTTGGCCCGCAAGCCGGAGATGGAGTGAGATGATGATCTGACACCGGCGGGAGTTTTTTTACGCCGGATTATCTGTTGGCCGGTTTGGGCAGGGCGATGGGAACCATTGGGCGGTTTTGGTCGAATTGCGTTGTCTCTCGGAGGGGATCGCGGTAGGGGCGCTGGGCAACCGGTGTCCCTACCGCGATCGCGATTCGACTTGGCAAGAGATTAATTGGTTGATTGAAACAGGCTCACGATTTAAGATTGCAGCCGGTATGGAGCTCCCTATGGAGATTTTGAAATGGGTGCTGGCGGAAGTGCAAGGCCTTGATGCTTGGGTGGTCATCATTTGCGCAGTTTTCGCGTTGGGCGGCTGGAAATGGCTGGACGCGAAAAAGATCGAAAGAAAGAAGCTCCTCAAAAAGTGGATCTGCGTCATTGCGTGCGTCGCACTTGCGGTCATTGTGATCAAGATTCACAATTTGATCCCTCCGAAACCCTTCCAGCCGGACGTTGCGGGCATCCTCGTCCTGCGCATTGTGGGCGATGATCACGCTGATTCCAGAACTCCTGACATAGAGTCAACAAAAACGGTCTAATTTTACCTCGATAGTTCTGGGTATTTTCTGGGTTTTGAGGCTCGGCAGGGTGCGGACTCAAACCTGTCCGCTTTTTTGAACACCGGGTATTTTGCCCGGTATGCATGTCAAT
>JBEKOF010000430.1:0-2710 GCA_049522055.1 Verrucomicrobiota bacterium | reverse complement strand
TGCACGTCATCCGCGACCTTTGCCAGGGCGTCGCCGGTGTCGCCGTCTTCGCCGGAGACCTGAGCGATGATCGTCTGGCCGTGCTGCAAAAACTGGCCGGACCCCTGGCCGCCAGGAACAAGCTTACCCTGCGCCCCTACAATCCCTCCAAGGAAAAACTCCCCGACAAGTTCAATTACATCGTCCTCATGGCCCCGGTTCCCGCCCTGGTCGCCCAAGCCGTCCAGGACGCCGCCCCCGGGGCCATCATCAACATTTTTGCCGGCATCCCCGCCGACAAAACCGCCGAAATTGATCTCGACGCCTATATCCAAAAGCAACTCTACTTCATCGGCACCAGCGGTTCGACGCTGGACGATATGAAGCTGGTGCTCCGCAAAGTCGTCTCCCGCCAACTCGACACCAATCTCTCCGTCGCCGCCGTGGCCGGGCTGGACGGCGCCATTGAGGGCATCCGCGCCGTGGAGAAGAACCTCATGCCTGGCAAGATCGTCGTCTATCCCTCCTGCCGCGGCCTCAAACTCACCGCCCTCAGGGAACTGGCCGGGCAGGAGACGCTCACAGACGGCCATTGGAACAAGCCCTCGGAAGACGCCCTGGTCCGGCAATTCCCCAGATCATGAGCGCGCCATTGACAGACCAGGTCGCCATCGTCACCGGCGGCGCGCAAGGCCTGGGGCAGGCCATCTCCCAGCGCCTCGCCCGCGAAGGCTGCCGCCTGGTCATCGCCGACGTCAACGAAACCGGCGTTCTCGCCACCGCTGCCGCTATCGCCAAGGATACCGGCAGCCGCGTCCTCGGCGTGAAAGTGGATGTGACCCAGGAAGCGGACGTAAAGATGCTCTTTGAGCGGACGATCCAGGAATTCGGGCGCGTGGACATTGTCGTGGCCAACGCCGCCATTCTCATCGCCGAACCGATCACCGAGGCCGACGCCGAGAAATGGCGGGCGGTGATGAACGTGAACCTTTTCGGCTACTTTCTGGTCACCAAGCACGCCTGCCGCGCCATGAAAAAGCAGCGCAGCGGCTCGATTATCAACATCAATTCCAAATCCGGCAAAAAAGGCAGCGCGGCCAACTCCGCCTACGCCGCCAGCAAATTTGGCGGCGTCGGCCACACCCAGAGCGTGGCCCTGGAAATGGCCCCATTCCACGTCCGCTGCAACGCCGTCTGCCCGGGCAATCTCCTGGACTCCCCGCTCTGGACCCATCCTGAAAAAGGCCTCTTCGCCCAGTACCTTCGCGCCGGCAAAGTCCCCGGCGCAAAAAATGTCGAGGATGTCCGCCAGGCCTACATCAACCAGGTGCCCATGAAACGGGGCTGCAGCTACGAGGACGTCTGCAACGCCGTCGTCTTTCTCGCCTCCGACCAATCTTCCTACATCACCGGCGTCGCTTTGAGCGTGACCGGCGGCCAGGAAATGAATTAAACCATCCACTATGCAAAACCCCATCATCCAAGACCTCCTCACCCTCTCCCACGAACTGGGCCGCGAAGATCGCGGCCTGGCCATGCTCGGCGAAGGCAACACCTCCACTCGCCTGGGCGAGGAAACTTTTCTCGTCAAGGCCAGCGGCACTTCCCTGGGCGCCCTCAAGGAAGAAGACGTCGTCCAGTGCCGCCAGTCCGCCCTCCTGCCCATGCTCGACAAGGAGG
This sequence comes from Verrucomicrobiota bacterium, assembly GCA_049522055.1. Classification (GTDB taxonomy): domain Bacteria; phylum Verrucomicrobiota; class Verrucomicrobiia; order Limisphaerales; family Palsa-1400; genus JBEKOF01. The sequence continues at coordinate 1,051 of JBEKOF010000430.1, read as the reverse complement.
GCCTGACCGACCAGGAGGTGGACGACGCGCTGCTGGACTCGCGCGTGGACAAGAAGGCCAAAAAACCCTCCGTCGAAGCGGTCTTCCACGCCTGGCTGCTTTCCCTGCCCGGCATCAAATTCATCGGCCACACGCATGCCACAAGTGTCAATCAGATTCTCTGCTCGCCCAGGGCGCGCGATTTTGCGGCGCACCGGATGTTTCCCGACGAGATCGTCTGTTGCGGCACCGCCTCCGTCTTTGTCCCTTACACCGATCCGGGCCTCAAGCTCGCCCAGGCCATCCGCCGCGAAACCGACGCGTTCATCCAAAAGCTCCAGCGCCAGCCGCGCGTCATTTTGATGCAGAACCACGGCATCATCACTCTGGGCGCGACCTGGCAGGCGGTTCTCTCCGCCATGCTCATGGCCGAGAAGTCGGCCAAAGTTTTTGTCGGCGCCGCCCTCCTGGGCGGCCCGGTCTTTTTCTCCGAGGACAACGTCGCCCGCATCGCCGGCCGCCCGGACGAAGCCTACCGTCAACGCGCCCTGAAGATGTGAAGCCGTTGACCGGCAAACGCGCGATTGTCACCGGCGCCAGCCGCGGCATCGGCCTGGCTATCGCCCAGGCCCTGGCGCGCGAAGGCGTGCGGCTCGGCCTGCTCTCCCGCGCCAAACCCCGCCTGGCCGCCGAATTTGTCGCCTGTGACCTGGCCGATTCCGGGCAGGTGGCACCGTCGGTGCGGGAACTCATCCGGCGCCTTGGCCCGGTGGATTTTCTTGTCAACAATGCCGGCGCATTTCTGGAAAAACCCGCCGCCGAAACCGATCTGCCCGGCTGGGAGCGCCTCCTGCGCGTCAACCTCACCGCCCCGTTTCTCATCGCCCGGGAGGTGTTGCCGGGGATGATCGCGCGCCGCCGCGGCCGCATCATCAACATCGCCAGCACCGCCTCCCTCCAAGGCTACCTGGGCCAGTCCGCCTACTGCGCCAGCAAACACGGCCTCCTGGGCTTCGCGCGGTGTCTGGCGCTGGAACTTCGCCCCCACAACATTCACGTTCACACCCTCTGC
>JBEKOF010000429.1:0-2736 GCA_049522055.1 Verrucomicrobiota bacterium | reverse complement strand
TTCAGTTCTTTGCTCATGTTCATTCACACCAATTCCTGGTGTCTTTTTCCCATGAGTCAACGACCCTTTTGGCCTCCTCTCAGTTTCGCTCCCCCAGTGTCTTTTAATTTGAGTCAACTCGAATCATCAATCGTATCAATTAAAAAGCTTGACATCCCTTACCTACTATGCTATGGTAGCCGGCATGGCAGGGGTGTGGCAAATCGAACGCCAGGGCAAGTGGCCAGTCGCCGCCACATCCGGTGAAAATGAGACGCCACCTTTATCGTTAAAGTCAACCCAGCGTCAACCCCCGTGAAACCATTCCACCAAGCCCGCGTCTGCGACCTCCCACCGTGTGCGTGAATAAAGGTAAATAAAGCCAAATAAAGCCAAATATAGCCAAAAAAAATATCCTTCTTCTTCTAAATGGCAAAAAATGTCCAGCAACCCCCTTTTCAGCCCCGCGCCTCTGGCGCAATTCGTCCTGTTGTTCCAATCTGCGGTCAATCGTGCCGAATCAAGGGTTGCGCCAGTGAAGTTGGGCCTTGAACAATATTAATATCTTCATATCAGGATACGTTGATTTATCTCTTGCAACCGTGTCTGGCTGAGCTATGATGACCCCCATGGTCCAGCAGAACAGCCTCAACTCAACCGACCGCGCCGCGGCGCTCCTCCAGCTTTTGCGGGAGCGCATCGTGATCCTGGACGGCGCGATGGGCACCATGCTCCAGACCTGGAACCTCAGTGAGGAGGGCTTTCGCGGCGAGCGTTTCAAGGACTGGCCGCGCGACCTCAAGGGCAATAACGACCTGCTCAACCTCACCCAGCCAGACATCGTGCAGGCGGTTCACCGCCAGTACCTCCAAGCCGGAGCGGACATCATCGAGACCAACACCTTCAACTCCACCACCATCTCCATGGCCGATTACGGCATGGAATCCCTCGCCTACGAATTCAACGTGGCGGGCGCGAAAAACGCCCGCGCCGCCGCCGACTCCGTGATGGCCGCAAACCCGGCGCGAACCTGTTTTGTCGCCGGTGCCTTGGGGCCGACCAACAAAACCGCCTCCCTCTCCGCCGACGTGAGCAATCCCGCCGCCCGCTCCATCACTTATGATCAATTGGTGGAGGCCTACTACCAACAGGCGTGCGCTTTGCTCGAGGGCGGGGCGGACCTGCTGCTGGTGGAAACGGTGTTCGATTCCCTCAATTCCAAGGCCGCGCTCTTCGCCATCGCCAGGTTATTTGAGGATTTGGGAATCCAAGCCGCCACCGCGCCGGCGTCATTGTCCGCCGCCCCGCCGAAGGCGGAGGGCACCAGACGCCGCGTTCCGGTGATGCTCTCCTTCACCATCGTGGACAAAAGCGGCCGGACCCTCTCCGGCCAGACCGTCGAAGCCTATTGGAATTCGGTCTCGCATTTTCCCTTGCTCAGCATCGGCATCAATTGCGCGCTTGGCCCCAAGGAGATGAGGCCGTTTATCGAGGAGCTGTCCGGCCTCGTCCCCATCTATCTCAGCGCCTATCCCAATGCGGGCTTGCCGGAGCCGTTGTTGCCGACCGGTTTTCCCGAAACGCCCGAAACCCTCGCGCCCCAATTGGCCGACTGGGCGCGTTCCGGCTGGCTCAACATCGTCGGCGGTTGTTGCGGCACCACCCCGCCGCACATCAAAGCCGTCGCCGATGCTGTCAAGATTTTCCCGCCCCGCGTTCCGCCCGAAATCAAACCCTGTTTGCGCCTCAGCGGGCTGGAGGCGCTGACCATTGGTCCGCAAACAAACTTCGTCAACATCGGCGAACGGACCAACGTCACCGGCTCCCCCCGCTTCGCCAAACTCATCCTGGCCGGCAAGTTCGAGGAGGCCCTGGCGGTGGCCCGCCAGCAGGTCGAAAACGGCGCGCAGATCATTGACATCAACATGGACGAGGGAATGCTCGACGGCGTCAAGGCCATGACCCATTTCCTCAATCTGGTCGGGCCGGAACCGGACATCTCCCGCGTCCCGATTATGATTGACAGTTCGAAGTGGGCCGTCATCGAGGCCGGCTTGAAGTGCGTCCAGGGCAAGGCCGTCGTCAATTCCATCAGCCTCAAGGAGGGTGAGCAAAAATTCATTCTCCAGGCCCGCCTGGTCCGGCGTTATGGCGCGGCCGTGGTCGTCATGGCCTTCGACGAGCGCGGCCAGGCCGACACCCTGGAACGCCGCACGCAGATTTGCGCCCGCGCCCACAAAATCCTCACCGAACAAGTGGGCTTCCCGCCGCAGGACATCATTTACGATCCCAACGTCCTCACCGTCGCCACGGGCATGGAGGAGCACAACAACTACGCCGCCGACTTCATCGCCGCGACCCGCTGGATCAAACAAAACCTGCCCGGCGCCAGGGTCAGCGGCGGCATCAGCAACATTTCCTTCTCCTTCCGCGGCAACGACGCCGTGCGCGAGGCCATGCACACGGCTTTCCTCTATCACGCCGTTCAGGCCGGGCTGGATATGGGCATCGTCAACGCCGGCATGTTGGGCATTTACGAGGAGATTCCCAAGCACTTGCTCCAACTGGTCGAGGACGTCCTGCTCAACCGCCGCCCCGACGCCACGGAACGCCTGGTCAAATTCGCCGAATCTGTCAAGAAAAATGAAAAGGCCGGGGCCGCGGAAGACCAATGGCGGAAGGGCACGGTCGAGGAACGCCTCTCCCATGCCCTGGTCCAGGGCATTGTGGACCATATCGAGGCCGACACCCAGGAAG
>JBEKOF010000428.1:0-2747 GCA_049522055.1 Verrucomicrobiota bacterium | reverse complement strand
TCAGTTCTTTGCTCATGTTCATTCACACCAATTCCTGGTGTCTTTTTCCCATGAGTCAACGACCCTTTTGGCCTCCTCTCAGTTTCGCTCCCCCAGTGTCTTTTAATTTGAGTCAACTCGTGTCAATGTTCTTCTTCGCAGAAGGGTTGCGCCGGGGGCCGGATTGGCGCCACAATGGGGCATCGAACAGAACGCGCCCATCTCGCAACCGCCCGGCCGCCCGGATGAGGCCCACATGGCCCGGCGGGTGCTGTTTTCGTTTTTGCTGACGTTCATCGCCTCGCGCGTGACGGTCTATCTGATCATGGCGCATGAGATTCCGGACCTCTATTTGCACCTGGGGGGAAATCATATCCATCATTTGAATTACGGCATTTTCCTGCTGGTGGCCGTGGGCGCGTTTCTGCTGTTTCGCGATCCGACGGGGCGGACGTTGAAGGTCTGCGCGGTGGCATACGGGATTGGACTGGCGCTGACCTTCGACGAGTTTGGGATGTGGGTGCGGCTGGACGGCTCGACTTACTGGCAGCGCGCGAGCCTGGATGTGGTAGGGGTGCTGGCGGCGGCGCTGGGTCTGCTGGCGTACGCGCCCGAGGTGAAACGGTTTCGTCCCCATCATTGGTGGAGCGCGGCCCTGGTGGTGGCACTGGTGGGGCTGTTTTTCGTGATGATGATCAACTCGGCCCAGTACGCTCACAAACGGATCGGCCCCATGTTTGAGCAGTTGGAGGCGGGGCAGCCGAAATGAAGGGGGCGACTCCATGAAGAATATCCGCCGCGCCCGAGAAAACCGGGAAACCTTTTCCCGCGGGCGTGGTTTGAAAGCGCAGAACCTCCATGACATCGCCCCAGCTTGAAGCGGCGCGGGAAACGTGCCGGAAGATCGCGGGAAACATCGCCAAAATCATGCGCGGCCAGGCCGGCGCGACCCAGCAGTTGCTTGCCGCGCTGGCGGGCGGGGGCCATGTGTTGCTGGATGATTTTCCCGGGACGGGCAAGACGACGCTGGCCAAGGCGCTGGCGCGCTCGATTGACGCGCAGTTCAAGCGCATCCAGTTCACGCCGGATTTGCTGCCCTCGGACATCCTGGGCGTGTCGGTGTACAGCCAGCGGGACCAGGAGTTTCATTTTCACCAAGGCCCGGTGTTCACCAACATACTGCTGGCCGACGAAATCAACCGCGCCTCGCCGCGGACACAATCCGCGTTGCTGGAAGCGATGGGGGAGGCGCAGGTGAGCGTGGAGGGCGAACGGCGGAATCTAGCGGAATTGTTTTTTGTGATCGCCACGCAAAACCCGGTGGAGTTTCGGGGCACCTATCCGCTGCCCGAGGCGCAGATGGACCGGTTCGCCATGCAATTCAAGCTGGGCTACGTCCCGCCCGAGGAGGAAGTGGCCATCCTGACCGCCCAGCAACACAACCATCCGCTCGACGACTTGAAACCGGTCGTCACGCTCGCGGAGGTGATGGCGCTCAAGAGGGCGGTAGAAGAGGTGCGGGTGAGCGAGGAATTGAAGCGCTATGCCGTGGATCTGGCGGCGGCGACGCGAACGGCGGCGGGCGTGCAGTTGGGCGCCAGTCCGCGCGCCTCGATTGCGCTGATGAATACCGCGCAGGCGCTGGCCTTGTTTGACGGCGCGGATTTTGTGACGCCGGAACAAATGCAGTCGCTCGCCGTGCCGGTGATCGCGCATCGGCTGGTGCTGGAGCCGCAGGCGCGGTTTTCGGGCGTGACGGCGCGCGGCGTGGTGGAGGAGGCGGTGAAAAAACTGCCCGTGCCGGCGTGAGCAGAGCATGGAGAACGCGGCATGGCGAATGGAGAAACAAAATCCCGCGGGACGCCGATTTACAGGCCGGTTTATTGGATTTACCGCGCGGGGAGCGGGTTGTGGCATTGGGCGCGCCGGCGGTTCACGCGGGCGGGGCTGTGGGTGGCGGGCGGATGCTTCGCGGCCGCGTGGGTGAGCACGGATGTGGAGAACACCGTGACCTATCAAACCTTTTCGCTGTTGCTGGCGTTGCTGCTGCTGGCGCTGGCGGAGAGTCTTTTCTTCCGCGCGACATTTACCGCGACCCGTTGGCTGCCGCGGTTTGGCACGGCGGGCCAGCCGCTCCGCTACCGCGTGCGCATCAGAAATCTGACGGCCAGAACCCAGGCCGGGCTGACCTTGCTCGAAGACCTCTCCGATCCGCGCCCGGCGTTTTCGCAATGGCTGGCGTTTCAATTGGCCGAAAGCAGACGCGTCCGCCCGTTCAGCCTGACGCAACGACGCCGGAGGAATCCGTTCCGGCAGGCGGAATTGAAAGAGGCGGAAGTGCCGCCGCTGCCCGCGCGCGGGGAGGCCGAGGCGCAGGCTCAAATCCTGCCGTTGCGCCGGGGAATCCTGCGTTTCACCGGGGTGACGCTGGCGCGGCCGGACCCGCTGGGATTGTTCCGTTCGTTCATCAACATTACCGCTCCGCAGAGCGTGTTGATCCTGCCGAAGCGTTATCCCCTTGGTCCCATCGCGCTGCCGGGGGCGTTGCGCCATCAGGTAGGCGGGGTGGCGCTGGCGGCGAACGTGGGGCAGAGCGAGGAGTTTGTGGCGCTGCGCGAGTACCGGCACGGGGATCCGTTGCGGCACATTCACTCCTGAACAGGGAAGCCCCGTTCTCTGAACGGGGTTAGAGGAAGAGCTATGCTGAAAAAAGATCTGCCCATGAGCATCCTTTCTGAGCGTTGTCCCACAACGAAACAGAAAGGAAA
>JBEKOF010000427.1:0-2765 GCA_049522055.1 Verrucomicrobiota bacterium | reverse complement strand
GCCTGCCCCCCGCGGCAGACGTTTCGCCCAACGTGAACGGCTTCCAATTATGTCCTCCGTCCAACGAATACCCCATCGTCCCCTCCTTGGGACCGTGATACGGCAAGACTCCCATCCGCACCACCACGCTCGGATTCTTCTCCGCGAAATCCAACCACGACGCGTTCGCGAACAGCGGATGCAAATTCGGCCCTTGCGCGGGGCTTGCGTCCAGGTCGTCGTGCGTGAAGCCCCCAACGTCCGCGACCGCGCTGATCAGGTGCGCGCCGGCCGTCGGGCTGATGACGTTGGCAACGCAGGTTTCCTCAATCCCGTCCGCCCAAATCGTCCAATGCGTGTCGCCGCCCGAATCCGCGTTGTTCATGTCCATCGTGTTCCAGATCGTTGTGCCGGTGGCATAACAAACGTGCTTCGCATCAAACGGATCAATCGCCAGCGCATCCATCCACCAGCCCACCGATGCTTCCGGCTTGGCCGCTTTGTCATCATACACTCCCGCCCACGGCACATAAGGCGATGCCGATGAATCCCGGTGCGATTTTGGGCTGATGTCCGTCCAGCTCTCGCCCCCGTTGGTCGTCCGATAAATCCGGTCATCGTCCTCCCCGCCCGGTTTCGGATCCTTGCGGTCCAACGATGCCACCACCAGCGTGCCCGGATGCTGCCGATCAACCCCCAGGCCCCCGTAGCCGCCCGGAAACCGGTCCGCATCCTTCACCGGCGTAATGTCCGTCCAAGCGCCGTCCTTTGGATTGAGTTTCCAAACCGCCCCATCGGTCACGCCGCCAGGACCCGGGCCGTTGCCATAAACCACATATAATATCCCCTGCGTATCAAAGGCCGCATGAATCGCCATAAAATTCGCGGGCTGGCCGGCAACCGGCTGCCAGTTTTCTCCCGCGTCGGTGCTGCGGAACAGATGGCTGGCTCCGGGATCGGTCGAGCCGACGTAAATAGTTTGCGTCGCATGGCCGCGGCTTCCTGTGCTGGGGTCGAACACGACGAAACTCAATCCCACCCCTCCTCCTCTCCCGCCGCCGGCCCCGCCGCGGCCGCGCCGCGCTCCGGCCGCCGCGTCGCCAGGGGCCGCCGCCGCCGCGCCTGCTTCGGCCCGCGGCCCGGCTGCCGCGGGGGCTGCGGACGGCGTGGTCGCCGGGAAGCTCTCCACCTTTTTCCAAGTCAGCGCCGCGTCTTTGCTCATCCAAAGCCCGGCCGCGCGCGAGCCGAAATAAAGAATCTCGTTCTCGTTCGGATCAATCGCCAGACGCTCTCCCACGCCCCGCCCATTTTCATTCCCTCCCATCCGGAAGGGCACTGCCACCGTCTGAAAAGTCTGGCCTTGGTCCATCGAACGCAGGATCGCCGCCGGCTCGTTCTGATGCATCCCTGCCGCGATATAAACCTGCTGCGGGTCAAGCGCATCGGTGGCAATGCTTTCCGATCCCATCAGATTATCGTCTCCGGCCCAGTCCGTCAGAGGTATCCACACCTTCGCCTGGCGGTCCCACTTGTAGGAACTGCCCACATCCGTGCGGCAGTAGGCCAGGCCCGGTTGCGTGGTATTGAAGACGACCCCGCAGATAAAGCCCCCGCCCTTGATCTGCACACTTTTCCACGTGTACGGCTGCGAAGGGAAGCTGGCGGATTGCCCCAACGCAAGCGCCGGCAGCAACGCCATGCAAAAACCGGCCGCGAACATTTTCGACGCTGATAGTGGGTTCATTCTCATACAAAATGCCTTCTTCTTTCCCCGGCGCTCATGCGCGATCAACGGATTAACAAACATCTCATTCCGGGGTTCATGCCCAGGATTGTAAGTCGCCCCGCAACAATGTGAAGGCAATTTTTCCCGTCCCGTTCTGGCGACCCAACTATCGGAAGTATAAAGATAACAAAAAGAAGTGCGGAAAGCTTCAGAGTTCCTGGCGCTTTGATTTCAGAATAAATTTTTCAATTCCGGAGAGCAACTTCCGACGCGAATTGAGGTCGGCCGCATCACATTCACTCTTTAGGGCTTCGAAAACAGCGCTGAATCGTGCGCGGTCAACCTTCCCGAGCGCGATGAGCATTCCGCCCAAGGACAGCGTGAACCGCCCGTGTTCACCCTGAGGAGTCGGAAGTTGGCCACGCAATTCAAAACACCGAACGGCGATTTTCTCAAGCCACATAATGTATTCGGGCATTCGTTCCGACTCTATCGCTCCCGAGGCACACGCGGCAAAACCGGCCTCCCGTCTGGGGTCCTCCCCACGTTCCAGCGTTTGCCAGGCCAATTGTAGCATCTCGAAGGCCAGCCGCTGGCGCGTTTTCGGCAGGCGCTTCAACTCCTCGTGAATGTGCCTTAGCGCCGGCTTTTCAACTCCGTTCGAAGCGGCTCTGGCGCAGGCGGCGAGATACTCCGACGCCGTAATATGCTCAACATCGGCGGGCAGCGGCTTATTTGGCTGCGCGTTATACAACTTCATGCGGTCGGCCTCGACGCCAGAATAGCAAACTTCGCAGAAGTCGTGCCGCGCAATTTCACCCGCAGAGCCGACCACGAGCGTCAAGTGAACCGTCGCTTCCCGTTCTTGGCATTGCTTGCACAACATATCTGGTCTTGGCCGGCACGCATGGACAAATCTTATAATATGCCGAACGAGTGTGCAGGACAGAATTCTTCAATTTTGATTTTTCGCTCTTTTTTTGTTGCCTTTGCATATGCCATACACATATACTTCCGGCCATGGATTCCAAACCCACTCCGCAATCGCTCCTCCAGGACA
>JBEKOF010000426.1:0-2792 GCA_049522055.1 Verrucomicrobiota bacterium | reverse complement strand
GTGGCCAGGGCCTCGGTGACGGCCTTGGCTTGTTCCGGTTGATGGAGATGAAATCGTTTCGGCATGGCCCACGATTGCGCAAGATCTAAAATAGTGCAATTACAAAATAGAAATGGTATAAGATGGAAAAGGCCTTGGACTTATTTTGATGATTGTGTTTTGATTTCAACCTTGAAAGCCAAGTCCTGACCCCACGGCGATGTCTGTCACTGCCTGCCAATACGAGGAACTCAAGGCGCGTCTCAGCGGCGCCCGGCGCGTGGCGCAGCCTGTCCAGGGAAGCAGCCTGCGTCCCGGGCTTGCGGGCCGGCAAATCATCATCGGCATAGACCCCTCCCTGCGCGGCACCGGCTATGGCGTCATCCGCGTGACCAAGCCCCATCCGGTGGTCCTGGCCCACGGCACGATCGCCTGCCCGCCGGGATGGCCCCATTCGAGGTGCCTGCTGAAAATCGCCCAAACGCTGCGAGAAATCACCGCCAAACATCATCCCACCGTCTGCGCCATCGAAGGGCTTTTCTTCGCGCAGAACCTGCAAACGGCGCTGACCCTGGGCCAGGCCCGCGGCGCGGCGCTGACGGTCATGGCCGAAGCGGGCCTGGACATCTACGAAATCGCGCCGCGGAAAGTCAAACAAGCCATCGTCGGATACGGCGCCGCGCAAAAAGAGGCGGTCACCAAAATGGTCCAGCGCCTCCTCCAGTTGTCCCAAGCCCCCGCTCCGGACGCGGCCGACGCCCTGGCCATCGCGCTGGCCCACGCGCAGAACACGAGCCGCTACACCCTGAGCGCCCCCAAGAAGATTTAAGAACTTCGTATCCTTGACGTGGCGCGCGCCGTCCAGTAGCCTGCAAGGACACATCGTGTAAAAACTATGGAAAATTTTCTAGTGCCAATGGTGGTGGAGCAAACAGGACGCGGCGAGCGCGGGTATGACATCTATTCGCGGCTGCTGAAGGACCGCATCGTTTTTTTGGGGACGCCCATTGATGACATGGTGGCCAACCTCATCATCGCCCAATTGCTCTTCCTGCAAATGGACGATCCCAAGAAGGATATTCATCTCTACGTCAACTCCCCGGGCGGGAGCGTCACCGCCGGCCTGGCTGTCTATGACACGATGCAGTTTTTGACCTGCGACGTGAACACCTATTGCATCGGCCAGGCGGCCAGCATGGGGGCCATCCTCCTGTGCGGCGGCACCAAGGGCAAACGCTTCGCCCTGCCGAACTCCAACATCATGATCCACCAGATCCTGGGCGGGGCGGAAGGGCAGGCCACCGACGTGGAAATCCGCGTCAAATACATGCTCAAACTCAAGCACCGCCTCAACTCCATCATCGCCAAACACACCGCCAAGGCCTTTGAACAAGTGGAAAAGGACTGCGACCGCGACAATTTCATGACCGCCGCCGAAGCCAAGGAATACGGGCTGGTGGACGAAGTCGTGCAATCCCGCAAGGAAATCCCGGGGTTGACGGATGGGAAAACGCCCGTCAACATCTAAACATCTCCCCCATCCCGGCATGGCCCGTCCCAATAACATCACGCTCTGCAGCTTCTGCGGAAAATCCCACGCGGAAGTCAAGAAGCTCATCGCCGGCCCCGGCGTCTATATTTGCGACAATTGCATCAACCTTTGCAAAAGCGTGCTGGACAAGGAGCTGTCCGCCGAGACCCGAAAAACGGCGGCCAAATACAGCCCGCCCAAACCGCATGAAATCAAGGCGCACCTGGACCGCCATTGCGTCGGGCAAAGCCACGCCAAGAAAACGCTGGCAGTGGCGGTGCATAACCATTTCAAGCGCATCCTGCAGGACCCGCCCCCGATGAGCGAAAAGAGGGGCGAGGACCTTGGGGCCGGGCGCCAGGAGGACGTGGAAATCGAAAAGAGCAACATATTGTTGATCGGCCCGACCGGCTCCGGCAAGACCCTGCTCGCCCGCACGCTGGCAAAAATCCTCGACGTTCCTTTCGCCATCGCCGACGCGACGACGCTCACGGAGGCCGGCTACGTGGGCGAGGACGTGGAGAACATTATTTTGCGCCTGCTGCAAAATGCCGATTACGATGTCAAGCGCGCGCAAATGGGGATTGTGTATATTGACGAGATAGACAAGATCGCGCGCAAGACCGAGAACGTCTCCATCACGCGCGATGTTTCCGGGGAAGGGGTGCAGCAAGCGCTGCTGAAAATCCTGGAAGGGACGGTTTGCAACGTGCCGCCGCAGGGCGGGCGCAAGCATCCGCAGCAGGAATACATCCGCGTGGACACGAGCGGGATTTTGTTTGTGTGCGGCGGCGCGTTCGTCGGCCTGGAAAAGATCATTCAGCGCCGCCTGGGCAACCGGGTGATGGGCTTCGGCGCGGTGGAGCAGGGCCACAAAGCCTCCTCGGTGGACCGCGACAAAGTGCTCCAATTCACCGAGCCGGAGGATTTGATCGCGTATGGATTCATCCCCGAATTCGTCGGCCGCCTGCCGATGACCACCGTGCTGGAGGAACTGACCGAAGACCAGCTCGTATCCATTCTCACCGAGACCCGGAACGCGCTCATCAAACAATACGCCAAGCTGATGGCCATGGAGGGCATCGAACTGGAATTCACCGCCGAGGCGGTCCATGAACTGGCCGCCCAAGCCATCAAAAAAGGAACCGGGGCGCGCGCCCTGCGCAGCCTGCTGGAGAAGCTGATGCTGGATGTCATGTTCGATGCCCCGTCCGGCGACGACATTGCCGGGGTGAAAATCACCCGGCCCGTCGTCCTGGGAGAGACCAAGCCCCTGCTGCGG
>JBEKOF010000425.1:0-2830 GCA_049522055.1 Verrucomicrobiota bacterium | reverse complement strand
GAATCGCTTTGGTGGCTTCCCTCGGAGGTGGGTGACAACCTTGGCGGTTGGTGATTCTTGACCAATTCTATATCACATTGATGTTAAACGGTTTATGCCTTAACTAACATTCGGAACCGACCCCTCGGACGCCCGGACGGAGAGGGCTGCAAAATGGACGAAGCTATGGTCTGACCCCTTTGACGCGCCAGCAACTATGGCGTTGTGACTCCCAGCAACCGCCCAACCGCCACGCTCCCGCCGGCGCGCTCCAGCGCACGGTTAGGCATCGTCATCTTTTGTCCTTAATCCCAATTGCTGGATCCGTTGCCGGATTATAAACTCTGTTTGTGTGATCCCAATTCCCAAGGTCTGAATCCGGCGCCGGATAGAAAACTCCGTTTGTGGCATAAAACGCTTCATTAAAATCCTTTCCATTGATATGCAGCGATTCCTTGGAAGGGGCAAAATCCAAACCAAGCTGATAAGGCAGTCCCGGCTTGGGATCGAACCTTACAGGATTGGGATTGCCCTGGATAACCGCAACAAGATCGCCGTGATGGTAAAATTCATGAACCCTAGTCACAACAACGCCGTCTCGTATCAGTGTCTGCCTGACGAGATTCGTCTTGCCGCCGCGTGTGAATGTTTCCTCGGTGTAAACTCCTCCCATCCGATTGGTGGTGGTGACAGCCGAGACAAGTTGAACTCCGGTGTCTGCGGGAAGGGCTGATAGTGTGATGAAACACCCGGACACAATGCTAACGATTCTTTTCATATTGAGTTTTTGCTGTGCGCAGATTGCCCCTGACCTCAGCTCAGGCACGCGGTGTTCATGACGTCCTCCGCGAAAGCGGAACTGGACCGGCCATCCCGCGTTGCCCGCAGCGATTTTATTCGGCACCTTGCCGTTAATTTACATCCGCCGGTTCGTTTGTTGAAACACAAAAAATCAAGTCCCCGAGCCACCCCATCTGATCCGGCTGAACTCTGAGACCACCCCAACAGCCAAAAAACCCGATCCATTGTCAACCGCCAGGATTGCATCCCGTGCTGACCGCCGCCCACATCCAGGAGCCAGACGGCGGCGTCACCGTTGAAAACGGGGTTACCGCGGAAACCGAGCGCGTGTCTAGCGGACGTTACGGCAAAGAACAAGGCCATCAGGGGACTTTCAGACCAATCGAGGAGCCTTGTTGGAACCCCGTAATGCTGCATCAGGAATAGCCATTCCCAACTGTTGGCCATGTGGCGCGACAGGAATGGAATGCTCCTTTCCCGGAACCGCGCAAGAAGTTTTTTCTCTAGGGACATCAGGTCCTCGATCGATTTTGAAGATTTGTGTCGGTACAGTGATGGTGCGAGGACGTGGGTTGTCTTGCCACAACCCCGGTACCAAAGCGGGCCTCTGCGGTTTCCTCGAAATGACTCGACGGAGGATATGTACTCCTTGAGGGAGGCGATTTGCTTGGTCTTAAGAGTGGGCATATCTACATCTGTGTTGTGCTATCGGATCAGGTCGGCTTCGCGCAGCGGCTCCATGACGCCGTTTTGGAGTTTGGCCTTGTCGAGGCCGGCGGGATTCTCGGCTTTCACTGTGACCGTGACCTTGCCGGCCATGTCGGCGAGATTGGCGACGGCGTTCCACGCGGTGAAAAGCTGGGTGCGGTCAGCGGTGAACGTCAGTTCAACCTGGGTCTGCGGTGCCGGCATTCCTCCGGGTTGCGAAGATGGCGCGGATGTCGTGCCTGGCTGCTCCCCTCCCACGGTCGGGCCAATCGCAGGCGGTGTTCCGGGCGGTGCGCCTCCGGGCGTCGGTGTGGGCGCGCCCTGCGGGATTGACTGCGGCAACATTATGAAACCGGATTCCAGGTCAATCTCGTCCACGGCAATCGCTCTATCGAATCGCACTTTGTCGAGCGCGACCTGGTATTTTCCGTCTTCGCAGAGCGTGGGTGCGCCGCCGCTGATATAGCCAAAAACACGTTTTTCCGCGCCGCTTGCAATGGCTTTGGCGACGACCTTTTCGGAAATGAGCCGCGTGAATCCGAGAAAAGAGTAAAAGCCGTTGACGATTTCGCCGGTGGTTATGCCGAGCTTTGGCGGCGTGCCTTCGCCAAGTTTGTAGAACTCCGCGACCTTGCCGGGGGTCACGGTGTCAAAGACGCGCTTCTGCACCTGGGTCAAAAGCTCCATGATGCGCTCGTGGATGCGCGCCTCCTTTTTCTCGTTCAACGTCGTCTGCAAGGGCCTCCCGCCGACCGAAACCGATTCGATGCCGATTCCTGAGCCATTGAGCTTGGGAAGCCAAACCTCCGTGTAGAGCTTCAATAACGCTGACTCGGCGACGGCCTTTTCCGTGGATTCGCGCTCGCGCAACTGGCCCTTTTGTTCGTCTGTCAGGTTGTGTTGCTTGGCCTTTGTCTTCACGCGCTCGATGGCGAGCAAGTAGCGAACCGCGCGGCGCAACACTTCGATCTGGTCGGCTGTGGGCACAGCCAGACCAAGCCCATTGCGGAAGGAACGCGGCTTGTCGCCGTATTTCTCCAGGATGTCTTTGGCGAGGCGCTGTTGTTCGGTTTTGGTTTCCGCGCCGAATTCGAGGGGCATGTAGGCGACAAGAAATTGCGGGTCTTTGTCCGGCACGTCTCCGGACTTGGCCGGCCAGATATAGACGCTGTGTCCCGCGAGCCTGGCCTCAAGCATTTCCTTGATTTTGTCCCGGACCAAATCCTCATCGCGGGCGACCACGTCGGCTTCCTGCTCAACCAGCAGCGTGATGTTGGGGTCTTTCTTGAAGCAGTAGCGAACGCCGTCAAAATGAAGGTAAAGGCACTGCTCCTTCAGTTCC
>JBEKOF010000424.1:0-2884 GCA_049522055.1 Verrucomicrobiota bacterium | reverse complement strand
CCTCCGACAGTTTGGGGTCGGCCAGAACGGCTTTCTCGACGGCATCGAACCGCGTCGCCTGGTTGGTGGCTCCGTGATAAACGGCCCAAGTGATGATCCCAAATTCCATCAATTTGGCCGCGATGGCGTTGGTGTCCGCAGGAAATCTGGAATAAAAATCCACGGCTTTGTCCGCCAGAATCAACGCCGAGGGCAGGAAGAATCTGGCCTCCTCATCCGGCGAGGGTTCCTTGAGCTGCCATTCATCCGGAGGGGAGGGCGGATGCGCGGCGGCCTCCTGAAGCTCGTCCCAGGCGGGGCCAGCTTCCCTGGCTGCCAGGAGATGGGAAAGCAGGTTGGTATTGACGCCATTGGTTGGCGCGGTCTTGGCGTCCTGGCCCGGCGCGGAGATGGGGAGGAAGGCGAGCAGGCAAGCTGTCCCCAAACACGTTGAAAACTGCGGTTTCATTAATTTCATCTAATAGCTAATCATTGGGTTTAATCCGCTCAAAAGCCGGGTTTAATCAGGCTGTGGTTTAACCGGCGCGGCTTGCAATTCCAAGCTAAATCGTCTGCGGCGCGGGTTGTTCGAGGCGTCGAAATCGCACTCGCCGGCATCCGCGGCGGCGATTTCCATGTCGGGCGGGAGTTGTTGTTGTTGTTGGAGACGCGCGATTTTTCGGGCAAATTCCAGCAGGATGGCGCAAGGCTCCAAACAGGGAATGAGGCTTTTTTCGGAGGAGTTCTCGGCGGCCAATCCGCCGACGGTCCAGAGGCGGCGTTTGAGGCAGAAATCGGGGTGGCAGCAGGCGCGAATCATCGCGCCGGCGACGGCATCGTCGAGGCGGGTGGTGATGCGGTAGATGCCGGTTTGGCGGGCGGTGAATTGGCGGTAGGAGGTGATGGGGGGCTGAGGCCCCTGGGCGGCAAACCAATCGGCCACCGCGCCTGGATAGAGGCGCTGGAGCGAGGCTGCCAGCGCGCAAACGTCCGCCGCGATGATGCGCCAGCCCGATGGCAAATCGGGGGCGGTCTCGAGAGGGCGATAGGCGCCGCTGGAAGTCCACTGGGCCAGAGGGCGAATCTCCTGCTCGCTGAGCACGCGCAGGCCGGCCGTGTCGCTTTGGCGGTCGGCGGCGTGGCGCAACTCAAATCCGGCGGCACAGCGGCGGATGAGCACTTGACCGAAGAGCAGTTCGGTTTGGATGGCCGCCGCCAGGGCCGCAATGTCCGGTGTGAGCTTCTCGGCCGCCATGGACTCATCCTCCGGCGACGATTTTCACGATTTCCAGCCGGTCCCCGTCGGCCAATGGGCGGCGGGGGAATTCGGAGGGGGCGGTCGCCTGCCCGTTATGTTCGACCACCACGCTGCGGGGGGGAAGTTTTTGGGCGAGCAGGAATTCTTCGATGGAACAGGGGAGCGGGGTGGCAATTTTCCGCCCGTTGGCGATGACAACACCCTGGCTCATGTCAGGCGGTCAAGGCGGCGTCCCAATCTTTCCAAACCGGCTCGTAGCCGAGTTGGCGGACCAATTGGGCCACTTCCTCCGGTGGGCGGTCGTCGGCGATTTGGAATTGAACGGTGGCATTGGTTGTACCGGGCACCGGGGCCCACTCGCTGGCCCCGACGGCCGCGGGGATGATGCGGCCGCGTTCGGTGCGATGGGTTTTCGCGCCGCCCGCGCCGGTGTAACCGCCCGGCTCGGTGTGGCTGCCGGCGCTGATCATGGTGATGCCCAGGGGAATCAGCCCGTCGCGAAATTTGGCTGATTCGCGGGTGGAGAGCACCAGGCCGGCGTCAGGAAGCAGGAGGCGAAAAGCGCAAACCAATTGCACCAAATCGCGTTCGTGGATGTGGGTCAGCGGCTGGAATTCGCCGGCGCACGGGCGGAGGCGCGGCAGGGAAATGGTCAACTGGGCCTTCCAACAGTGGCGCAATAAAAAGAGCGCATGGGCCGCGACGCACAAGGCTTCGCGCCGCCAGTCGCCCAGGCCGAACAACGCGCCGATGCCCAGGCGGCGGAAACCGGCGGCGTAGGCGCGTTCGGGTGTTTCCAAGCGCCAGTAAAAATCGCGTTTCGGGCCCGAGGTGTGCATCTGGGCATAGATCGCGCGATCGTAAGATTCCTGATAAACGACCAAACCGTCCGCGCCGGCCTCCACCAGCGCGCGATATTGCTCCCGTTCCATCGGGCCGAGTTCGAGGGAAATGCCGGGCACCTCGGCGTGGAGGGCGGTGACGCATTCCACCAGGTAGGAGGGGGAAACATACTTGGGGTGTTCCCCCGCCACGAGCAGGATGTTGCGAAAGCCCTGCGCGCGCAGGGCGCGGGTCTCCTCCAGCGCCTCTGAGACGGTCAAGGTCACGCGCAGGATGGGATTATCGCGCGAGAAGCCGCAATACTTGCAATTATTGATGCACTCGTTGGAGAGGTAAAGCGGGGCGAAAAAGCGGATGACCTTGCCGAAGCGTTGCCGGGTCAAGGCCTGGGAGCGCTGGCAAAGGCTCTCCAGCCGGCCCCGCGCCGCCGGGGAAAGCAAGCGGGCGAAATCCACCAGCGACAATTCCGGCCTGGCCAGACTTTCGGCCACTTCTCCCGCCGAGGCCTCCCGCGCGCGGGCCAGCAAGCCGTCCAGCGGCAGCGCGTCAAACTCGCTCACAAAACTCATGGCATAGAAATTAGCAGACGAAATGGGAATGTCCAGCAGGCGGCGGCCGTGTCCTTGTTGGGCGGACGCGCGCGCTCGGCGTGCAAGCGGGCCGCGCCCGCGGACGCCTCGGCGAGGCGACCCTGCTATGGGAATCGTCAAGCGAGCTTTCGTCTTTATTTCATAGTTCCTTTCGGCTTGAGGGGTCAATGGTTCATTTCGGAGCGTTTCCTCTTCAAGGCTGGGGCGGGGGTTT
>JBEKOF010000423.1:0-2900 GCA_049522055.1 Verrucomicrobiota bacterium | reverse complement strand
AGACTCTCACCTGGATTGAGCGACATTTGTGTTTGATCCCGCTCGGCCAGCGCGCGCCGGATTTTGATGTCTTGGCAGGCACCAGAATCACCCCGCCAAGAGTCCGCTCGCTGGCCGCCGCCGCCGATGGATGCTGGCACGCCATCCAGGAATTGAATCTGCCGGAATTTGGCCGCCAGGTGCGCGCTTCCTTTGAGGCGCAAGTCAGCCTCTTTCCGCGAATGAGCAATCCCGTTGTCAAAGAGATGATCGGGCAGTATGGCAAAGATTCGCTGGGCTGGAAATTATCCGGCGCCGGCGGCGGGGGTTATCTGGTTCTTGTGAGCCTGAAACCCATTCCAGGCGCCATCACCATGAAAATCCGGCGAAACCATCTGTAAACCGCCGGTCTGGCAGCATGACAAACCAGCCGCATCTCCAAAGGCGTGGCAGAGCATGGTGCTTCAATCCCAAGCGACTTTGCATTTCATCGCCGCCCCTTTTCTCTGGAACTTAACGGCTCCCTAACGCCTGCTAACGGCAATTCTAACGGGTCAAACCTCAAAAATCCCCCATGTTTACGGGGGTCCTAACGGGTTAACGGCTCCAGACCCCCAAAGGTCTCCCTCCCGACCCAAACCGGCGTCCCGCCATCGCCGCCTCGTGAACCCGAATCAAGATAAATCAAGGTAAATCAACGGAGACAAGCCTCTCGACCTCGCTTTCCATTCCCCCGAAAATGTCGAGAGACCCCTTTTCCTGCTCGCCGTCCGTCGACGGCTCTGATATAACGCCCGCCCATGAACCGTCTGTTGTTTGGCGACAATCTCAACTGGCTGCGCCAGAAGGAGCTTTTTCCCGACGCCAGCGTGGACCTCGTTTACCTCGATCCCCCGTTCAATTCCAACGCAGATTACAACGTCCTCTTCCGCGAAGCTTCCGGCCAAGCCAGCCAGGCCCAGTTCCACGCCTTCACCGACACTTGGAATTGGGCCGACGCCGCCCAAACTTATGCCGAGTTCGTGGACGACTGTCCCAACACCGCCGTCGTCGAAATGGTCGAGGCCCTGCATTCCTTCCTGCGGCACTCCCCGATGATGGCCTATCTGGCGATGATGGCCCCCCGCCTGGTCGAACTCCATCGCGTCCTCAAACCCACCGGCAGCCTCTATCTCCATTGCGACCCGACCGCCAGCCATTACCTAAAAATCATTTTGGACGGGATTTTTGGAGCGGAAAATTTTCGCAATGAAATTGTCTGGAAACGAACCAGCGCGCATTCGGGTGCAAAACGGTGGGGGCCGGTTCACGATGTAATTTTGTTTTACAGCAAAGGCGGAAAGTTCACATGGAATAGCCGCTTCCAGGATTATACCGAAGATTACGTCGAAAGTTTTTACCGCTACTCAGACGCCAAAGGACGGTTTCGAGTTGGCGATTTGACCGGGGCTGGAAGGCGCAGCGGCGAATCGGGTAAGGCGTGGCGCAAAGTCAATCCGACGGCTGTCGGGCGACATTGGGCAGTTCCAAATAAAATTTTGCAGGAAACCGTTGGCAAGGCATTCAGCTCACGGACGGTCCAGCAAAAACTGGACGCATTGGACAGGCAAGGTTTGATCTACTGGCCGAAAAAGGGCCGCGTTCCCGGATTCAAGCGTTACCTGGATGAAAATGCGGGGGTTCCGCTCAACGATGTGGTGACCGATATCAATCCGATAGGCGCTCAGGCGCAAGAGAGGCTCGGTTTTCCTACGCAGAAGCCGCAAGCGTTGCTCGAGCGCATCCTCGAATCCAGCAGCAACAAAGGCGATGTTGTGCTCGATCCATTTTGCGGTTGCGGCACGACCATCCACGCGGCGCAAAAACTCGGCAGGCAATGGATTGGCATTGATGTCACTTACCTCGCCATCAATCTCATCAAACGCCGCCTCAAAGATGCCTTTGGCGACGATGTTCATTTTGAGGAGCGCGGCCAGCCCACCGACTTCGGCAGCGCCAAAGCCCTGGCCGAACTCGACAAATGGCAGTTCCAGCAATGGGCGCTCTCCCTCATTGACGCTCGCCCGCGCGCCGAAGGCGACGGCAAAGGCGCGGATCGCGGAGTGGACGGCATGCTCTATTTCTACGAAAGCAAGGAGAAGCGCGAACGCATCCTCGTCCAGGTCAAAGGCGGCGGCGTCCAGCGCAACGACGTGGCAACCCTGCTCGGCGACGTGAACAACCAAAAATTTGTCGCCGGCATCCTCCTCACCCTGGAAAAACCGACCAAGCCGATGCGCGAAGAAGCGGCGGATGCCGGCCGTTTCACCTCCAAACTCTGGCACGACAAAGATTACCCCAAAATCCAGATTCTCACCATCGAAGGCTTGCTCGCCGGCCAGGAGCGCGTCGAAGCCCCCCCGCAAACCAACCCCTTCGCCAAAGCGCCGCGGGAGGCCGTGCGCGAAAAACAGGGTTCGCTCCTGCCGGAAGAAGGAGTTTAATGAAGAAAAACTCACCAGAAACCAATCAGCAACACACGGAACAAATGCGCCGCGCTGGACCGCCAGATTGACGCCCTGGTGTATGAGCTTTACGGCCTCACCGCCGACGAAATCAAAATTGTGGAAACGGCCGGAACGTGATCGCACATGAGAACCATAAGGCATGAAAGGTCATGCAAATTTTTTACGCCGGGCCTTCTTGACGTAATGCGGCAGGGCCGCTGGAAATGGCAGATGCAGTCTAACCGTACACGACCGGCAGACGACAGAAACGATTTTTTTACTTTTTTTTAAAAAGGACGGTGTATAAAGCCTTACGGGCGCCCCAAAAAACAACCATTTTCCTTTCTGCCCTCTTTTGGATGGTTTCCTGCCTTTTTCCGCAGAGTTTGATACACCTCCGCTCTTGTCATAAAGCCTTGATAATTAAGGTGTCCG
>JBEKOF010000422.1:0-3891 GCA_049522055.1 Verrucomicrobiota bacterium | reverse complement strand
GGCTGCCTCTGAATTGGTCCACGGGGAGCCTTCCACATCCAGCACGGTACTGAATCCGCCGGCGTACAGGCCCGTCTTCTGGGCCGGCTTGAACCAGGTGAGGCTGCCGGCGGGCACGGCGGGGTTGGTGGCGGCGTCCAGGCTCAGTTGTCCCAGGAGCAGACCCGGGTTTTTGTAAAGACTGGCATAGACGGGGAATTGATCCGCCTCGTTGATGGGTTCCAACAAGGCGGCGTCGGTGAACGAAGTGCCGTCGGAGAGCGCGCCGCCCAGGTGAATCATCCCCGCGAGGTTCGTCAGCAACGCGTAACCGTAACTGGCAGGGGCGTCCGGCGCATTGCCGGCCTGCGGCAGGAGCAGGGTGTAATTGGGGGAATTGTTGAAAATGTCGAGGTTGGTGGCGGCGGCGTAGAGGATCAAATTGGTGGAGACCCAGCCGCCCGCGTTGGAAACCAGCCCGGTGATTTGCCGGGGAAGGCTCTGCCAGGGAATGTTCAACTCCAAAGTCACCTCGCCGCCCGGCGTCCCTTTCCGGCCAAGGTTAGTCGTCGTGTAGCCCGCCCTGTTGAAGGCGCCGCTGACGGAGGACGATGCCGCAGCCAGGTACACCTTGCAGCTATAGCTGCCGTTGGTTCCCAGCTCCAGGTTATAGATCAGCCCGGAATTCGCCGGGGTCGCCTGCTCCAGGTTGGTCGGGAAGAAAATCCCGTCATATCTTCCGCGCAATTGGCCGTGACGATCAGGTTGGATTCCATGATGAAGGGGAGAGTCTTGTTGCTGCCGGCGATGCCGCTGTTGGTCATCCAGTTGGTCAGCCACTGGTTCGGGCCGGGATTGGCGGTGAGGGTGTAGCTCTCACCTACGTACAACTCCGTGGGATTGGCGGACGGGGCGTCGCTCTTGACGGCATCGGCAATCGTGAACCCGCCCGTTCCATTCGTCACCCGCTGGAAGGCAACCGGCACCTGGTAGAAGAAGACCGTGCTTTCCAGCGGCGAAGCCAGGCCGGAATAGTTGGAGCTTCGCACGGCCAGAATGTTGGTGCCGGGCAGCAACACCGACGCGGGGATGGTCCAATTGGAAACCGAGCCAGTCCCGGCGGCCAGCGCCGCCGGGCCGTTGGCGATGGTGGTCAGGCCATTGTTCTTATTGGTCACCCAGTACACCACGTTGCGCACCCGGACGGAGTCCGCCGCCGTGCCGCGCAACACTGGAGCCGTGGTGCGGCTGTTGAGCTTCGGGGAAGTGATGGCCACCGACGGCTTGGTTTTCTCCAGGCCGGGAGTCAGTTGAACAACTTTGCTCGTGACAAAGAGGGAGGAGGACGATAGGACGACCGAGTAGTCCCCCGCATTGGAAGCCATGAACGGATTGATGGTCAGTTGGTTGGACGCCGAGCCGGAGATGGTCCCGTTATTCGTCAACGGAACGCCGTCGAAAAGCCAGAGATAAGTCCAGGACGCGCCTTGCGGTTTGACGGACAAAGTGGCAATGCCGCCGGGGGGCGGACTGTGGTTGGCCGGCTGCGTGGTGATGGGAGGCGCGTTGGAGATGGAAAGCGTGTTGGAGATGGCGGTCACCTGGGTGATCGGTCCAAAACCGATCGGGAACTGGCCGAAGATCAAGGCTTGCGCCTCCAGAACGCAGCCGCCGGCTTGCGCGGGTGTGAAAGTGAAATTGGTCGAGGAGGTCGAGTTGGTGGTCCAGTTGACCGACTGTTCGGTGTTGGTGATCAAAATGTTGTCAATAAACCAGCCCACAGGAGGGGTGGTTTCAATGTTGGTATAGATCGTATAACTTCCATCGGAGCCTGGCGCCAGATGAAAGTTGAAACGCAACAAAACGGATTGGCCGGCGTAATTTGAGAGCGAGAGCGAATGCGCGGTATACTTCGAGTCAACCGGTTCGCCTGTTCCAGCCTGGCTGTAAAGATTCTGCCAGTAGAGGCCGCCGGTGGTGGAGATTTGCACCTCGGCAATCTGATTGGTGGTCGCATCGCCCAACAGGCTGGCAAAGCTGAGGCGGGTGTTGCCGGCCGGGAGCAACACCCGATTCAATTGGAGAACCTGGTCCGCCGCGTCGGGCATGGCCAGATAGAAGGAGAAATGCCCCGCGGCCACCGGCCCGTTGGTGATGACAGAGTAACCGGGCGATATATCAACAATAAAATTCGACGGCCCGTGTTCCGCGCCGTCAAAAAGATCCCCGGACGCGGTCTGCGCCACCAGCCACTGATACCCGGTGACGCTCGGATTGTCCGGCGGGGCGCAGGTGTAATTGTAGGGCAAGCCGACCAACGGCTGGGCCGGCCCGCGGACCACCGTCGGGATGTAATCCGCGCCCGGCACGCTCGGATCGAAGAGCGTGACCGTGTAGGCAAAGCCGGTGGTGGCCGTGCCGTTGTTGATATTGGTCACGACAATGCTGTAAACGGTATCGGCGCCGGAGAATGGAAATAATGTGGTGGCGGCGGCGGCGTTGAGATTCGCCGGCACCCAGACAATGGTGTTCTCGCCAGAACCCAGTGAGTAAGGTTGAATCGTGATGGCCATATTCACCCCGTTGCTTTGCATCGTCACAGTGGCGGCGCTCAGGTCGGCGTTGGAAAGGGCGAAGGACCACCGCGGATAGGCCAATTGGCAAGGCACGAATCCCTGCGGCGGCCACGCCACGTAGGGATGGGTGGTGGCCGGTCGCGGCCCACGGAGGTTGGCGTCAAACACCCAGGTGGCGTTGGCCGCGCTGAAGTTTCCCTGCGCCGGCATGTCGCCTGTGGCCATGATCTGGGTTTGCGGATAAAGAAGCCAGCGACGGTGGCCCACATCCGCGTTGCTGGAGCCAAAGTCCCAGATGTAACCCGTGATGGCGTCGGCGCCATCGTAGCCCAGGGCGAGGTTGGAGTTGAAGGCTGCATTTGATCCGCTGCTGGTGTAGCACTCCCAGGTGCTCGGCGGAGCATGGCTCAGGGCGGAGTTGGCCGACATCATCAGGGCGGCGGCCTGGTCGTCGGCGCCTTCGGCGCTGTTGAGCGTCACGGACGCGGGAATCCCCGCCGCCGCGCGAAACCAGTTGATGCGGCGGACCACGGCATCCTGGAAGGCGGAGGCATTGGCGCCGGGAAAACAGGTCTGCACGTCCGAGGTGGAATTGATTTGCGCCCCCGTCGAGGCGGAGTAAACCGCGTTATAGAAGGAGCGCATCTCCTCGCGTGAATTGGCGTTGACGCTGAATCCGGCCGTGGCATCGGATTTTCTCACTCCGCCCGGCAAACCGGAAACGTCTTTGGGGGCGGTGGGCGCGTCACCCAGGGAGACCTGGGCGCGGCCCGAGGGGGAAAACGCAACCACGCCCGCGAGGCAAACAGGCAAGAAGCGGGAGAATCTGGCAAGTGGCATGGTTTGAGTTGGTGGCTGGTTTGATTTATTCTCTAATTCTCCGCTCTGGTTGGGCCGTGATCAATCTACCGTGCCAACGGAGCAGCGGTCAAACGCCGAAAATGATTTTTGACGGTCAGCCCCGCCAGGAGGAAAAAGAGGGCCAGGGAAACCAGGGAAAGCGGAAGCCCAACGGGGAATATTCGACGCGCAGAAGATGGCGGCCCGCCTGGAGCGAAATCGCCCGCAAGCAATAGTTGGCCGGCAGGATCTGATACCGCGCCTGGGCGCTGCCGGGCCGCGCCAGGGCGCGCCAGCCGCCGCTGTAGGCGTCGGTGATCAGCAGCAGGCAGGGCGCGGCCACATCCGCCTCGATCTCCAGAGAGTCGGTGGAAGAGGCGAGCAAGTGGACCGCGCCTTTTTCTGTGGCCGGCTGCGGGGCGGGGTCGGGCCGGCTCTCCAGGATCACTGTGTCCCGCATGTCAAAATTGGCGTTGGTGAGCGTGGAGAGGATTTC
>JBEKOF010000421.1:0-2991 GCA_049522055.1 Verrucomicrobiota bacterium | reverse complement strand
AAACGCCCTCAGAAGTTGAGCGCGCCGGGCGGCATCGGTCCGAGGCGCGCGGCGTCTCTGAGAAACACGACGTTGCTTCATGACCGAGTTTTTATCACGGCCCGCTGGCAACTAATAGGGGAACCCTGCTGTACCGCTTACGGGCATCAGCAAATGGCGCCCTCTATTCAGCTTCGCCTTATGGGGTCTCAAGAAGAGCCTCAATCTTCTTTTTCAAGTCCTTTCGCCCATATAAGTCGCACAAATTGCCATTTCGATCGACCAGCCAGACAACGGGAATCTCGTGAATGCCGAAATCGTCGGAGACGCAATGGACTGCCTCATGCCCGTCGAATTTCACTGGCCAGGGAAGCGGGCTTTTCTTGAGGTAACGGTGTAACGCATCGGGGTCTGGGTCTTTACTCAGGCCGATGATCTCCAGTCCGCGAGCTTTGTTTTTCTCATAAATCTCGCGCAACTCGGGAAAGTCCCTCACACATGGAACGCAACTGGGCGCCCAGAAATCAAGGATAACAACTTTGCCTTTAAGAGCCTCCATACTTATGGAACGGCCATCCACGGCGGTAAAGCTCAGTTGCAATGGATGGCCGAGGCGATCAAGGTTCTTCAACGCCACCGAGGCCTGCCATGCGGCGCTGCCTTGATTCACGACGGTGTGGTCTTGGACCAGCTGGTTGAACCTGGCACGCTGCTGCTCCACGGGAAGGTTCATGGCTATTCTGTACAAAATCAATTGGAGACCTTCGCGGACGAATCCCGGGTCTTGATCGTAGGCCCCCGTGGTCAACATCTTTTTAGCAAAGGCCTCCACGTCATCGGTGCGATCTGTTGGAATCGGAATGCTCATGATACCGTAGGCCATGGATACCGTTTGTACGACGGCATCGCGGACCTGCGCAAGTCGTGTGCTGTTCGGGAATTGTTTTTCGAAGTCGGAGGCCCGGTCCATGACTGCCACGACAGCGAGGGCGGTGTTGGTTTGGAAGGCATCGTATTTCTGGTCCGAAACTGGGCGCTCCAGAGCCTTCGAAGCCTTCATGGGGTCGGACGTTTGAACTAGCCGCTGGAAATTGTCGAACGCGGTCACCTCATCCTCCCTAGCCATGACCGGCAAAGATAGAAGGAAGCACCCCGCCGTGAGGGCTAATAATGTATTCATCCGGCATTTCAAATTAGGCATTTTGTCCATGACCAGCGCTCGTTGTTTGTCGGGATTATCTTTTCGTTCCATAGTTTTACAAGACCCTTTTCATCGCTGTTTCGGCTCACCACGCCCTGTTCCCTCCGCTCCGGACGGCTTCCCTGGCATTCGGCCCGGAAAAGACGCTTTCTCAGCCTCTTGTGAGGACACGTTTTTTCCTCGGTTCCGGGGTTCTCAAGCAGTCGACATTTGCTCATCTGGATACGGTCATTTAACTATAAAGACACCGGCGACGGATAATTTGTATGTAATTTTGAGCATCCTCTCAACTCAGGAATCACCATCTGGCAGACGTGCTTCATCAGCCGGATACAGTCAATCATCGTCCTGCTGAACAAGCTGAAACAGGTCTGCAACCGTTGTCCAAGGTCGGGCGAAAGTTCCAAGCTTGTTTGGCTTCGAGATAGTCTCGATGACATCGTGGCGGCAGGAGACAAGATGTTGGTGTTCTCACACTATACCGACGAACGATTCGCCGGGGCCGACTGGATCGAGAAAGAGTTGGCGGGTTTCGGGGCGCTCAATTACTCCAGGGCAAGGAGCGACAATGCGAGGAAGGCGATTGTTGCCGCGTTTAAGGACAAACCGGAGCACAAAGTATTCATTGGCCATCCGAGAGTTGCTGGGTTGGGATTGAATGAACTTGTTGCCGCCAACTACGTCGTTCACTTCGACCACTGGTGGAATCCGGCGGTGATGAATCAGGCGACAGCCCGCGCACACCGTCCTGGGCAAACCAAAACCGTGTTCGCTTACGACCTCTGGGTTGAGGAAACATACGAGGAGATCATTTTCAAGCTACTCGAACGCAAACAGGAGCTTTACAACGAAGTCATTGACAGCATGAGCGCCAAGCGAGACTTCAATGATAGACTTTTTGCCGCTGCGGATAGTCTTTTCGCAAAACACGGATTGAATCCGGTTCATCGGAAGCCCGCAGGAGAGCAAGAAAACACCAAAATTTGATTTAGAAGTCGAATCGGAGCTTGAACGCGGCGCCCAGGCGCTCACATGAACCAGCTAGCGTGGAGTCCGTATGAGCTTAAAGAGAATCGTCTATCGGGGTGGGGGCTATGCCCGCCGCCGTGACCGGAGCGGTTACGGGTCCACGGGAGTAACCGGCCCGCCTCCGCAGCCACAGACAACCGATGGCTGCCTGGGCGTGTCCGTGATGGGCTTCATGCTCGGTGGCTTGCTGGTGTTCGTATTCCCCCCGCTCGGTGCAATGGTCATTGTCTTTTCTTTGATGGCCGGCGGAGCGGCGTCGTTGTTCGGTCGCCCGACCCGCCCGCCTCAAACCATCCAACAGCCGCCCGCCCCGCCGCAACCGGAACAACAGCAAACCGGGCAACCACCTGAACAGCCGTACCTGTACTGCCACTGCCGACACTGCAACCAGAGAATGGAGTTCCCGCGGCACGGCGTTGGAATGACCATCAATTGCCCCACCTGTGGATTGACCACGCTGTTGTGCGATGCCAAAGGGGCCTGAAAAAACGGATGCGAATAACCCCTGTAATGCCCTTGCGATTTCCGGCTTTGGTTGGCTGTAAACCCCCGCCCCGGTCAAGTCGCCCGCCAGACCGTCACACCCGGCCCCGGTTCAAGCGGAGCGGCCAAAGGCTCCGCGATGCCCGCGTTGTGCGCCAGCGTGGCCTTGGCGCGGCTTTCCGGGCCGTTGACTGGTCAACGCAGCATCCGGGGTCGCCAGCGGCTCAGAGCGTCAAAACGGGTACAGCAACGGTACAGACAAAAATAATTCGTTTTGGTTCCAAAACAGCAAACCCTCA
>JBEKOF010000420.1:0-3006 GCA_049522055.1 Verrucomicrobiota bacterium | reverse complement strand
GTCGGCGGCACCACCTTGAGCACCACCGGCCCGCAAGGAAACTGGGTCTCCGAAACAACCTGGAGCTGGTTCACCTCCCCCGAAATTGGCCAAACCAACAATGCCAGCAGCGGCGGCATCAGCCCCTCCTGCCCCCTGCCCCTCTGGCAGCAGGGAATCAGCATGTCCGCCTGCCAGGGTTCCACCAACTTCCGCAACATCCCCGATGTCGCCATCGTGGGTAACAATGTTTACATCTTTGCCGATCAAGTCATTGGTTACGAGATCGGCGGCACCAGCGTCTCAACCCCGTTGTGGGCCGGCTTCACCGCCTTGGTCAATCAACAAAATGCCGCCTTGGGGCTGCCGCCGGCGGGCTTTTTGAACCCCGCCCTCTACGCCGTTGGCCGCAGCGCCAACTACTCCTCCTGCTTCCATGACATCACCGCCGGCAACAACACCAACTTCAACGCCAGCGCGAGCCAGAACGCCGACAATCCGAGCTACGCCGAAAACTTCGTCAATACCAACCTCTTCTTTGCCGTTCCCGGCTACGACCTTTGCACCGGCTGGGGCACTCCCATCGGGAGCAATCTCATCAACGCCCTGGCCTCCCCGCTCGTCCAAAATGGCGGCTTTGAGACCGGCAATTTCACCGGCTGGACCCTGTCCGGAGCACGCAAGGACAATCTGGTCGCCGCCACCAATTCCAGCCTCTTTGCGGGCCTCCCCGCCTCCACCATCGCCGCCTACATTTACTCGGGCGCCTGTTCCGCCCTGTTGGGCCAATCCGGCGCGGATGCCTACCTGAGCCAAACCCTTCCCACTCTTCCCGGCCAGCCCTACTTGATCTCCTTCTGGCTCGCCAACCCGGGGCTGTTGACCGGCGGCAATGTCACTCCAAACCACTTCCAACTCCAGTGGAATGGCGCCGCTCTTTTCAACCAGACCAACCTGGGCGCTTTTTCCTGGACCAACCTGCAATTCATCGCCGCCGCCGCCGCCAACAACACCACCCTCCTGTTCGGCGCGCGAAATGACAACGACTTTTTTAGTATTGACAACGTTTCCGTCCAACCCGTCCCCGCCCCGCTTTTCACCCAGGCCGCCTGGTCCAACGGCGCCGTCACACTGAGTTGGACAGCCCTGGCCGGTCTGGCCTGCCAATTGCAATACGCCACCAATCTCCCCGCCGCCAACTGGCTCAACCTGGGCGGCCCCATCACCGCCGCCAACGGCCTCTTCACCACCAACCTCGTTCTCCCGGCCGGCCCGCAGCGCTTCTATCAACTCCTTCTGCTTCCCTAGTATTCGGCCCATGAAACGCCTCACCCTTTTTCTGGCAGCGCTCGGCTCCTGTTTCGTCGCCGCCTTCGCCCAAACCCCGCCCCAACCCGCCGGCGCCAATCTCCTCCTCAGCCTTCCGCCGCCGGTGCGCCGCACCGTCCTCGACCAGTCGGGCGATGAAACCCTGGACGCCGTCACCCGCACCAACACCGCCGACGAACCACTCGTTTTCCAAGTCCACGCCGCCGGCAAGGACGGCAAAACCCGCCAGATGAGCGTCGCCGCCGACGGCAAATTGCTTGACAAGCAAGTCTTCCTCGACGAATTGCCCGTCCCCGTCCGAAAGTCCATCCAAGCCCTGCTGGCGGGCGGCAAGCTGGACGACATCACCAAAAACATAGACGATACCTTCACCGAATCCTACGTCGTGGACATGTCCCGCGGCCCCACCAATCGCCAATTCACCGTGGACGACCAGGGCGAATTGCTGGAAATGCAGGTCTTCCTCTCCGAAACCCCGCCCGCCGTCCAACATTGCATCCAGGCCAAATCCGCCGGCGCCACCCTCGGCGACATCACCCAATCTTTCGACGACCAGGACTACGACGTCGCTTACGATGTCGAAATGACCAAAGCCGGCACGACCCGCGGCTTCACCGTCAGCACCAACGGGCAACTGCTCGACGAGCAAGTCTTCCTCCAGGAAACCCCGCCCGCCGTCCAAAAATCCATTCAGGCCCAGTCCAAACGCGGCCGCCTGGGCGACATCAAAAAATCAACCGAGGATGGAGAAACCTACTACCAGGTGGACGTCATCTCCGGCCGCAAAACCGTCACCGTCACCTTCGACGCCGCCGGCGCCTTCTGGGGGGAAGAGGAAGACATGCTGTGGGCCGATCTGCCGCCCGACGTCAAACGCGCCTTGAAACCCCTCCAAGGCCTCTCCCAAATCACCGACATCAACCGCACCACCGAAGGCGCCAACACCACCTACCAAATCCAACTCCGCGACGGCCAAAAAAAACGCTCCCTCAACTTCAAATCCAACGGCGCCCTCATTCCTTAACGATTCGGGTATCCGCGTTGACTCACAGGAAAACCTTACCCAACGGTAAAGAGTTTTTCCGGTGATTGATTCAACTCCCTCCAAATTTTCTTCTCGACAAATCCAATGGCGTTGTTAAAATGAACATACCCACATTCCTCAATTTCAATGTGGGTATGTTTCTTTTCAGATCGGTTCATAATCGGTCTGCATTTGGGACGCTCCCGCCCTGACAGCCAGTCCTTTTGGTCGCGTTTTCGCAGGGCCGTGCTATCCACGAGAATTGCGCATTCCCGGCGAACTTTTCCGAATCATCTTGCTGAATGACAAATGACAAATTCTCAATTCAGCCCCGGCGCTTTGGTTGCGGCATCAGCCGCGCCAAGTCTTTGCGTCTGCGTTTAATCCATGCCCAATGCTTCCGGCTAATCTGTCACCTTCAAGTTTGACGCCAGAACGGCCCTCAGTTAGAATCTCTAATAATCGGCAAGCAATGAGACAATCCCTATGAAAACCACATGGCCCTTCCTTTTGGCTTTTCTCCTCCTGGCCGCGCCGGCGGCGGTCCAAGCCCAATTCACTCCTGAACAGGGAAGCCCCGTTCTCTGAACGGGGTTAGAGGAAGAGCTATGCTGAAAAAAGATCTGCCCATGAGCATCCTTTCTGAGCGTTGTCCCACAACGAAACAGAAAGGA
>JBEKOF010000419.1:0-3027 GCA_049522055.1 Verrucomicrobiota bacterium | reverse complement strand
CGGCGCGGGTGGTCAGGGGGGCGGCGGTGGCGGAGGCGGCGGCGGCGGCTTCCTCCAACCAGGCGGGTGGGGAACCGCAGGCCAGCCGGGCAGCAATGGCCTGGCTGGTGGCAAGGCCACGCTTGTTCTCCAGATGGTTCAGGTCCCTCCAGCTCCAACGGCAGGAGGGCCAGGCAATCCCGGGCAAAACGGGATGCCAGGCGCTGCTGGTGATCCGGGGGTAAACGGCTTTAACGGATTCAATGGCGGCGCCGGTACCGCTGGCGGCGGCTCGATCATGTTGCGCACGTATTCGGATACGGGAAGCATCCTCATCAATGGCGGGGGGATCAACGCCTCCGGGCAGGATGGAAACACCCTTAATGTTCCTGGCGGTGGCGGCGGCGCTGGAGGCTCAATCGTGTTGCTCTCCCCCACCGTAACCCTTTTTGGGGCGACTTTGACGGCCGATGGTGCGAGCGCGGACGGCGTGGGCGGCGGGGCCGGCAAAATCGTGCTCGCCGCCGACAACATAATCGAACAAACCAATAATCTTGAGGCTACGGGCAATTCTGGCCTCCTGTATCCCGGCGGCGGCCTGGGCTTCGGTGGGGCTGGTGGGGCGGGCGGTAATGGGGGAGCTGGGGGCGCATTCGGAAACGGCGGGGCCGCAGGGCTGGGCGGCGGCGGCAGGACCAACAAAAACTATAGCCTTGGCGGCATTGGCGGGGCAGGCGGCGCGGGCGGTACGAATGGAATCGGCGGCCAACCCGGATCTTGCGACTTATTCCAGGCAATCATAAATTACATCAATGAATTTTCGTCATGGTCCTTCTGGGACAGCTCCACTTATCCCGGCACCAACTGGCAGCAACCCGGATTCGCTGACAGCGCGTGGACGACCGGGTTGCCTGTTTTTGGCTACGGCAACGGTGACGAGCAAACGATGCTCAACGCCAGCAATGGCGCGATCAGTGTTTATTTCCGGCAGCACTTCGTGGCCACCAATGCGGCCGAGTTGACCAACCTGTTGATTATGCTCCGCCGCCAGGACGGAGCGGTGGTGTACTTGAATGGCATCGAAGTGCTGCGCGACAACATGCCTGGCGGAGTCATCACCCCCACAACCTATGCACCCGGCGACGCGCCCGATGGCGGGAAGCAAGTCATCTTCGACACCATCTCGCCCGAATTCCTGCTGCCGGGGTCTAACCTGATGGCGGTGGAAGTGCATCGCTCTGCCACGAATACAAACGCCTTGACCTTCGCGCTTGAGTTGGTGGGGAATCTATCGCTTCCGTCTTACATGCAGACTTTTGTGCCTGGCTATACGGCCTTCACGCCGCAACTCCAGAATGGGGCCACCCCTCCCACGCTCGACAGCCTCATTCCCACCGCGCCCGGCGGCACCACCGTCTCCATTTGGACGCCCCTGGGCGTTCGCACGGAGACCTACCATAATAATACCGCCTGGCTTCCCGGCACCAACACGCTGGCCGTGGGGGAGGGGGCGATACTTTACAACCCTTCGACCGAATCCTTCTCGATCACAATCGCGGGCACCCCGCCCTATCCGCTGCCCACCTATACTCTGATGCCGTCCATTCCGGCGCTGATTGGAAGCACGTTGCCAGGGGCGGCGGATTTCGAGCAAATCGTTGGCTCGCCGCCGGCGGACGGCACCGTCTTGGAGCAATTGGTGGCCGGTCCCGGAGGGTCCAATGGACCCATTTACTTGCCGTACCAATTCAGCAACGGGGTTTGGGAACCGTCGGAGCCTGTGGCCAACCTGGGAGAAGCCGTTCAAATAACGCTGCCTTGCTTGTCTTTGAGTTGGCCGTCCAACGAGATAGTGGAAGCGCAGTCAGCGCAGGGAGATCTGGCCAGCAATGTGGTGATGGCGCAAGACTTCTGCATGAGCAGTTTCAGCTTAACCTATACTCCCAGCAACGGCAGTTGGTTGCCGCTGGGAACCAATGAGATTTCAGTTGTGGCGGTTGATGAAGGCGGCAACAGCGCCACCGCCAACTTCACCGTGACGGTTGTTGACACCACGCCGCCGGCGATTCTGTACCCGTCGAACTTCGTGGTCGAAGCCACCAGCCCCGCGGGCGCGATCATCAACTTCACCAACGTATCCGCGACGGACCTGGTTGATCCCGCCCCGCAACTGGTTTGCGAGCCACCCTCCGGCAGCGTCTTCCCCTTCGGACTGTCTTATGTGCAATGCACCGCGTGGGATGCGGCGGGCAACAGCAACCAAGTCGTGTTCCCGGTCACCGTGGTGGACACGCAACCGCCGGTCGTTACTTGCCCCGGAACCACGACGGTGCTCCAAACCATGCCAGAAGGCGCTGCGCTTTTCTACACCGTGCAGGTGTCGGATGTGGCCGACCCCAATGTCCAAGTAAGCTATTCGGCGCCGCCTGGCTCGATTATCGCCCCAGGGATTAGCACGATCAGTTGCACGGCAACGGACTTCAGCGGCAACAGCGCCGAGTGCTCATTCGTGGTGTTGGTTGAAGCGCCATCGCCCTTCATGATCTCTGGGATTGACTATAACCCGAACCAGGTCGTTGTGGCCTTCCCCACGCAGGTCGGAGTGCAATACCAAGTCGAGTACACGGACTCGATCACGGAGCCGGTTTGGCTACCGCTGAGCACTGTGGTCGGCAATACCAATTCGATGCAAGTCATTGATTTCAATCCGGCCTCTGCAAGGCGGTTCTACCGAGTCCAGGCTCCCTAGCCGCGGGATGGCCATTCTGACCTGGAAGCGGGTTAAGAATGTTAAGCAGGGACTTAAACGCAACGGCGCAGAGGCTTGGCGCGGCTGACGCCGCAACCAAAGCGCCGGGTCTGAATTGAAAATCTGTCATACCATTTCTATTTTGTAATTGCACTATTTTAGATCTTGCGCAATCGTGGGCCATGCCGAAACGATTTCATCTCCATCAACCGGAACAAGCCAAGGCCGTCACCGAGTCCCTGGCCACCTGTCAAAAGACAACAGACCAACAGCGCTTGCTGGCCATGCGGCTGGCCGCC
>JBEKOF010000418.1:0-3066 GCA_049522055.1 Verrucomicrobiota bacterium | reverse complement strand
AGTTGGGGCCGCCATTTTTGCACCGGCGGGTAGTTGGGTTGAAACCGGACGACCCGCCAGGCCAGTTCCACCAACAGCCGCCGGATGCGCGGATTGCCGTGTTTGGTGATCGAGCCTTGCCGACTGTGGCGGATCACGGCAGCCGGGGTGGATGATCTGGAGCGGAGGGGGCTGTAAATGAGAACGTTCAAGAATCCGCGGCGCGGTTCTTACGAGGGAAACCTGACGCTGGAGGAGCGGGAGCAGTTGTATGGCTGGCTGCTGGAGCCCGGTTTGCCGGTGGCGGAGGTGGTGAATCAGGCGCGGCCCTGGCAGGGGGGAAGAGGAAAGGACAGAAGCCGGACCGCAACACATTGTCGAAGATCGGACAGCGGTTGAAGACGGAGAAGTTTTTGCAGGAGCTGGAGGAGCAGGCGAAATTTGGGGCAGCGGCCGTAAGGGAGATTGAAAAGGCATACAAGGGCAAGGGGGATGTGCAGGAGGCGATGCTGGACGCGTGCATGACGGCGACGTCGGCGTATGTGTTGGAGAAGACGCTGGAGAGGCTTGACCCCGAGGGGCGGACGGAGGAGACGCGGCTGTTCGTCTATTTCAACGGGGCCAGCCCATAACTTTTTTTAGAAATGAAAACCATCCTGTTCATCCTGTCAAAAAAATAAAACATGAGCTCCCGCTTCCCAGTCCCTTGCCCGGTCAGCAAAATGATTTCGGCTGGCAACTCCTGGTGCGGTTTCGCCCCGTTTAATTTTCCCGGATTCGCCGGGACCTTCGGCAATGGAGCATGGATGAGCGGTGGCGCTCCCACAACCCTGGGGCAGCTTGTGCTCAGCTTGGTTGGGACGGACAGTAACGGGGTCAATGGCTACCTTCCCTACGTTCTAACGACGCTTCTGCCCGCCAACTGGCCCGCGATTGACCCAGCCCTTGACAGTGTCGGCAGCACCCAGAATTTTCCCGCGCTCGCCTTGCCCGACGCATGGTCTGGCAGCGGGCCATACAGCATCACCGTCACCGGCCTGGGCGAGGGGCTGGTATATCAGGTTACCGTGGGAAGCGGCAGCGGCTTCGAGCTCAATGGCACTGCCATCTCCGGCTCCACGCTCTGGACCGCCACTGGCTCTTCCGCCATCATCACGGCTGCGTCGCTCGACCTTTGGTTTGACAACGAGACCGAACCAGGGCCGCCAAACGAGTATGTGACGATTCTCCTCTGGCCCACCACGCCGCGCCATTACACTGCGTGGGATTATTCCTACCTCGCGCCCGAAGGGCAGGGCAACATCGGCGTCGAGTCCGGCCCGAGCCCATGGCTGTGGGGTGGCGGCTCCATACCTGGCGACCGGGAAATCTGGGGCGCCGGCATGAGCGGCGGACAAGCTTACCTCAACCTGACGATTACCGACGATTTCAGCGGGCTAAGCGGCGCGGAAAATCGGGGCTACGATGGCGGCCCGACGCTCGGGTGGCCCGGAGACGACACCATCATTCGCACCTGGGCTATCAACAAATACAATAGGTCAATTGCGACGACCGGCCCGACACCCGCCCCGAGCGGATTGGAGAGCACTTGGATGTTTCCAGGTGGGGGAACATACTGGGGCGGATATTATGAGGATGGATATTATTTCGCTATCTCATTAGTGCTGCTGGGCATCACCTGTAGCCCGACCCAGCTTGTCTTCCAGTTCGGCTGGTGTTTCAGCAATGGCGACGGCGGGACCATTTATCCCTTCACGCAAACCTTGCAGCTTGCCACCGAATATGATCTCTCCATGGCGATAATCGCGTGCGGAAACCTCCTCGACGCAACCAGCTTCTCCGCGCTCAACTGGGGCCAGCAGGCCAACTGCGGCTACAATGCCGACGGCAGCACGGGTGTCACTGTCAGCATCCTCAGCTCGGGCACCCTCAGCAAGCCAAAAGATTGCGCCGGCGATCTCGGCGCGGCCGCTACCGGCTTCGGCTCCATTTCCCTCACGGACGGCATGTATATCAACATGTCCACCGCCCAGGTTGACGTTTGCGGCCCATACTGCCTCAAGACCTGGCCCTGCACCGGCAGCCCGCCGGCCATGACCTGCGTCAGCGGCAGCGTCAACGGCTACGATCCCGTGACCATCCCCGCCCCGGCGCTTGAGACCGGCCAAACCCAAACCTGGACCTATCTCTTCCCCAACTGCAAATGCACCTGAAATGGGCCTGATCCGCGTGACCATTGAAGAAGTGGAGAGCCGCGCCGCCAAGCGCAGGCCTGGCTATGTGGAGGCCTTCAAAGCCGCCGCCACGCCCGATCCTGACGGCCTGCACCTGGTCATATCCGATCAGGCCCTGCGTGACCTCTGGCGCGCCTACACCGCCCCCGGCCTTGGCGACGAACTTTTGACCGGCGGCGGCTGCTGTGGCGGCTGACATTTTGCATCTGCATACGTTTTGCAGACGGCCTGCAGCCATCACGCAGCTTTCAGCCGCCAACCCTTTTCCGCGCGGAAATTCGCCATCTGATCCCAACCCTTCTCACCCGCCCCCTCAACCCTTATCACACATTCCGCCGGAATCCATCAGCATGTTTTCCCCGTAAGACTTCTCTACGGCCTTCAGGTCGCGCTCGATCGTCTCCATTTCCAGCTCCATTTTCGCAATCTGCTCGCGCGTCATGCCCTGCTTCTTCTTTGGCACCTCAGGATTGACAAGCTCGTCCTTCGGCGTTCCCAGCACCAGAGCCTCTGCGTAGACCTTGGTGAAATTGTTCGCGCTCACCATCAATTCCGCGATTTCGATCTGGCGAAGGCCAGTCACTTTTTTCAACAGCCGGATGGCATTCGGCGAAATCACTTTGTCTTTCAACAGTTCCACGGCCTCCTCGTTTATGCCGTCCAGCAGCTTCATGCAGGACTTCACCTCGCGCACCGTCAGATTCAGCGTCGCCGCGATGCGCTCCGGCCTCACCCCCGCCTGCACGGCTTTCATGATCATTTTGTGCTCGGCGATCGGATTCAGCCGGTTGACCCTGGCATTGTATGTGAAGCACTCGTCATCGCTGGCGATGATGCACTCGGCCTCCGTCTC
>JBEKOF010000417.1:0-3083 GCA_049522055.1 Verrucomicrobiota bacterium | reverse complement strand
ATTTCCTGGGGCGGGGCGGCCGCTTCCTTGCCGGCGGGAAAATCGGGCGGTGGAGGGGAGGGCGGCAGGGGCGCGGCCGTTGGGGCGGGGGCTTTGGCGGCTTTCTTTGAGACTCGTTTAGTGGCGGCTTTAGGCATGGTAAAAAATCGGTTGGCGGATGATGGCCGGGGGCAGGACGCCCCCGACACCGCGGGCCAATGGGGATATAACCTGAAAGATGTTAATATGGCAAGGGAAACTTTGAGGTTAATTCGCGCACACGTTCCTTTACTTTGTGGGCGGTGTCAAGATTCTTAATGTCGAGCAGGACCTCGCTGAGCATGTCGGCGACGGCGGCCATCTGCGGCTCCTTCATGCCGCGGGTGGTGACGGCCGGGGTTCCCAGGCGGATGCCGCTGGCCTGGAATGGGGAGCGGGTCTCAAAGGGGATGGTGTTTTTGTTTACGGTGATGCCGGCTTCGTCGAGGGCGGCCTGACAATCCTTGCCTGTCAAGCCGCGGGCGCCGACGTCCACCAACATGAGATGGGTGTCGGTGCCGCCGCTGACGAGGCGGAAGTGGTTGTGGAGCATCCCATCGGCCAGAGCGCGGGCGTTGGCGGCAATCTGGGCCTGGTAAGAGCGGAAGGAGGGTTGCAAGGCTTCGTGAAAACAAACGGCCTTGGCGGCGATGACGTGCATGAGCGGGCCGCCTTGAATGCCCGGGAAGACCTGGGAGTCAATCTCCCTGGCGAATTTTTCTTTGCAGAGGATCAGGCCGCCGCGCGGGCCGCGCAAGGTTTTGTGGGTGGTGGTGGTGACAAAATCGGCGTGTTGCATCGGGCTGGGATGAAGCCCGGCGGCGACCAGGCCGGCGATGTGGGCGATGTCGGCGAGCAGGAAGGCGCCGACCTGGCGGGCGATTTCGCCCATGCGCTGGAAATCAATGGTGCGCGGGTAGGCGCTGGCACCGACGGTGATCATGCGCGGGCGGTGTTCCTGGGCCATGATGAGCAATTGATCGTAATCAATCAGTTCGTCGTCCTTGCGGACGCCGTAATGGACGATTTCGAAAAACCGGCCGGAGAAATTGGCTTTGTTGCCGTGGGTCAAATGGCCGCCGTGGGAGAGGTCCATGGTGAGGAGCTTATCGCCCGGCTTGAGGACGGCGAAATAGACGGCCATGTTGGCCTGGCTGCCGGAATGGGGCTGGACATTGACATGCTCGGCGCCGAAGAGCTTTTGGGCGCGCTGGATGGCCAGACGCTCGACGGCATCCATGTGCTCGCAGCCGCCGTACCAGCGTTTGCCGGGGTAGCCTTCGGCGTATTTGTTGGTCAGGACGGAGCCTTGGGCCTCCATGACGGCGGGGCTGACAAAATTCTCGCTGGCGATCAGCTCGATGTTTTCCTGCTGGCGCTGGCGCTCGAGGAAAATGGCGTCGGAGATTTCAGGATCAATGGCGCTGAGGCGCAAGGCGGCGGGAGTGGGTGGTAGTTCCATTTTATTGATGCGGAGTTGATGACGGCCCCCCTCAAAGGGTGTGGATAGGAAGACGTCCAGGATTTTGGCGGCCAGGTCCGGCGGGGTGTTTTTTGCACCGAGGCAGAGGATGTTGGCACAGTTGTGACGGCGGGAGAGGGAGGCGGTGTTTTCATCGGAGACCAGGGCGGCGCGGGCGCCGGGGACTTTGTTGGCGGCCATGCTCATCCCCAGGCCTGTGGCGCAAATCAAGAGACCGAACTGGCACTTTTTGGCGGCCACCAGCTCGGCGACGGCATGGGCGTAATCGGTGTAATCCACCGGCTGCGGGGAATGGGCGCCCAAATCGGCGAACGAAACGGCCTGGGCCTGCAAGTGTTCTTTGAGGAATTCCTTGAGGGCAAAGCCCTCGTGGTCGGAGCCGATGGCCACGCGGCGCTCGGGCATGGCGGCGGCGCTGGTGGGCAACTGCGCGGTTTGCTCCAGGTAATTGAGCATGGAGTAAATTCCTTGTTCGATCTGGTCGCGGCAGTAAGCGTAAGTTTCGTAAGGACCGCCGATGGGGTCGCCGATGTCCTTTTCAAAATCATCCAGGGTGTCGTCAAACTCGCGCAAGAGAAACGTCTTCTCGACGGCCTGTGGAAAGAGAACGTTGATGGAGTCCACATGGCTGTGGGTCATGCCAAAAATGTAATCGGCCTGCTCGACCAGCTCGCGGGTCAGGACGCGGCTGCGGGTGGCGGAGATGTCAATGCCCAGATCCTTGAGAGCGCGCACGGCGTGGGCACTGGGGGGCTGGCCTTCCAACGCGCCGACGCCGGCGGAGCGGACTTGGAAATCATTGCGATCCCGGACGGCGTGAAGGAAGAGGCCTTCGGCCATCGGGCTGCGACAGATATTGCCCGTGCATACAAAGAGAATGGTCTTCATTCCAGCGACAACAGGGGGAAACTGTGCTTGGCGGCGGGGGAATCGTCAACCGCGAAAATGCGGGCAGATTTGGGATTTGGACACATAAAAATAACTTGATTTACCTTGACTGGGCTTGACTGGGCTTGATTGGGCTTGATTGGCGCGGCTGAAACAGAATTCGGGAGAGGGGATGATGAAGGAGGACGGGAGATTGGAACAACAGGACGAATTGCGCCAGAGGCGCGGGGCTGAAACAGGGGGCGAACCACTTTTTTACTTTGACTGGGTTTGACATGGGGTTGGGCTTTAACGATAACGCTGGCGCTTCGTTTTCACCGGATGTAGCGGCGACTGGCCACTTGCCTTGGCCTTTGATTTGCCATACCCCTCCCATGCGAGATACCGTAGCATATTAGCTAAGTGGTGTCAAGCTCTTTTTAGTTTAGCCAGAAGGAATCGCTGGGCAAGCGGACGATCCATTTAAGAACAGAAAACGGAGGAAACGGAGACAACGCACGGCAGCTTGCAATACCAACCCCATTCGTGGGTCCGGCATTGCCAAAATCCAGCCCTCCTCCATTCGGCCTGTTAAGGGTGCAGGACAAAATTCTTCGTTAAGCAGACAGGCTGAGGGTGTCATTGCGTTTGGCGTGTTGATTGAGCCGGTGTTTCCAGAACTCGTCCAAGCGTCGGCTGCTGTGGATGCAGCGCA
>JBEKOF010000416.1:0-3109 GCA_049522055.1 Verrucomicrobiota bacterium | reverse complement strand
TCCTGGATTTGGATGACATGCTGATTGGCCTCGAACCCGCGCATGGCCGTCATGAGGTTGGACATCTCCAGCACCGTGGAGCTGTTGGATCCCTCCAAATATCCCTGGCGGACTTTGGAGGTGACGGACTGGGAGGCCTGAATTTTGGTGTTTTGCGCGGAAAAATAAGAGGCGTTAAGCTGGGTGAGCAGCTCCGGTTTGTCGAATTCGGTCAAGCCGAGCTTTCCCTTGGCGCTGGCGCCCTGGCTGATCTCGCCGTTGGCGGCGATGGAAATCGGGGAAGAGTCGTGGGCATTAAGCTGGATTGTGCCGCCGCCCTGTCCCAGCACCGGATAACCCTCCTTGGTGACCAGCTGGCCCTGAGCATTGACTTGAAACTCGCCATCGCGCGTATAGCCCGTGGTGCCGTCGGGCAATTGGACTTGAAAGAACGCGCGTCCATCAATAGCCACATCGGTGCTGACGCCGGTGGCCTTCATTTCCCCGGCGACAAAACTGGTTTTTGACGAGGCCTTGGGCAGAAGGAATGTCTGAGAGGTGGTGCCCAAAGGCATGAGGCCGGCCTGGACCGCCGCCATGGTCAACTGCTGCCTTTTGAACCCAGGCAAGGAACTGGAGGCCAGATTATCGGAAATGATCTCCTGCCAACGAGTATTGGCGTTCAAAGCTGAGGCAGCCTGGAATAAACTTACGTTCATTTGGGCATTTGCGGAGCAACGACCGTGCCACTGGTCAAAACCCTCAATAAACCGGCCAAATCCATAGATTCATTGCTGAGCTTGGGAGGTTCATCACAGGCAAAAGTTGCCTCCTCTGCTGCCAAATTTGCCCGCCGGTTCGGAGAATGCCTGTCCTTGCCAGCCCGGCCGTCTCCTGCGATTGGCCGAGAAATCAACGCTTGAGCGAAAGAACCTGGGGATCGCGCAACACTTGCGTCACCCGGTCGGGAGCAGCGGTCAGGCCGTAGTCGCGGCACACTGGCGTCAGGTCGCGTTGGAGAGCCACACTGCATAAAGCGGCTGTCACCTCGTCGGCGGTGTAACCCGCTTTGGTCAGGCTCTTCATGACCGTCGGTTCATTGACGGACATAAAATGAAGGAAATCCAGGCCGCCTTGGGCATAACAGTAGAGATACAGACCCACATTGTGATACCCGGACTCTTTGCGTTTGGCTCCATTCATTCGATCCCAAAAAAACCATTTGGCCGGCTGTTGGCTGATCTGGTCGCCTCCCGCGCACCGCGATGTCTCCACCACCGTTTCCATCAGGCCGCCATGGGTGAAGTTGAAGTTATGCGCCAGCTCATGGACCAAATCGTGGCGGACGGTGGGAATATCCGAATAAAAAAGCTTGGTCCCGATGGCGATGTGAGTGCCGCTGTGGGCCGCCGAAGCACCGGTCTGGCCCGGCGTCACGCTGATGTCGGTGCGCTCGATGCGCCGTCTTCGGTCTGACATGTTGGCCATGACCGCCGCGAGCATTTCGGCTTGAGCCAACGTGTTTCGGGCCAGGGGTTGGATGACTTCCGGCACTTCCATTCTGAACGAGGCGCTGGCCACGCTGACCCGTCCATCCTGGGACAGGGTGGACTTCTCCAGGACACCCTGGGGCGCCATGAAACTCCAAAGCGCGCCTGCCGCCGAATTGATGGCCCCAAGGTTGGCCTCAAACATCGTTTGTCCCGATTCATGTTCTTCTGACGCCTCCATCGCGCCTTTGACCTGTCGCGCGGCGAAGCGTTTGCCTCCCACGGTCACCGCAGCTTGAAAGGCAGCCGGCTTGCCGGAAGGGTCGAGCAACTCCGCCAGCAGATGCCCGTTGTGGTCCGCCAAGAACAACCACGCGCTGAGTTTGGTTTCCCCCTTCTTGTCAGGTTTTTCCAGCTCCTCATCCAGACCGGCAGCCAGAGGCCCGTCAAAATCCAGCCTGGCTGGTTTGCCTGCTTCCATCCCATACCATTGCCCGACGAAAACGGCCGTCAGCCCGGACCCCATGGGCCGGCGATACCCCAGGGTGAAGTTGCCGCGAGGCAACATCACTCGGGCGCCCTCGCTGAGTTTGACCTCGCCTTGCAATCCGAAATTCCCCCATCGCGCCCACGACAGCACCGCCTGCCCGTTCCCGCCGCGGCACTCAACGGCTGCGGCATTCCCTGCGGCAAGAATCTTGCCGTCGGTCATCCGGTTGTTCACTTCTCCAAAAGCCAGCGCGAAGCCTGGATGTTCGCTGGTGGCTTCTCCGTCAGCCCACATTTCCAGCAGACCGTCGCTCAACTCGATTTGCTTCAACTCGACAGCATCTTCCAGACTTACGGGGATCCAAATGGGATAGGCCTCGGGCTTCAGGAATACGCGCTTCGGCTCCAACGCGCCGCCGGAGGCCGAACACAAGGTCCAGTGCTTGGCGGAAGTCGGCCTCAGGCGGACCGTTTCGCCGGCCGATGGTTGCTTGAAATCCGTCCAACCGGCCACGATGGCGCCGTCGCCTTTATGGGCCTGTCCCGCCGCAAAAAATCCCCATTTCCCCGGCGGCAAAATGATTTTAACAGAGCCATCCAGGCCGGTCTTGCCCAGAAACGATTCGTCCCAGATCACGTCATTTCTCCCGCTCATCTCGTGATCGCGGCGCGGCCAAACCAAATTGAACTCCCGGGAGAATCCATAAATAGAAGCTCCCGCGACCGGCGTTCCATCCGCCCGCATGAAGTTGACAGTGATCCCACGATATGCAAAACCCGGCAAGGCGTCCTCAGGATATGCGGTGTTTTGAAAAACGCCAAACGCCAGCAGCCATGCAATCCAAACCATCCGAAATGAGCCTCGTGTTCGGCCCGTGAATTGACGCCAGACAGGCCGCGGGCAAAACCGCAACTCATCCCCGGATGAATCCGCGGCAAATGAAGCTCGATGACTCCTGGTAGTCACAGAGAACGAGGTGTATCCCCTGCCTTTGGCGCCGGCAAGATAAATTCCCATTATGAAATCTTGGGGGGTGCAGGACAGAATTCTTCAATTTTGATTTTTCGCTCTTTTTTTGTTGCCTTTGCATATGCCATACACATATACTTCCGGCCATGGATTCCAAACCCACTCCGCAATCGCTCCTCCA
>JBEKOF010000415.1:0-3116 GCA_049522055.1 Verrucomicrobiota bacterium | reverse complement strand
TTCAACCGATGATGAACAAACCGGGACAACGCGACTTGCCCAGCCCCCTTTGGGGGCTGGGCTTTGGCCTCCTCTGGAGGCCACAGTCCAAAGCCCCGCCCTTTGGGCGGGGATTTTTACTGCATCTTCGTTCTTGACTCACAATCCCTCCCGCCATTAGACCTTTGGAAAAACACTATGAAAATGACCCGCAGAACCGCAGTCCAAATTCTTGCCGGCACCGGGGCCGCCCTCTGCCTGCCCAAAACCTTCGGCCAAGCCGCGCCCCCAGCCGCCGCCGTCCCTGTCGGCGCGGCAACCTTGCCCCCCGCGCCCGCGCCGATTCCCGCCCCGCCCGGCTTCGGCGTTGCGGCGGGGCCGTTCCAGCCCACGCTCGAATCTCTCTCCGCCTTCCAGGTTCCCGACTGGTATCGCGACGCCAAATTCGGTATCTGGGCGCACTGGGGCCCTCAATGCCAGCCCGAGCAGGGCGACTGGTACGCCCAAAACATGTATCTGCCGGCCCAGGCCGTTTACAAATTCCATCTCCAGAAATACGGCCATCCGTCCAAATTCGGTTTCAAGGACGTCATCAACGAGTGGAAGGCCGACAAATGGGAGCCGGAGAAGCTCATCGCCCTCTACAAACGCGCCGGCGCCAAATTCTTCTCCGCCATGGCCCACCATCACGACAACTTTGACAATTTCGATTCCAAATACCAGCCCTGGAACAGCGTCAAAATCGGCCCCAAAAAGGATATCGTCGGCGGCTGGATGAAGGCCGCCCGCGCGGCCGGCCTGCGCTTCGGCATCTCCAGCCACGGCGACCGCGCCTGGAGCTGGTACCAGGCCGCGCAAAGCTCCGACCCCACCGGCCCCATGGCCGGTGTGCCCTACGACGGCATCATGACCAAGGCCCAGGGCAAGGGCCTCTGGTGGGATGGCCTCGATCCCCAGGACCTCTACGCCCAATATCACAAAGTCGGCAGCTACAACTGGAAGCAGGAGGGCAATCCCCCGATTGACAAGGTCTATTGCGAAAAATACTTCAATCGCATCATTGATCTCATAGACAAATACCAGCCCGACCTTCTCTATTTCGACGACACCCTCATGCCCATCTATCCCGCCAGCGATGTCGGCCCGCGCATCGCCGCTTACCTCTACAACACC
Source organism: Verrucomicrobiota bacterium (assembly GCA_049522055.1). Lineage (GTDB taxonomy): Bacteria > Verrucomicrobiota > Verrucomicrobiia > Limisphaerales > Palsa-1400 > JBEKOF01. Next base: position 1,964 of record JBEKOF010000415.1, on the reverse strand, counting down.
AACCTGGCGCGCAACGGCAAGCTCGAAGCCGTCATGACCGGCAAAGACCTCAACGGCGCCAACGCCCCCTGGCGCAAGGCCCTCCTCTACGACCTGGAAAACGGCGTCACCAGCGGCGCCGAATCTGTTCCCTGGCAGACCGACACCTGCATCGGCTCCTGGCACTACAAGCGCAGCCGCTTCGAGCAGCACCAGTACAAGACCGCCGCGCAAGTCGTGCCGATGCTCATAGACATCGTCAGCAAGAACGGCAACCTCATGCTCAGCATTCCCGTCCGCGGCGAGGGCACCATTGACGACGATGAAGTCAAGGTCCTCGAAGACCTGGCCGCGTGGATGAGTGTCAACAGCGAAGGCATCTATGGCACCCGCCCGTGGATAACCTATGGCGAAGGCCCAACCCAACCGCCGCGCCGCGGCCAGACCACCCAAAATTACACACCGCAGGACATCCGTTTCACAGCCAAGGGCGAGACTCTTTATGCCTTCCTCCTCTCCTGGCCGGAATCCCGCCAGGCCACGATAAAAAGTCTCGCGGACAATTCGCCGCAGGTCGCCGGTCGCAAAATCAGCGAAGTTTCACTGCTGGGATACGGTGGCAAACTGGAATGGACTCAAACCGCCGATGGACTCGCCGTCAAGCTCCCGGACCAAGCCCCCAGCCAACCCTCCGTCACCCTGCGCATCCACGGCCTGCTCACCTAAAAAGTCGGCGGTCTGAATACCCCAACGGGGTATCGTCCCAAAGCCCAGGGTTGCGAGGCACGAGCTACCCTGGGTCAACGTCCCAAGCCACCCACAACCCCAACGGGGTTGTGCCAAACCTCCTGACCTATGCCGCAATCCCTCTCCGCCGTTTACATCCATCTGGTCGTTCCACACTGCCGCAGCAACCAGTCATTTTCCCGGCGCTGACTCTTTGCCGCCCGGAGGTTGGCTGATCGCTCCTCCAGGAGCTTGATTGAATGTGCCGCCTGGGGGTTGATTAAACGTGCCGCCGGGAGGTTGATTGGGTGTCCCACCGGGAGGTTGGATGTTTCTACCGGGAGGCTGAATTCCACCGCCGGGTGGCTGCATTGTGCCGCCAGGAGGTTGGATCGTTCCGCCAGGCGGTTGCATCGTCCCGCCAGGCGGTTGCATCGTCCCGCCAGGAGGCTGGATGGCTCCCGCCGGAGGCTGCATTGTCCCACCAGGAGGTTGGATCGCAACCGTTCCTTGTGCGAAAAGGCTTGTTGCTGCGAAGAGCGCCGCCAAGCCGGTAATTTTCATTTTCATAGTGCTTTCATCTCTCTTTCTTGAGTCATGTTTTGCCTTCACGTCACATTACCCGATGCGTCCAGCTCTTGCGATGGGGTGTAACCCTACTAACGCCTGCGGGATATGAACCAAACTATGGGTGGACCCCTGGGTTCACTTCGCCTTCTCACAGTGCGTCCGAGATGCCGACAGGTCTTGGAGTGCGCGCGCGCCAGCGCCGCTTTCCCACTGGCCCCCGCCCTCTTCGCCATCTACCCGCTCCGCTCGTTGGATCCTCAGGAAATCCTGCCGGTCCAGCTCACTGTTCATGGACGACAGTATCATGGGCTAATGCAGGCGGCGTGCGTAAAATCACAACTACCGTTAAGATGCAGACGAGAAGTGTTTTAGTGTTCATGGAGCTCTTTCATAATGGCTCGCAAAATGCCGGCCGTGATCCCAAACACGACCGCGCCAAACATGGTGTTGACAGTTATCATGAATGCCTGTGAGCCAATAAAGCCATGCATCCGACTCGTGTCTACGCCAAAGAGGTAATCTATCCAGGATGTCGGTGCAATTGTAAGGAGAAGGACCAACCCCAAAGACTCCAGAACTCCTGACATAGAGTCAACAAGAACGGTCTAATTTTACCTCGATAGTTCTGGGTATTTTCTGGGTTTTGAGGCTCGGCAGGGTGCGGACTCAAACCTGTCCGCTTTTTTGAA
>JBEKOF010000414.1:0-3119 GCA_049522055.1 Verrucomicrobiota bacterium | reverse complement strand
CCGCCGTCCATTGTCGGTGGGTTTGGTAGATTTTCGACTGGCGGTATGGGCCGTCAGTGCTGGTGAGGAATTCCAGCGGCACTCCTGTGACGGGGTCCGGGACGATCTTCTTCTCCGACGGCCATGTTCGGCCCAACTGCCCGAACAGGGTGGAGGAGGAAATGGACAGAAGAAGGGTGAAAGTGGCGGCGGTTTTGAAAGGTCTGGCGTTCATTGGCGGTTGCTTTGGTTGCAAGTTGACGGGTTGTGAGCCACAGATTCTGGTGAACGGGCGGCATGTTCGCCAGCGGGGCCAGCCAAGTCAACCCAATAGGAGGGCGGGGTGTGGATGGAATGATTGCGGATGAAAGCGCCGTTATCGCTTATTTGGGGCGAATCATCTCGAAACGGTCGCGGGTGCGGCAATACCAGTGGGGGGAGGCCATGCGGCCGATGAGAAAGAGCTTGTCCGCGCGAACCCGCTTTTTGTCGGCATCGAATAAATCGTCGCGGAGGTGAAGGCGTTTGACCAGGCCAATGACGACGCGGTTGCCGCCAATGAGCAAAGTCCCCCATTCCTGGCATTCCAGGCTGGCGGGCGATTCGAGGACGCGGGGTGGTTTTACGGAGGAAGAGGGCGCGGCGCGCAGGCCGGCGGGAATGAGTTCGTTTTCGCCGTAAGGCAACGAGGCGGCGCATTTGTTCATGGCTTCGGCGATGGCTTCATCCACCAGGTTGACGACGAATTGGCGGGTGAGGCGGATGTTCCGGGCGGTGTCCTTGGGTGTGCCATTGTCGCGGTCACTGGGAGCGAAGGCGAGGATGGGAGGGTTGGCCCCAAGCAGATTGAAAAAGCTGAACGGGGCGGCGTTGACCTTGCCGTCCGGGCTGATGGTGGTGACGAGGGCAATGGGGCGCGGTGTGACCAGGCTTGCCAGCAAGGCATAGGCACGGTCGGCAAAAGGGCCTTCCAAATCAAGTTCCATGCGGGACAGAATGCCAGCGTCCGGGCGGGAAAGTCAACGGGGCGGATGGGGGGTATTGACTTTTGCGGCGAGGGGATGGCAAACTGCGGCATGAAGCTGAAAATTTGCCTGCTCGCCTGTCTCTGCGCGGCCGCGTTGAAGGCCGCGCCGATCAAACACGAATTCATCGCCATTGACGAAGGGAAGACCAACCTGCTGTATGTCAACGAGAACGATCCGGGCAAGAACTGGATTGTGCCGATCGGCAAATCGCATCCGCGAGACATGCAGTTGGTGGGGGGCAACCGCATCCTGATTGGCAATGTGACGGGCTACTCGGAGTTCGACATCGCCACCGGGAAACGGCTGGTGGATGTGACAAACTTTGCCCCCGCCACGGCGCGGACGGACACGGATGAGGTGACGTCGGTGCGGCGGCAGCCCAACGGGCACACGTTGCTGGCCGGGATCAGCATCGGGGGATCGCAAGGGGTGGTGGTGCTGGACGTGGACGCCCAAGGGGAGGTGAAAAACAAGATCGTCTATCCGGGCAATTATGTGAGGCTGATGCGGCAAACAGCCGCCGGTACATATTTAATGCTGTGCGACACGGCGATTCGTGAAGGCAACAGCGCCGGGCAATACATTTGGGAGGCGCCGGTGGAAAAATTCGGTCATGGCTGGAAGGCCGTGCGGCTGCCCAACGGCCACACGCTGGCCTCCGCCGGCTATGGGGGTTTTATCGCGGAGTTGGATGGGGCCAAAAACATTGTGCGCAAAATCGGGGGCAAAGAACAGGTTCCCGCCGCCGTGAATGATGATTTTTTCGCCACGTTCCAGCTTTTGGCGAACGGGGATGTGGTGGTGGCCAATTGGCAGGGCCACGGCCCGACGCACGGCGACTCCGGCATTCAGCTATTGGAATTCGACAAGAGCGGAGCCATCGTCTGGCAGTGGAGCAAGGCGGAACTCATATCGTCCATCCAGGGCATCCTGGTGCTGGACGGGCTGAACACCGCGGTGCTGAACGACGAGCGCAACGGGATCGTGGCGCCGGTGGCGGCGGGACCGTGAGAGCCGATTACTTGCTGACCTTGACCACGAAGTAGAGGAAGGGGACGCTGGTGTCGGTGAACCAGTGCGGCACGCCGTTGGGGATGACGATGACATCGCCTTTGGTCAGGTGGCGCACGTCGCCGCCGACAATCTCCTTGGCCCCAAATTCACCCGGCGATTTCTGCTGGACGTCCGTGGCCTTACCCCCCGTGATAAACGTGGCCGTGCCGTCCACGATGTAGAAGATGTCGGTGTCTTTTTCATGGATTTCCACGGTGCCCGGCCCGCCGCGGCGGCCGGCGATGATTTTGTAATTGTTAGTCAGAAGCAGCGATCCACCGCCCATGGTGAAAGTGGCGTCCACTTTTTCGTGAGGGATGAGAATGACCGCCTGGGGTTGCTCTGCCGCGTAAACCAGGCCGACGAAGCTTGCGGCGGCCAGGGCCAGAATGGCTTTGGATAAAGATTTCATGGCGGAAGTGTTCTCAACTTTCAAAATCAAGTCAACCCTCTTTGTTTCCAAATGCCCCGGTCACGGGGCCTGGAAGAGGTCGCTGAGATCATTGACGGCGGGGCTTGCGATGGGCAAGCCATTGGTCTGGAAGGCCAGGCCGAAAATCTCATCCATTGTTTTGAGATCCGAGGAATGGGTCATGGGCACGCTGCTGGCGTAGGCGTTGCCCTTGGCCAGCGGGGAAATGAGGATTTCCGGGAGCGTGTAGTTCGTGTCGTCGCCGCCTTCGGTTTCATCCATCCAGAGGATGATGAGGCCGTGATCCTGATAGGCGGAGGAAGACATGATGCGCGGAACGATGGAGGCCAGGCAGTTGTCGCCTTGGGCGATGGCGGCCTGATTGCCAGTAAAGAGGAGGCCGTGATAAGCAAAGCCGTTGGGCAAATAGCTGTGCATCTCGTTGAATTGGTCGGGCGAAATCCAATTGTAACGGCCAACGGCATGGCTGGGCAGGTCCGTCCAAAGCTGCGCGAGAGGATAGACGTTCTGGTTCTGGGTGTCGGCAAAGAATTCCATCGGGTTGTGCTTCACGGCATAAGAATACTCTGTGCTGCCGTTGTAGATGTTGCTGCCGCCGGGACGCGTGCCAGCGCTGCTGACGCTGG
>JBEKOF010000413.1:0-3132 GCA_049522055.1 Verrucomicrobiota bacterium | reverse complement strand
GGAGAGGAAGGGCACTTCCACATGGCCCGGTTGGGAAAAATGGTCGCGCAGGGCGGCGGGCTGCAGCTTCCACCAGGCGTCGCCCAGCGTGAGCACCCAGGGAGTGTCAACACTAATGTCGTCGCCGTAGCCCTGCGTTTGCAGGAAGCCGGGCAACTGGATGCGGTCGGTCAGCGTCCGGTTGAACCATTGTTGCGCGATGCCATCGCCCGGCGGAAGATTGGTCGCGAAGTCGCCGCGGGCGCCATCCCCGGGCTGGCGCTGCGCGGAGGCGCGGTCCAGGGAGAAGCGCCATTCGCCGTGAAGGAGGATCCCGCCGATGCGGAGGTTCTCCCCCAAGTCGGAGCCGCCGGAATCCGCCGCGCCGGCGCGGGGGAGAGGCCCCCAGGCAAAACCGAGCGCCAGAGCGACCAGGGCAAGAGTTTTGGAGTTTGAGTTCACGGCATGAATTGTGAGGCGGCGGAAGCACCGCGTCAATTTCCGTCCGGGGTCGGCGCGTTCCGCCCGGGATTTTTCGGCAGGGTGAACGCATCAATCGGGTCAGGATGCGAGGGGTCAAAACCGGTGAAGTCGTCCACGATGGCGCGGGCGAGGTCCAGTTTGTTTTGCCGGATGCCCAAGAGCACACATTTGACGACCTGGTAGCTGCCGTAGTCGTTGTGATGGGTGCCTTCAGTCATGCTGGCGAAGGCCCGATGGGAGGCGGCGTCTCCCAACGCTTCGTAAAAGGCCGCCGTCATTTGTTGAAGATCAATCAGGGGGACGTTTTTCTCCCTGGCGACACTGCGGGCGGCGTCGGGATAGCCGTTGAAAGAATTAGTGACCTTGCCGTCGGCTCCGAAGGTGTGGCGGCTGACGGGGGTGCAGATCACGGGAAAGCCGCCCAGGCTGCGCGCTTTGTCCACGACCGCGCCCAAATCGTCATGGTATTTTTGCAGGGCGTTTGTGGCTCTGATTTTCATGTCATTGTGCCCGAATTGAATGAACAGATAGTCTCCTTTTTTCATCAGGCTCCAGATTTTGTCGAAGCGGCGCTCGCCCAGGCTGGCGGAAACGGATTCGCCGGACTCGGCATGGTTGGCCACGGCCACGACGGGCTTGAGGAAGCGGGGGAGCATCTGGCCCCAACTGTTGAACGGCTCGCCGGGCTGATCGCAGACGGTGGAGTCGCCGATGACGAAGACGGTGGGAACATCCACCGGCGCGATTTCGAGCCGGGCCGCGGAGGGGTTAACGCCGAGGAATTCCAGGGTCAGTTTGTCGTCCCAGGCCCAGGCTTCGGCGGCTTTTTCCCGGTCCTTGAGCCTGACCTGGCCGCCGGTGGAGATCGCGGCCTGGCGGATATTGACAATGAACGAACGGGTCTGAAACTGGCCGGCCTCGGTGTGAATTTGCTGGAGCATGAGCCGCCGCAACTCGGCATTGACGGTGGTTTCGGCGGCGGCGGAGGGATTGCCCAGGGTGACGGTGACCTTGTAATTGCCTTCCGGCTCCACGACGGAGAAATAGAACAATTTGTCGCTGGAAATGGCATGGGTCGTATTGGCCTCGGTGTTGCCGCCCAAGACCACTTTGACTGACGCGCCGGGTTCAAATCCGAATCCAGGATTTTTGGCATACATCATGTCGGGCATGACCAGGGTGTAGCTGGGGGCGGGCAAGCCGAAGGTGAACTTGAGAGGGGGCGGGTTGGTTTGGGCCTGCGCCGCCAGCGCCGCCAGAGCCAGGCCCGACGCAGTGAACCGGGAGACCGCCCGGCCGGAGAGGACCGCTTTCAACCAATGATCTTTTTGCATAGTTTTTTGTTCTAAGGCGGGTTCTTAAAACACGCCCCTGGAATTTTTTGCGAGCCAGAAGGTTAAGCGACCCGACCGGGATTGCAATTTGAAACTGGAACATCTCCACGCGCGTTTGGTGTTGGCGGAAACTTCGCGGACGGGGTAAGCTTTGCTGTCGGACGCTGCCATCAAGCAAACAGCGCCGGAGAACTGAAATCATGAAAACGGCTCCATTGTTTTGTGTGTTCGTCTGCTGCGCGATCTGCGGTGCCGGGCGGGCGGAGAATTGGCCTCAGTGGCGCGGGCCTTCCTACAACGGCTCCTCGCCGGAAAAAGGACTCCCGGCAAATTGGTCCAAGGGATCGGCCCTCTGGCAGGCCGACTTGCCGGGGCCGGCGGCCGCCACGCCCGTCATCTGGGGGGACAAGGTCTTTGTCTCCTCTGTGGATGCGACGGCCAGCACGCTCAACGCCATCTGCCTGGACCGGCTTTCCGGCAAGGTGCTCTGGAACAAGACGGTGATGGAAGGGGCCATCCGGCAGGATGATAAGAGCAACTTTGCCACCCCGTCGCCTATCGCCGACGCGGCGCATTGCTTTTTCCTTTATGGCAACGGGATGATGGCGGCGTACGACCACGCGGGGAACAAGCTTTGGTCGCGCAACGTTTTCAAGGAGTACGTCACCCCGGCGTCCACCCTGGCGTTCAACTGGACCTATTCCTCCAGCCCGGCGCTCTACGGCGACCGTCTCTTCCTGCAAGTCTTGCAGCGCAATGTGCCGACCCGGGGCCATGGCCGGACCGAAGGCTCGCTGGACTCTTTTCTGCTCGTGCTCGACCCGGCCAGCGGAGCGCAGCTTGCCCAGGTGCTTCGCCCGACCGACGCCGTGGAGGAATCGCGCGAGGCCTACACCACGCCGATTCCTTTGGAGTTTGAGGGAAAAACGACCATCATGGTCTGCGGGGGCGATTATCTCACCGGCCACGATCCGAAGACGGGCCAGGAATTGTGGCGCTCGCCCACTTTCAATTCCGGCAAAAAAGACAGCTGGCGGGTGGTGGCCTCGCCGGTGGCCAGCCGCGGCGTCATCCTGGTTTGCGCGCCGCAGCCCGCCAACCCCATCTGCGGCATGCAGTTGGCCCCCGGCGGCCCGCCGCCTGGCCCGACCATCGCGTGGACCGACGACAACCACCGCGAAGTTTCCGCGGACACGCCCACGCCGGCCGTTTTGGACGGGGACTTTTTTGTGCTGGGCGACATCAAGAGGAATCTTTCGCGGGTCGAACCGGCCACCGGGAAAATAAAGTGGACGGTCGCCACCCCCGGCCCGGCCAAGTATGAAGCCCCGCCCAC
>JBEKOF010000412.1:0-3174 GCA_049522055.1 Verrucomicrobiota bacterium | reverse complement strand
CCAGGCGCCGCTGGGGCTGGTTGGCCGGACGCAGGCCGTGGAAGCGCCAGGGTGCGCGCGGCAAAATCACGTCGCCGAAATCCTCGCGCTCGCGCCACCAGTGGTCCCAAAGGCCGCGCAGGTATTGGTCCGAGCCGGCGCGGGAAATGTCCGACGGGAGCAGGCCCGCGACGCCCAATAAGCGCGCCTGCCAGGCCACGACGGAACCGGGGAGGCTCTGGAGGCGCGGCAGAAGCTCGGCGATGCGTTGGAGGGGCCAGGTGTTTTGTTTGTAGCCCAGGGCGCGAAACAGGCTCTCCCAAAGGGCCTGTTCCCATCCGGCCTGGCGCGCGCGGGCCTCGATTTCGCGGGCTTTGCGCTCGAAGCGGATGAGCGCGGCCTGGCGCAGCAGTTCGGCGGTTTGCGCGGGCGGCAGCTCGGCAAGGGGGGCGGAGCAGGCGCCTTGCAAGGTCGTCGGCCATTTTTGGGAGGCGGGGGTTGCGGCCCACTCCTGGATTTCGGCCAGGGGAGTGTCGAGGAGTTTTTCCAGGGCAAGGACGGGGGCGTGGCTGGAGGCGGGTTGGGCGGCGTCCCAGACGACGTGGAGAATGACCCCGGCAAAGGCGGGGTTGCCGTGGTGGCGGTGGGCCTGCCAGTTGCGGGGGAGGAGGTCAATTTCAACGTCGCCGGAAACAGCAGGCTGGCTGCCGAATTGGAGCACCGCGCCGTGGAAATCGGGGCCGGCCTCGTGGTTCCAGAAGCCGGGATGGAGGACGCGCAAAGGCTGGCCGTCGGCCGTTTGGAGTTGGTCGCGGCGCAGGCGCTGATGGAGCCAGATGCTTTGGAGGAGGCGTTCGGGCGGATAAGCGGCCTGGCTCTCGGCCAGGAGGAGGCGGGCCTGGTTTTGCGAGCGCCACTGGGCGTAGAAATTGGAGCCGGGTGAGGACACACCCAAGGTTTGTCTGGCCGGGGCGCGGCAAAGTCAAGGCGGATTTTGAGGCTGCCGCCTTGCATTTTTAGGTGTGCTTGGCAAAATGGATGTCCCATGACCGACGGCAACATGATTGAGGTGGAGCATTTGACCAAACGCTACGCGGGGAACATGGCGGTGGCGGATGTGTCCTTCAATGTGGCGCGGGGGGAAATTGTGGGGTTGCTCGGGCCAAACGGGGCGGGCAAGAGCACGACGATGCGCATTTTGTCCTGTTTCATGCCGGCCACTTCCGGGGTGGCGCGGGTGGCGGGGCTGGATGTGGCCCACCAGGCGGATGAGGTGCGGCGCCGGATCGGTTATATGCCCGAGAACAATCCGCTGCATCTGGACATGCGGGTGCGGGAGTATCTGAAGTTCCGGGCGCGGCTCAAAGGATTGAGCCACAGCCGCACGCGGGAGCGGGTGGAGAGTGTGATGGCCCAATGCGGGCTGACCGAGGCCGCCCGCCGGATCATCGGCCAGCTTTCCAAGGGCTTCCGGCAACGGGTCGGCCTGGCCGACGCGTTGGTGCATGAGCCGGAGCTGGTGATCCTGGACGAGCCGACGATCGGCCTGGACCCCAGCCAGGTGCGGGCGGCGCGGCAGTTGATCAAGGACCTGGGCCGCCGGCACACGGTGCTGATTTCCAGCCACATTTTGCCGGAGGTGGAAATGACGTGCAACCGGGTGTTGATCATGCGGGAAGGCAGAATCCTGGCGGCCGACACGCCTGAGAATTTGCGGGAAAACATGAGCGGCCACGGGCAAATCATCGCCGAAATTGCCGCGCCGCTGGCCGAACTCAAAGAGTGCTGGGAACAGATGGGAGAGGTGGCCGACTACGACATTTCGCCGGCGGAAGGGGAGTATCATCGTTGCGCGCTGACGGCGGGCAACGGGGGGGATTTGCGGCCGCGCATCTTCGCGCTGGCGGCCCAACGGGGGTGGAAGTTGCGGGAACTTTCGCGGCGGCGCTGCTCGTTGGAGGACGCGTACATCCGGCTGACGCGACCGGAGAGCGAGGAGGAGAATCCCTGATGCGGGCGTATGTGACTTTGACGCGGCGGGAGCTGGGCAGTTTCTTCTATTCGTGGATCGCCTACGTGGTGGTGGCCGGGGCGGTGTTTCTGATGGGGGAGAGTTTCGTGGGGCTGATGAAGTCGCTGCAGGGGGAGGCGACGCTGATGCCGTTGCGGGAGATATTCGTGCGGTCGGAATATCTGTGGCTGATCCTGCTTTTTTCGGCGCCGGTGATCACGATGCGGCTCTTCGCGATGGAGAAGTACTCCGGGACATTTGAGACGCTGATGACCACGCCGGTGAGCGACCTGGCGGTGGTGCTGGCCAAATTCAGCGCGGCGCTGATTTTGTACTGCATCATGTGGCTGCCGTTGCTGGGGTTTGTGCTGGTGCTGCGCTATCTGACGCAGGACACCAGCTTTCTGGACGCCGGGACGCTGGCGGGGACGTTTTTGGGAGTTTTTTTGCTGGGGGCGCTTTACATGAGCATCGGCTGTTTTGCCTCGTCGCTGACGCGCAGCCAAATCGTGGCGGCCATGACGACCTTTGCGCTGGGCCTGGGATTGTTTCTGCTGAGTTTCCTGGCCGAGCCGTTTGCGCCGCACCCTGGCTGGGGCGCGGCCACGCTGAACTATATCAGCCTGCGGGCGCACATGCAGGACTTTTCGCAAGGGGTGGTGGACACCCGCAGCCTGGTTTTCTATTTGACGGCGAGCGGGTTCTTTTTGTTCCTGACCCACCGCGTGGTGCAAAGCCGCCGCTGGAGATAACATGCCCGAACTTGAAACTTCCCGACCCGGTTTCACCCGCGGCCAGCGCTGGCTGACGATGGCCAACTTGCTGGCGGGAACGCTGGCGGTGACGGCGGCGCTGGTGATGGTGAATTATCTGGCGGCCGGACACTTCAAACGCTTTCACTGGAACAACCTCGCCAGCTTCAAACTCTCCCCGTTGACGCTGCGGGTGGCGCGCTCGCTGACCAACGACGTGACGATCAGCCTTTTTTTCAATCAGGCCAACCAGGGCGACGTTTACACGATGGCGTGCGGGATGCTCACGGAGTACCAGAACGCCAATCCGCGGCATATCCATGTGGTCAAGGTGGAGGAGGAGCGGGATTTCGGGGAAGCCAAGGCGCTGCTGGAGAGGCTGCATCTGACCGGGAGCAACAAAAGGAATTTCGTGGCCTTCGAGAGCCCGGG
>JBEKOF010000411.1:0-3183 GCA_049522055.1 Verrucomicrobiota bacterium | reverse complement strand
AAACCGAGCAAACCGCCGCCGCCGCTCCCGCTCCCGATGCCACCAGCCCCGCTCCCGAACCGCCGCCCGCGGCCCCCGTCCCCGCTCCGGCGCCAGCCCCGCTGCCGGCCTGAACAAACATCACCACTGACAACCAACCATTTCACCATGTCTGAATTCACTGCTGTTGACGTAGCCAAACTGCGCGAAATGACCGGCGCGGGCTTCATGGACTGCAAAAAGGCCCTCGCCCAAACGAAGGGCAACATGGACGCCGCCATAGACTTCCTCCGCAAAAAGGGGATCGCCTCCGCCGCCAAAAAATCCACGCGCGAAGCCAGAGAAGGCATCATTGCCCAGAACATCCAGCCCGGCGCCAAAGCCGGTGTGCTCCTGGAGATCAACTGCGAAACCGACTTTGTCGCCCGCAACGAGACCTTCCGCGCCTTCGCCGAAGAAACCGCGCTCAAACTCGCCGCCGGCGCGACCCTCGCCAGCCTGGAGCCGGACCGGGTCTCCGCCGTCGCCAAGATCGGCGAAAACATCCGCCTGCCCCGCTTCATCCGCTACCAGGTCGCCGGCAGCGGCATGATCGCCGCCTACATTCATACCGGCGCCAAAGTCGGCGTCCTGGTCGAAGTCGGCGCCGACAAGGAACAGACCGTCGCCCACGAAGACTTCAAACAGCTGGTGCGCGACATCACGCTGCAAATCGCCGCCGGCAACCCGACGGTCGTGTCGCGCGATCAAGTTCCCGCCGCCATCATCGCCAAAGAGCGCGAAATCGCCGCCGAACAAGTCAAGAACAAGCCGCCCCAGGCCATCACCAAAATCGTCGAAGGCAAACTGGAAAAATACTACGCCAGTTGTTGCCTGGTGGATCAAGGCTTCGTCAAGCGCAACTCCGAAGTCTCGGTGAAAGAGCACCTCGGCGGCATTGCCAAGCAACTGGGGGACGAGATTGTCATCCGCCGCTTCGCCCGCTTCCAAGTCGGGGAAACCCCCGCCGCCTGACCGGCGATAATTGCTGCTGCGCGCCGCGGCGTCAACCCAGCCGCTGCAATTCGTTTTGCAGGGCGATCTGGAAGTCTTGGAGGTCGGCGGCGGAGGGCTTGTAGCTTTTATCCGCCGCGGCCAGACTCAACCGGCCCATTTGGTCGAGCAGCCATTCGGCGCTTTTGCCGTCGCTGAATTTGACCTTGCCGCTGACCATCGCTCCCGGCCGGGCGAGTTGATCCACCGAGACCCTGACCTTGCTGGCCGGCAGATCTTCCGCGGCTTTTGGCTCGGCCTCGGCGGCGATTTTTGGCGACGGGGGGAGCGGAGCGGGGTCTTTGGGAATGAGCTTCAAATCATCCACCAGCAGGCGGACCTCGAGGTAGGTTTGCCGCAACCCCCATTCGGTTTCCAGGCGTTTTTGAATGTCGGAAATTCTCAGTCCCTCATCAATCCAGTACTTGACTTGCTTTCGTTTTGTATCGTCCAGAATCATGGGCCAAGAATAACAGGGGCGGGGGGCTTTGACACGCACCGAATTTTGGGCCCTCAGGCGGACGGGTCGTAGTTCAACCAGGGGCCGAGCCATTTTTCGATAGCGGCAAGGCCCAGGCCTTTGCGCCGATGGTAGTCGAGCACCTGGTCGCGGCCCAGTTTGCCCACGGCAAAGTATTTGGATTGGGGATGGGCAAAATAAAGACCGCTCACGCTGCTGGCCGGCCACATGGCGCAGCTTTCGGTCAGTTTGATGCCGGCCGTTTTCTCCGCGTCCAGCAAAGACCACAGGGTCCACTTCTCAGTGTGGTCGGGACATGCCGGATAGCCCGCGGCCGGCCGGATGCCGTGATATTGTTCGTCAATCAACTGCTGGAGGGTCAGATGCTCGTTTTTGCCGTAGCCCCATTCGACGCGCGCGCGCCGGTGCAGGAATTCGGCAAAGGCCTCCGCCAGCCGGTCGGCCAGCGCCTCGGTCAGGATGGCGTTGTAGTCGTCATGGCCGGCTTTGAAATGTCGCACCATTTCGTCGGCCCCAATCCCGGCGGTGACGGCGAAGAAGCCGAGATGGTCGTTGGCGACCCCCTTGGGCGCGATGAAATCGGCCAGGCACAGGTTCGGCTGGCCGTCCGGCTTCTCCATCTGCTGGCGGAGGAAATGGAACGTGGCGAGCGGTTTTTCCCGGGCGCTGTCCGGGTAAATTTCCACGTCGTCGCCGGCGGAGTTGGCGGGGAAGAAACCGTAAACGCCGCTTGCTGTCAATAATTTTTCTTGCACGATCCGGTCCAGCAGGCGCCGGGCGTCGCGGAAGAGCGCGCGCGCCTCGGGGCCGTATTTGGGATGATCGAGGATCGCCGGATAGCGCCCGCGCAATTCCCAGGTGTGGAAAAACGGCGACCAATCAATGCAAGGGGTCAGTTCCTCCAGGGGAACGGAAGAAAGGAGGCGCGTTCCGGTAAACTCCGGCTGCGGAATGTCCCCGGGTTTCCAGGCGATCTTTTCCGCGCGCCGCCGCGCCTCGTCAATGGGGATGAGTTGGACGGGCGTGCCGGCGTGTTGCCGGCGGATATTGTCCTGTTCCTCGCGGTTTTTGCGCGCGAAAGCGGGCTTGAGTTGCGGATTGACCAGTTGGCCGGCCACGCCGACGGCGCGGGAGGCGTCGAGCACATGGACGACGGCCTGGTCGTAGTGCGGGGCGATTTTAACAGCGGTGTGCGCCTTGCTGGTGGTGGCGCCGCCAATCAACAGCGGCAGGGCAAAGCCCTGGCGCTGCATCTCGCGGGCCACATGGGCCATCTCGTCCAGCGATGGGGTGATGAGGCCGCTCAGGCCGATGATATCCACCTGGAGATCGCGCGCGGCCTTGAGAATCTTCTCGCAGGGCGCCATGACGCCCAAATCAATGATCTGGTAATTGTTGCAGCCGAGGACGACGCCGACGATGCTCTTGCCGATGTCATGCACGTCGCCCTTGACGGTGGCCAGGAGGATTTTTCCCTGGGTTGGGCGCGCGCCGTCGCCCGCTGTTTTCCCGGCCTCTATAAAGGGCAGCAGCCAGGCGACGGATTTTTTCATGACGCGGGCGCTTTTGACCACCTGGGGCAAAAACATTTTGCCCGAGCCGAAGAGGTCGCCGACCACGCTCATGCCGGCCATGAGCGGGCCTTCGATCACGGCCAGAGGGCGGCCCAGCTTGAGGAGGGCTTCCTGGGT
>JBEKOF010000410.1:0-3217 GCA_049522055.1 Verrucomicrobiota bacterium | reverse complement strand
CCCGTGCTGGAACAACTGCGCGCCCATATGCGGGGGCTGGCGGCCGCCCAGGGCGTCAACGGCCTGTGGCATCAATTGCTCGACCGCCCCGAGACGTACGAGGAGACCTCCGCCAGCGCGATGTTTGTTTTCGCGGGCGCGCGCGCCATCAATCGCGGCTGGATTGACGCGGCGGCTTACGGCCCCATGGTGTCGGTGGGTTGGAACGCGGTGGCAAAACGGGTCAACGTCCGAGGCCAGGTGGAAGGCACCTGTGTGGGCACCGGATTGACCTGGGACCCGATGTTTTACGCCTACCAGCCCACCAGCGCGTATGCGGCGCACGGCTACGGACCGGTGCTGCTGGCCGGAGCGGAGATGATTACCTTGCGCAAAGGCAAAGGGGCCGGGGCCGGGATTCACGACGGCGGGCTGCATTTTGTCAAGCCGGAGAACGAGCCGCAGTAAGGCCATTGGATGAAAGCCAAGATACTTGTGGTGGATGACGAGCCGGACGCGCTGGAATTGATCGAGACCAATTTGAAGGCCGCCGGTTACGAGGCGCTCAGCGCCACCAACGGGCAGCAGGCCCTGGCCAAAGCCCGCGCGGCGATGCCGGCGCTGATCATCCTGGACGTGATGCTGCCCGAAGTGGACGGCTTGGAGGTTTGCAAAATCCTCCGTCACGATCCCAAAACGGCCTCCATTCCGATCATCATGCTCACGGCGCGCGCGGCGGAAATTGACCGGGTGATCGGTCTGGAGCTGGGGGCGGAGGATTACATCACCAAGCCGTTCAGCCCGCGCGAGCTGATCCTGCGCATCAAGAATCTTTTGAAGCGCGGCGTCCCACGGGAAGCCGTCCAGGAGATCCGCCTGGGAGGCATGGTCATTGACCATCCCCGCCACCTCGTCACTTACCGGGACAAACCGATGGACTTGACGCTGACGGAGTTCAAACTGGTCAGCCTGCTGGCCGAGCGCAAGGGCCGCGTGCAATCGCGCGAGCAGCTTTTGAAAGATGTGTGGGGTTACAACACGATGATTGACACGCGCACGGTGGACACGCACATGCGCCGGTTGCGCGACAAACTGGGGCCGGCGGCCCGGCTGCTGGAAACGGTGCGCGGCGTGGGATACCGGTTCCTGGAAGAATAAGCCGGCGGCGGCGCGCAAGGCCCTATCCAAACTGGCATGTGGCGGTATTTAATAATCGTGGCGGCCGGCGCGGCGCTGCTCTGGTTGCAGCGCCGCTGGCTGGAGCGGCGGCATCAGGAGGAATTGGCCCGGACCCGGCGGCAATCCGCCGAAGCGGCCGCGCAACAGCAGCGCGAACTGGAGCGTCGGGCCCAGGAGCGCCAGCAGACGCTGTTCAACAGCATGATCGAAGGGGTGCTGCTCCTGGACGGCGGGGGCCGCGTGGTCCTGGCCAATGAATCGTTGCGCAAGGGCTTCGGCATGGGGGGGGACATCCAGGGCAAGACGATCATGGAGGTCTTCCGCTGGCATGAACTGGCGGCGCTGGCCGAGCGATTGCCCAGGGAGAAGAAAATCACCGAGGTGGAATTGGAGCTCCAGCGCGGCGGACGGCGCTGCTGGCAGATCAGCGCGGCGCTGGTCGGGGACCAGCCGGGCGGCCCCCAGGGCCGGTTGTTTGTGTTTCACGACGTGACGCGGCTCAAGGAGTTGGAAAGCATCCGCAAGGAATTTGTCGGCAACGTGAGCCACGAATTGCGCACCCCGCTCTCGCTGATCAAAGGTTTTGCCCAGACCCTGCTGGACGGGGCCAAGGACGATCCCGAACAGGGCGCCCGCTTTCTGCAAAAGATTGACAAGCACTCCGACCGCCTGCTTTTTCTGATTGAGGACCTGCTGGCCATCTCCCGCCTGGAATCCGGCCAGATTGCCCTCAACCTCCAGCCGGTCCGCCTGCGCGAGACGGCCCAGCGGGTGCTCGACGATCTGGGCGCCCGGGCGGCCGCGCGCAAAACGGCGCTGGAAAATTACATCGCGCCGGAGATCCTGGTGTGGGCCGACGCGGACCGGCTGCAACAGGTGTTTTTCAACTTGACAGAAAACGCCATCAAATACGGCCGCAGCGAGGGCCGCGTCACCCTGGGCGCCCGGGGAGGGCCGGGGCAAAAGGTGGAGGTGGTGGTGGCCGACGACGGCCCGGGCATCCCGCCCGAATCCCTGGACCGGGTTTTTGAGCGGTTCTACAGGGTGGACCGCGCCCGTTCGCGCGAGAGCGGGGGCACCGGGCTGGGCCTGGCAATTGTCAAACATATTGTTCAGGCGCACGGCGGCGAGGCCTGGGTCAAAAGCGAGATGGGCCGCGGCGCGTCCTTTTACTTCACCCTGCCCAAACAGGCCCCCCCGGCCAAGCCGTCCGGGGCCGGTTAATCGCGGGTGATTTCCATCATGGCTTTTTCCAAATCGCCGCACAATTGCCGGCGCAGGGAGGGGGCAGCGTCGCGCGGGACCCAAAAGGGCTTGCCGTAGCGCAGTTCGCAGCGGGCAAAGGGCAGGGGGATTTGAAACTTGTCCCAGCTTCGCAGGGTGATTTTGCAGCGCGTGAAGTTGGAGATCGGGATGATGGGCCGGCCCGTCAATTGCGCCAGATGGACGATGCCGGGCTGGACTTTGTAAGCCGGTCCGCGCGGCCCGTCGGGCGTGATGGCGACGCTGTAGTTTTTCTCCATCCAGGTGGTCGCCTCCAGGAGCGCCTGCGGCCCGCGCCGGCTGGTCGAACCCCGGATCGGCACCACGCCGAAGGGTTCCACCAGGGCGGCCAGGAAGCCGCCGTCCCGGCTGGCGCTGATCATGGCGCACAAGCCGGCGGAAGGCCATTTCTGGCGGACAAAATCGTCGTAGGCGGCCATGGCCAGGGCGAGGCGGTTGTGCCAGGTGGAAAAAATGACCGGGCCGGGCAGGACCGGACACGAGGCGGCGTCTTTCCAACAACAGCGCCACGTTTTCATGGACAGGCGCATGGCGGCCAGCACGACGATGCCAGCGGCCCGGCGCCGCCAGGACAACGTCCGTGGAACAATCACGCCGCCGGTTTTCTGGACTGTCGTGGCCGCGGGCATCACGCGCCTTTTTTCAAGGCCGCCCGCACCAATTCCTCCACGCCAGCCTGGGCGCCCAGCGCCGCCGCCGCGCCGCGGATGGCTTCGTGCGCCTCGGCCTGTTTGTAACCCAGCGCCATGAGCGCCAGCGCGGCGTCGTTGATTTT
>JBEKOF010000409.1:0-3240 GCA_049522055.1 Verrucomicrobiota bacterium | reverse complement strand
GCAGTCTCGCCAATCGCAACGGCGGCCCTCGGAGTTTGTCGATGTTCTTGAGCAGGAATTTGATCTGTTGTCGCGAGAGAATGCAGGCTTGAAAGTGGGACCGAACGGCGGGCGTCGGCCCCGTCCGTTCTGGCACGAATCCGGTTGGATCAAATCGCCGGCGATAGAGACAGAACTGCCGTATGGCGATGAGATCATTGCCGACCGTCGAAGGATGCCGTTTCGGATCTCGATTCAACCAACGAGTGATCGCCTCGGGCAGCGAGAACCCAGGATGATCGGCCGCGAAGTGGTCGAACAGGCGCATCTTTCGTTCTGGCCACGGAGACGTGAAATTGGTCTGTCGAAATTTTAAAAACTCGTTCAGATCACGGTGCCAGCGACTTTTTAGGGACAATTTCATTTGGGCACGGGCAGGGCCAACTGACGCAACCGTGACAACGCCGTGCGCACATAAATACGGGTCGTCTGGGAGGAACGATGGCCAAGAATGTCTCCAATCACTTTCAGCGGTGTCCCACGTTCGAGTTGGCGAGTTGCAAAACTGTGGCGAAACAGATGAGCGCCCAGGTACGGCGCTTCAACTTTGGCCCGCTTGGCCCAACAGAGAACGCGCTGTCCCACGGTCGCATGAGATAATGGTCCGAAAGGAATCATGTGGCGGATAAAAATATTCCGACAAATCGTTTGAGGGCGACTGCGGCGGAGGTAAACAGCTGTCGCCTTGGCCACGGCGGGCAAAAGCGGCAAATCGACCGTCGCCCCGTTTTTGACACGGCGGATGTGCAGGATCCCGGCATCCCAATCGATTTGCTCCAGTTTGAGATCAATGATCTCGGCGGTACTTAGTCCATAGGCGCAGAACAAGAGGTATTGGGCATAATCTCGTCGCCCCAGGGGAGTCGAGCGGTTAATCCCGTGGCCCAGTTGGCGCACAGTGGACCATGGCAGAGCTCGAGCCGGTCGCGGAAACGCAATGGATGGAGGCAAGGCCACGGAAGAAGCCAGATCCTGCTTGCTCCTTCCGGTGACAAATAGAAATCGCAGCCAAGCCCGGAAGGTGCTGGCGGCTCCGCCCACAGTGGTCCGTTTCCAATGTTTCGAAGCTCCGTGAAGAAAATGGTCCAGATCGATCAGCTGTGCGACTGGCCATGGAGCGTGGCGGCGTAACAAATACTTGCGCAGATATCCAAGATATCGCTCATGCACTCGCAAAGTCTGGTCTGCCCAGCCCAGTTTCTTTCCGTACTGGGCGAACGCGGCGATGACAGGGTCGGACGCGCGATGTTCCGTAAATTTGACTGAACCAACTGCCTTGCCCAATTGCTGCAATCCCCAGGCGAAAGCCCTAAAAGCTGAAAGCCAGTTCCAGCAAGTCTGCTGCGGACTCCGATGATGACGCCGGCGCGCATACCCCCGCGCCAACCGAAGAACTCGATCGGCTGAGATCTCTCGGTAATCGGACTCTCTCGCTGCCGCCAGAACTTGTAAAGTCCATTGTCGATAGGCCAGGACGCTGCGCGCTGAATGTCCGAGACTACGCCACAAAACAGCGACCTGATCCAAGTCCTGAACCTGTTCCATCGCCCATGATCTACCGGCATAAGGCATGGATAGTTAGACGGCGTGTTCTGCAAAATGCTCCAGATTCCGGTTTCGTCGTTATGTTAACGAAACGAAACCCAGTCCCTCACAAATCGCATCGGACTCAACATTACGACAGCGCAACATAAGGAACGTAATGTTCTGCGAAACATTACGTTCCCTCTTCCAGCCGTTTTGCCAGGACGCAGACACCCGTGCCGTCAAAATACAGAATCTTGATCCGGTTATGCCGCCGGTTGCCAAAGACAAACAGCGCCCCGCCCTTGGGATCTTCGCCCAGCCGTTGCTGCGCCGCCGCCCACAGCCCGTTGAAGTTCATCCGCAAATCGCACGGCGCGGTCGCCAGGAACACCTTGAGCTGCGCGTGAAAACTCAGCATGGCCGGCCCTCCTGAAGAATTTGCAGCAGGCGCGCGGCCAGCGGCAATTGGGCCGCCGACACCACCCGCAGCCGGGCTGCGCCCACTTCGATCACCAACTCCGAGGGCGGCGCGGGCGAGGCCAACTCCACCTGGACAAAAGCCGGAGACGCATTGGTCCGATCCCGGCGCTGCCGCCAGCCGCTGAAGGTGGTGTAATGAACCCCGTGCTGGCGGGCGAAATCGGCGGCCGACAATCCGCTGCGGTCAAACGCCGCGAGAAGTTGACCGCGCCGGGCGGCATCGGTGCGGACCGCGCGGCGGCGAGGCGGAGAAACGCTGCTTTGCTTCATGGCCGTGTTTTTACCACGGCCTGCCGGCGACTAATAGGGGGACTCCCCTTTACCGCTTACACTCTTTTGGAACTGGCAGAGCTTGAAACACGGTTGGCCGAGCCTGACCGAATTGATCCCGGCGAGAAGCATTTGCTGGCGCACGCCATGAAGAAGGCCGCCGCAGTCTGGCATGTCAGCGCGTCCGATCGCGCCGCCGTAAAAGCGGGAAGCGAATTAGGACTGCTGGACAAATTCGTTTCGTTGGAAGCTCTGGCAAGAGTAGTGGGAATGTCGCCGCAGTTGAAACAGCATTTTACCGAAAAATGGTTGGGTGTGGTTAGGACGGAAATCCTTATGGGAGGCGCGTGAGTTTGACCGGCTGGCCGATGAGGCGTCGCCGGAAACCATCGCCGCCGCGCGCGCCGTTTGGGCTGCCAGTCCGTCACCTTCACCTACAATCCACTCTCCAATAACCAAGAGGGCCAATCCGCCCTATGGCTTCGCCGTGCCGCTTCCTGTCGGTCCGATGATGAGCGGGGCAACCGCACCGAGCGTCACTTCCTGAATCTCGGACACCGACGCGTGAACAGGCGCTGTCGGAACAACCCCTCGTGTGACGGGAGAGATCGCTAAAACAGCGATGGGGGCTGCTCAACAAACCGCTTGGCTCCTTCGATGTGGTAGAGGGTCTGGCACTTGGGACAAAACATGTGGTACTCGTAATAGAAAGCGCGGCCCGGTTTTAATTTACCCTTTCGTTTGATAACCGGCGTCGAGCATTTTCGGCACGGCTCGCCTTCCTGCATCGCGGGGCGAACACCTTCGGTTTCGGGTTTATTCTCGTAACCATCGTCTGCGGGAAGATTGGGCTGGCGTAGCGCGATCATTGAGAGTTGATCGCATCGCTCATTCTCCCGATCCCCGGCGTGCCCTTTGAGCCAG
>JBEKOF010000408.1:0-3261 GCA_049522055.1 Verrucomicrobiota bacterium | reverse complement strand
TGTTCTCCAGTTGGCCTTGATAGGTAAACGCCGTGCCTTGGGCCAAGGCGATGGACCATGGAGAATCGAGCATTGCGAGCAGCGCCAGCGCGCTCAACAAATTTTGGAATTTGGTTTTCATATATTGATTTTCGTCACGGCGCAGCAAGTTGGCCAAAGCACCGGCCGTTTCCATGTTCAAGCGTCGGGCAATCCATCGCAAGCTCATGGTTGTTTCCTGGCGGAAACCACGGGCCATTCAGCTTCTAACGGCTCCCTGACGCCTCCTAACGGCCATTCTAACGGGTCAAACCTCAAAAATCCCCCATGTTTGCAAGGGTCCTAACGGGTTAACGGCTCCAGACCCCTGGAGACGGCGGAGCGCGCCGCGGAATTCCGCGGTTCCAACCGCCGGCCTGGCTTACGGGGCGCTGGCGGCGTTGGTCTGCTGGCTTCTCTTGATGGCTTGATCCAGAGTCATCACTTCGATATTGCTGCCCCTCTTCATTTCTTCGGCGGAAGGCACTCGCACGATGTCCGAGCTGGTCTGGGGCATCGGCTGGGAGAAGGGCGCGCGCACGACCGGTTTTGCCGGAACGTCCGTTTTCGGCTGGGGCAAGAGAGACAGCCGGTTGGAGTTGCTGCCCGCGGGAGCGGTCGCCGGCGGTGGGGGCGCGGGCCGCACCGCCTCCAACTCCACATCAAAAATCATGGCCGAGTACGGCGGCACTTTGGGCGCGTGCAGCGGCGTGCTCAATGCCGGTTTATCCCCATAAGCCAGATCGTAGGGAAGGTAAATCAGCCAATGGGAACCGGCTTTCATGTTCGTCAGCACCTGCGACACCGCGGGGGGCGCCGGCCTCAAGTTTGACACCGGAAGCTCGCGATGAGCCAGGCTTCCAACTTCCGTCCCGTCAATGAGTTTGGCCGTCAGATTCAGCGTCGCCAGGTCATTGAGTGTGGGCAATACCCCGTCGCCCTCTTTTATCACCTTGTATTCCACCCCGTTGGTCAGCCGCGTGACTCCCGGGGCCGTCGCGTTTTCCTCAAGGAACTTTATGCCTTTTGCCTTGGTCTCCGGTCCCGCGGCCATCATGGCGCTGGTGTCCCCCTGAATCTTTTCCCTCAGATAGGCCACTTGCCGGTTCAAAATGTTGGTCACCTGCTCCCAAGGCATGGCTGAGCCGGGGCTGGCCATGAAATTGGTAAACCCTTCGATCACCTTGCCCATATCCAGATCCATCTTCTCGTCCATGCCAAAATTGTTGGCCAGGTAGTTGGTGTCGTACCTGGCGAAAAAAGTGCCAAACGCCAGGCTCAGTTCCTGCCGGTCGGGCGCTTCCACAGCCTTGGGTGCCGGCAGCGGCCTTGCGGCGGCGTTGATGGACGGGGCGCCCAAAGGCAAGTTGGATTGTCCCTTTGCCTCCCGGACCATTGCCCCAAACGATAACAGCCCGATCACCAAAAATGAGAGTTGTCTTGATTTCATGTGTAACCTATTCGCGTTTTCTCGAAAGGCCGCCCGGCGGGCCGCCTTAAACCGCCGCTCCCGTTCTTTTGGAGCGGAAGGAAACATTTACCACGGCAGTTGTGCAATGTCCAGACGGTCTTTTTCACCCGGCGGCCCAACCAGGTTCGCGCGGCCTGAGCTTGAATTTTTGTCCGGCAACGTGTCCCCTTGACCCTGTGCTCAAAACCATTCGTCGGGCCGAATATGCGGAATTGATTGCGCTCTTCTTCCTGCAAGGCGCCGCGTCCGGCATGTGGCTGGTGCCCTTGAGCGCCATGCTCGATGCCCACGGCTTGCGGTCCATCAAAGTGTGGGCGTTCGCCACCAACGCCTTGGCCGCATTTGTTTCCCCGCTTCTCTTCGGCGGCATGGCCGATCGCTCGGCGTCCCCGGTCCCGGTCCTGCGCGGACTCTCCTTGGCTGCCGCGGGATTGGCCGCCATGGTCGGCGCGGCGATCCAATTTCACGCCAATCCCTGGCTGGTGCTTGCCTTGATTCAGGCCACCGCGCTTTGTCTGGCGCCGGCCTTCAGCCTCATTTCCTCCATCGTCCTGGCCCGGCTGCAATTCGCCCAGTTGGAATTCGGTCCGATCCGCGCCATGGCCACCCTGGGCTGGATTGCCGGCTGCTGGGTCCTCAGCGCCTTCCATGCCGATAGCTCCGCCCTGGCTGTCTATCTCGCCGGCGCAGGATCCCTTCTGGTCTGCCTTTGCGCCGGGTTCGTCCCTCCTCAGAAGTCGCTCCGGCCGGCCGGGCAACTCTCCTGGCGCGCGCGCCTGGGCTTGGACGCGCTCACGCTTCTGAAAAACCGCGACCACCGGGTCATATTCATCATTGTTGCGGCATTCAATATTCCTCTGACTGGTTTCTATCCCTATGCGCCGCTGCATATTCACCAACTGGGTCTGACCCGCGTCAGCGCCTGGATGAGCCTGGCGCAAACCACCGAGGTCCTATCGATGTTCGCGCTGGGGGCGCTGCTGCATCGCTGCCGCTTAAAATGGATTTTGGCCTGCGGTCTGGCCATCGGCGTCATCCGCTTCGCGATGTGTGCTCTGCCGTTCAAGGCCGGATTGCTCGCCGGAACGACCCTGCACGGCGCTTGCTATGCCTTGGTCTATATCACCGCCCAGATTTACGTCGAACAGCGCGTGGACCCCGCCTGGCGCACCCGGGCCCAGGCCTTGCTCAATCTGATGTATAACGGATTTGGCAGCCTGATCGGTTATCTCGCCTGCGGTGAGTGGTTTGCCGCCTGCACACATCCCGCCGGCACGCGATGGCCGGTTTTCTGGTCCGGCCTGGCGGCGGCGATGGCCGTTGTCCTGGTCTATTTCCTGGCCGCCTATCAAGGGCGGAAGGCTGGGCCTGCGGTCAATTTGACCAAACAATAAACCAAAACGACCGTGGCAAACGGCCTTCGCAGATCCACGCCTTATATGGTGCCGAAGGCGGGACTCGAACCCGCACGCCTTTTTACAGGCCCAGGATTTTAAGTCCTGTGTGTCTGCCATTCCACCACTTCGGCAACCCTTAATTCATTGGTGTTTTTGCGATTTTTTAAGATCGCGCTTGACTTGCGACACTTTTTGCGACACTGTTACGGCATGAAACCTATTGAAGCCGTAAGTAGTCACGCAACCACCGCTAATGTTCGTTCGTCTCATTCGCGGTTCAAGTATAAGAAGGTCTTGGACGGACGCAAGCAACCAATCCGGGGGCTTTGGGAACGCAACGGCAACTTCATTGCGCGTACGTCGGTCGAGGACGCG
>JBEKOF010000407.1:0-3316 GCA_049522055.1 Verrucomicrobiota bacterium | reverse complement strand
CAAACTCTCCCGCGTCGTTGCGCTGACCAAGAAACAGGAGATCATCCTCAAGGCCATCGACCGACGCCTTTTGCGGTCGAAAGACTGATGTAGTGAGCATTTTCTAGGTCGAATTCAGGGCTTTCAGTCTTCAGCCTTTCAGTTTTCAGCTTTTCAGCTTTTGTTTTCGCCCGCCCCGGTTTTGTAATCAAGGCAAAGCCCATGATCCGTGCAATCCGTGCAATCCGTGGTTCATTCTTCCCACCCGGTTTTGGAATCAAGCCAGCGCCGCTTTCGGCTTTCAGCGTTTCAGCTTTTGATTTCTCCCCCACCCCCCTCGGCAGGATCAAAACAAGAATCCGTCCTTTTATGAATAAGAGTGACTAATATCACAAGTCCCCAGAGCGGGATCAAAGCATGGCGCGCCAGAAGGACTTGCGCCAGAGGTGCTTACCACAATTCCGCCCAGGCCGGGCAAGCTCAAAAACCTCCGATTTCTCCGATTTCTCCGTTATTTTTGGACTGCCACAAATCGGGTCAGCGGGCCAGGGCGTGTTCGTTGGGGATGAGGCATTGCTCGCGCCATCGGTCCTCGTGATGCGCCAGCCCCAAGTCAGCCAGGTAGGCCGTGTTGATTTGCGAGGGCAGGATGATGGCGGGGTCGGGATGGGTTTCGTGCTCCAGTATATTGGCCGCATGCACCGTCGCCAATGGGCTGATCCCCTGGCTGCCCAATCGCCGCGGATAATGATGCAACGCCACCGCCTCAATGATCGGCTTGGGCAATCCCCACAGGTTCAGAACGGCGGCGCCCAGTTCCGCGTGGCCCGCGTTGGGGAAAAGTTGCGCCTCGGCTTCCCAGAAATTGGACTGCTCCTCGCGCGCCAGAGCCATCGTCTTGGCGAACAGTCCGGGCAAGTTGGCGCAGTAGAGAAGTTTGCCGATGTCGTGCAGCAACCCGGCGGCAAAAGACTGTTCGGCCATTTCCAGCCCGCCCTTTTCCATGAGCGCAATTTGCTGCGCGATGCGCCCGGTGCAGACCGAATGCGTCCAGAGAGATTCCACAGAGTAGCCCCCCAGTTTGTTCTTGTCGAAGACGGAGACCGTGTGGGCCAGGAGCACCAGGGCTTTGGTGGTTTCCAGGCCGATGTAGGCGATGGCTTCCAGGGGCTGGCTGACTTGCAGTTCCAGTCCGAAGACGGCGGAGTTGGCCAGTTGCAGGACCTTGGCGGTGACGGCCGGGTCTTCCGCGACGAACTCCGCGATTTTTTCCACGGAGGCATAGGGCGACTGGATTTCTTTGACGATCTTGAAATAGGTCGTGGGCGGGCTGGGGACTTGGCGCATTTGGGCGATCAGAGCTTGGACGGCCTGGCTGGGCACCCAGACTTCATGGGCGAAGGCCAGGTCCAGGGCGTTCATCAGGGTCTGAACGTTAAAAGGCTTCAAGAGGTGGTAATGCGCTTTCCCGACGCACTTGACGGTGCTCTCGGTGTCGGAGATGTCAGACAGGACGATGCGGTGGGCGGAGGGCTGGCGCTGCATGAATTGGTCGAGCAACTCAAGGCCGGTCATGTCGGGAAGGCCATAGTCGGCGATGACCACCGCGAAGTTGAGGTGTTGGATCAGGGCCAGAGCCTCCTGGGCGGTGCCGGCGGTTTCGGCCTGCCACTCG
The DNA here is from genome assembly GCA_049522055.1 of Verrucomicrobiota bacterium. GTDB lineage: Bacteria > Verrucomicrobiota > Verrucomicrobiia > Limisphaerales > Palsa-1400 > JBEKOF01. Next base: position 1,662 of record JBEKOF010000407.1, on the reverse strand, counting down.
CCTGTGACGATTGTGTCCTGAGCTTGGAATTCCTGCCACAGGGTCTGATCTTTGGCGACAAACAAAATGCGCTTTTTCATGTTGGCTAAAACCACCACGAACGCCTGTGCCGGCGGCCGATGGTTCCTCATCCGATAATTCTCTGCTTTCAAATTATCGGCAGGTCTGGACTGGAACTTTAATGTGGTGCCGGCAGACACTCGCGGGCCGCGGCGGGGAGACCAGCCCGCATCGCGCCGGGAGCCAAGCCGGTGACGCCGCGGCTTAATAAATCTTAAGCCAATTGAGCCTCGCGCTCTGACGCGTCGTTGCTGTCCAGCCGAAGTTCAGAACGGATGGACGCGCGGTCCAACAGCATGTGAGCCGGCTGAGTGTGGAGAAAAACGTCGCGGGAATTGCCTTGCAAGCGCGGCCTCAAACGAAGACAGAATGAGCAACCAATTGTTCCACGGACAAGTTTATGCACACGCTAAATCGAGCACAATGGCAACATAGCCACAATTTCCTTGGCGATCAGGCAACCGCGGAAAAGAACACGCGGAGGGTGATTCTCCTCACCTCGGCCATGATGGTGGTGGAAGTCGTCGCGGGCCTGCATTTGCATTCGATGGCGCTTTTCGCGGACGGCTGCCACATGAGCACTCATGTGGCCGCGTTTCTCATCACGGCTTGGGCTTATGTGGTGACGCGCAAGAATGCGGGCAACCGGCTTTATAGTTTCGGCGCCGGGAAGGTTGGGGTATTGGGGGCGTACACCAGCGCGATTATTCTTGCCGGGATTGCGCTTTTCATGCTCGTGGAATCGGTGAAGCGCCTGTTTGAGCCGCTTCTGATCCATTACAACCAGGCAATTGGCATCGCGGCGGTCGGGCTGATGGTGAATCTGGCCAGCGCGTTTCTGCTCAAAGGCAGCCATCATCACGGGCACGGACATGAGCCTGGCGCCCATGCGGAGCCGCATTCCCCTCCTCACGAACACGACATCAATTTGAAATCGGCCTACCTGCATGTGCTGGCGGATGCGGCCACCTCCGTGCTGGCCATCATTGCGTTGACGGCGGGCAAATTGTGGGGAGCAGCCTGGCTTGACCCGGTGATGGGGATTGTCGGTTGCGGCGTCATCAGCCAATGGGCCTACGGGCTGATCCGCCAAACGCAGACCATCCTTTTGGACAAGGAGCCTGAGGATTCCGATTTGAATCAGGAGATCCGCAAAGCAATCGAGTCCGATGGCGATTCAGTCATCACTGATTTGCACATCTGGCAGGTAGGCTCAAACAAATTCGCCGCCATCATTTCCCTGGTGGCCCATCAACCCAAATCGCCCGAAGCTTACAAGGCTCCGCTGAAGGAGCATGTAGAACTGGTGCATGTGACCGTGGAAATTCACCGGTGCGCGGGTGAGCGCGAGGAGAGGACGCCCTTGCCGGGGATGTGATGGCAGGGCAAGATTGGGCTGGGAGGCGCAAAGGTGAGCCGCTACGCCTGGCAGCGGGACTCCCATTGCCTGAATGGGAATTCCCTCCATTTCTCAAAATTCCCAGTAAAAATCCCCGCCCAAAGGGCGGGGCTTTGGACTGTGGCCTCCAGAGGAGGCCAAAGCCCAGCCCCCAAAGGGGGCTGGGCAAGTCGCGTTGTCCCGGTTTGTTCATCATCGGTTGA
>JBEKOF010000406.1:0-3322 GCA_049522055.1 Verrucomicrobiota bacterium | reverse complement strand
TGGCGCAGAATGTTAAACCGGCATCGTGTTGGTTTGATTTTTTTGTTTTTCATGCCTGCCTTGTGGCAGGTTCAAAGGGTCAAGCCAACACTTTTTTCCATTTCCCGTGGGATGGCTGTGAATCGAGTCCAAAAAACATTCTGGGGCAGGTTGAGTCCGGCGTGACATTTGGACCCGCTGGCGACCAGTTTCCCCATGTCAGGACAATCCAGTTGGATTGCGAAAAGGTGGGAGGGGGCCGGACACTTTTCCTTTACGAGATCGCCATCAAAGTTCCCTTGCGCCAAAAGTTAAACGAAGTTCCGGAATCCATATCTTTGATTACCTCTGCGGCGAGCGAGTTGTTTTTCCTAAATTATGTCCGTCAATTCCATCCTGGCACACCCTCCGCCTCTCCAACTCTGCCGTCCGGCAGCCAAAAACTCCCATCCGCAACAAATCCCCGGCTCCCGCAAGCGCAGCCCCAGTCAAGTCCGACCGGGCCCGCCGCAGCCGCGACCGGAGCTTCGACTTCCTGGCCTCAAATGTTGCTTTCCATCCAAAAAGAACCGGGATACCTGGTCATTACCTGCTCACCCAAGATCGAGGGAAGCGAATTGCAAACAGCCGATCTTAACGCTTCGTCCATGCGATGGCGGCCAGTTCTTACCGGCACAAATAATCCCTCCACTGGCTGGTATGTCCCGCCTGACGATGGCGCGCGCGCCTTCCGGGTCAAACTCAGCCAAGCAACTCCCGGAAACAACTGAGTTTTCCATCACCGCGCCGGGAATTGCCTCCAACCTGCTTGCTGGCAGGACACGGCCCTGATTTCTCCACGACGCTTGCTGGCAGCCCGGGGCACCTTTTTGCCGGCTTGCTCAGCGAGATGGAACATCTTCGCGGCCAACTTGCCGTTCAAACCCATTGCGGCTCCGAAGGCAGGACTCGGACTGCTATGGAGCGAGATTCAAACTCCCGCTCTTTTCGGCCCTTCCTCGGTCGCCGTCGAACGTGGCACAATTGCTAAAGCGAGGCCCTGTTGGCTGGTAGTCAAGCCTTCTGAGTCACCACTTCGGCAAAAGCCCGACCCCACCTTCGGTGCCAGCGGATCGAGCAATTGCCCGGCCAGCGTTGGCGGGACCTCCGCATCAATGCCATATACAGGAGGCCAGTGCTTTGGCAGCCAGGCGGTGCCGAATACCCGGTCAATGAGCGGGAACATCGCTGCGAAATTGCGGTCGCGATTCTCATCGTTGGTGTGGTGCCAGTGGTGGAAAGCCGGAGAGGAAACCAACCATTCCAACGGTCCCAGACGAAAGCGGACGTTGGCATGGATGAAAAAAGTCCAAGTCGTCCCAATGATAGCCACCAATGCTACCATCGGATCAAGACGATTCGCCGATGCTTGAGCCAGCCCAAGCAAATAGAGCGGAATCAGCGCCGACAACTTGCCGAACACCAAGTCGAAAGGATGCGCGCGACCGTTGACCAACCAATCCAGATGTTCGGCGCTGTGGTGGATCGCGTGGAACCGCCACAGCAACGGAAAGGCATGAAGTGCGCGGTGGCCCCAATATACGCCGATATCACTTACCAACAGCACCACCGGGATCTTCAGCCAAAGCGGCCAAACCGCCACCGCCGAGTAGAAACCACCCGGATCAGCCCCCCGCAACGCCCGCGCCAGCAGCAACATCGGCACTGAGATGATCGCCGCGGGAACCAGTGAGTTGATGAAATACCACGCAAGATCAACTCCGACCTGCTTGCGCCAGATTTTGGCAGGATGCAGCGCGAAAAGCCGTTCCATCGGCACGAAAATGCAAACCAACAGTACAAACCACGACGCTATCCTCGCCGCAGAGATGGCAAAACCCAAGGCATGCCGGACGAGGTGATCGGTCATTGCTTAGGGGGCTTGATTCTCAACCCGAAATTGCCCTGCCGAATGTCGCCGTGCGACAAAGAACAGGATCATCGCGGCAAAAATCAGAAGCACCGCCGTCGTGGTCGAATCGGGCGCGGTGGTGGAGGTCAGGCTCACTCCATCCAGCAGCACGAAAGGAGGTTCATTAGGCGAGGTGGGTGTTCCGGTGGCCAGGAAGGAGAGCACTTCCGAGGCACTGGTTGCGGTGTAGTCAAATGTGACCTGAGTCCAAGGGTCAAAGCCATCGCTCGGCACACTAATGGTGGCGGTATTATGACTCTGAGATCCCAAGCTCGCCGTCAGATAGTCAGTCGTGGAGCCGTTGAAAGTAGTTTGTTGTGCGCCCGCCCAATAAAACGTCAGGGCGTATGTTTTACCCGGAGTCAAGCCGGTGATGGTCTGTGAAAGCGCTGCCTGGTAAGCGACATCAGCATCCAGCCCCACATAATTGCCTCCAACAGGACTCGTTGCCGGGAGGCCATTCGCATGGCCGTTGCCCGGGCCATAAAGGGTCAGAACTCCGTACTGGCCCAACGCCCCGGTGCTATCGGCAGCGCCGGAAGCGAACAAGAAATCGTATGAGTTTGGGTAAGTTGGGCTTGTGGTTGACGGTGGGCCGACTGACCAGTCGGTTGCGTTGATATCCCAACCCAATTGGCCGGATCCTGTGGTTGAGTCCGAATTGGGGCCGGTGGTGGTCGTTTCAAAACCACCATTTTGAACCAGTTGGGCATGTGCCATCTGCGCCAAGCCGAGGGATACAACACTGCACAAGGCAGTAACCAAGAGTCCGTTCTTAAGTGTGTTCATATGGTCTAATCCTGTTATCGTTATCTGATCATTTCTTGCTTTTTAAAACGCAACTTATGCAAACAAGAAACTAAAACAGCATAACTGGTGCCATATTTCAGGTAGGGTCGAATTAGGTGATTCATGTTTATGTTTTAAACAATTCATGTTAAACATGATACATTAATATTATTTAATTTTAAGCGAGGTCTGTGGTACTCGAAAACGCTCATAAACTGTTAACTTTTACGACATTGCGTCGGTTTTTATTACAAATTGTCGGGCTGGATTACAGAATCACATCAGCCATCAATGAATTGTCAGCCGTTTGGAAGTAAGAGATGCGCCACTCAATTTGGGTCGCCGCCATGGAGTCCAGCATCAGGAAAAACGACGCTGCCTCGCCTCGAAATCGAGGACAGAGTGGAATTAATTCCAGTCGTGCAAGAGTCCCAGCATTAACAGGCCGGACTGGGTTCATTGCCAGGAAGGCCCCTATCTGGAGACTCCAGAACTCCTGACATAGGGGTCAATCAAAATGTCCGCTTTTTGCGTCAAGATGCCTCCCGAATGGAGTGGTGCAGGCGCAATTGGGAACCTGGAAAGACGGTTTTCGTTTGGTTG
>JBEKOF010000405.1:0-3328 GCA_049522055.1 Verrucomicrobiota bacterium | reverse complement strand
AAGGCTGGTAAAGGTAAATAAAGGTAAAAAAAGGAAGTACACTACGACACGAAATGTCAAAACCGGAGCAACCTCCAGCTCATTGATAATCAGAATGGCGGAGAGGGGGGGATTCGAACCCCCGGTACAGTTTTACCCGTACAACGGTTTAGCAAACCGCCGCATTCGGCCACTCTGCCACCTCTCCAACTAACATATAATAAAGCACTTACAACCATTCAGCAGAATAATTGCAATTCGCTATTGACATTTGCCGACATTTTGCCGACACTTGGCGACATGAACGCGATACATCCTCTCAAGAAGGCTGCAAAAGCAGAGACTGTCAGTGTCGGAAACGTCACGGTGCGAATTTACAAGCGCAGCCGAAGAACCGCAAGCGGCAAATCCAGGACCATCTTTGAAGTGGCGGACTACAGCGGCGGTGCCCGCCGGTTGCGCGGATTCGGCGACCACAGGGCCGCCCTCGATGAAGCGGACAAAATCGCCCGGCAAATTGCCAGCGGGAACAACACGGCGGCCACCATGCTCAACAGCGAGGCCGCCAGCTACGGACGCGCGGTGCAGTTGTTGCGGCCCACAGGGGCCACCCTGGAGCTTGCCTGCGCCGTTTACGCGAAGGCTTACGAGATTCTGGGCAAGGACAACATCATTGAGGCGGCGACCTTCTACGCCCGGCATCGCGGCGACCAGATCACCACGGCGACGGTGGCGAGAGTGGTTGAGGAATTGATCGAAGCGAAGAAGGCGCGCGGAAAGTCTGCCCGCTATGTCGGCGACCTTTCCAGCCGCCTGACGCGGTTTGCCGAGGGCCACGCCGTGGACATTTCCACAGTGACAACCGCCGACGTGCAACGCTGGCTGGACAGCCGTAAACAGGCCCCGCAGACCGCCAGGAACTTCCGCACGGTGCTTTACACCCTGTTCAGCTTTGCCGAGGCGCGGGGATACATCTTCAAAGGCGGAAACCCGGTCGCCGGCACGGAGAACATCACCACCAAAGGAGGCGGAGCAATTCAGATTTACACACCCGCCGAAATGGCCGCGTTGCTCAATGCGGCGCCACGGGAATTCCTGCCCTTTGTGGCGCTGGGCGGCTTTGCGGGCTTGCGGACAGCCGAAATTGAGCGGCTGGACTGGTCCGACCTCGACATGGCGGGCGGCTTTATCCAGGTTGCGGCAGAAAAGGCGAAGACGCGGAGCCGCCGCCTTGTGCCGGTCTTGCCCAACCTCGTGCAATGGCTGGCGGATTACGCGCAGGAGAAAGGCAAAGTCTGGAAAGGGAAGCTGAACAGCCTGAAAGAGGCCCGGGCCGAAACGGTGGAAAAGGCGGCGACGTCCTGGAAAGACAACGCGCTGCGCCATTCCTTCATCAGCTACCGGCTGGCGGGGACTCAGAACGCCGCGCAAGTGGCGCTGGAAGCGGGCAATTCGCCATCAATGGTGTTCAAGCATTACCGCGAACTGGTCAAGCCGGAAACGGCGAAAGCCTGGTTTGCCATAGCCCCAAAAGTCGCAGCCAACATCGTGCCGATGGCGAAGGAGGGCGCAGCGTGAAAGCGCCACTGCGAGGAAAAATCAAATACGCGCCGGTTGGACTGTCGGATGAAATAAAAGAGCGGCTGTTAAAGGAAACCGAACCGCTTTATTGGCAGATCGCGTTGGCGCGACCAATGAGACAAGAAGGACAAGACTTTCATTGGCTTGTTGTGCCGATCAAGATGACGCCTGACATGAAAGGGGAGCAGTCGGGGGCCGGGGTGCTTTGCCAGACGGAAGCGGAAGCGAAAGAGACGTTTGAATCGCTGAAAGATCGGGGCAAAAAATATTTGGTTGCAGTCCAAACAGCAGGATTTGGGATTGTCGGCTGGGCGACACATCCAAGGCACACTTGCAACGAAATTGTGATCGTGAGGAGGAAATCGGCAGATGGAAAAAAATTATGGGTGGCCGTTGATCAGGAGAGAGATTTAGACACATTGGAGGCGAAGGTGCTGCGGAGCAAAGAAACGGAGAGCGAAGGGGAAGCCGAATTTTGGAAAGGAAAGTGGATCGAGGAATACAAGAAGGAAAAGAAGGCGCATTTTGAAGCGATTGCGAAAAGCGTAACGCCAAAACCACCGCCGCGATGCACGGCGCTGACGAAGCTGGAAATGGAGGACTTGGGAAAGGCGAAAATGAAAGCCTTGCAGCGCCAATGGCCGCGCTGTTTTGAGATTTTTGAGAAGCAAAGATCAAGCCCGGGAACGAAAATCCCGGACCACGAATGTGAGGACGCATACCTCGTGGACTTGGTTGCGAATGGAGGGGATCAATTGTTAGAAACGGTCGAGGGGGGCAAGATTCGGGCGGACATGCAGTTGATTTTGGCATTGCAAAAAGCGGCGAAGAACTACACGAGGCGGGGGAAAACCAAAATCACCGATGCGGCGATTTACCTGATCGCGTTCAATTGGGAACTTGGCTGGTGCTATCTGTCAAATGAAGAGCTTGCGGAGAAAATCACCGAGATTCTGGAAATGCCGTTCACAGCGGAGCAGGTGGAGAAATACCGTTACCGGACACTCGGGCTGGTGGCGAAGCACAAGCCAGGCGCGGAAACGAACGTCCCGTAGGAGCAATTGGGACAAGTTGACTTCGGACTTGTCCCAAATAGGTGACGTATGGCGGCAGAAGACCGAAATTGCCGCCATGAACGAACTCATTTCGAGACAAAATCAGGGGGGCAGGGCAAGCGCGCCCGAACTACTCACCGACCAACAGGCGGCGGAAATCTTATCCGTCGAACCCCGCACGATACGCCTCTGGCGGCAGACGCGCGGACTGCCGCACATCAAAATCACGTCGAAAGTGATCCGGTTTCGCCGGGCAGATTTGGACGCATGGCTTGAGCGCCGCCGGGCCGTCATCGGCAGAGGCAATTAAAAAGGCCCCGGCAGAGCGCACGGGGCGTGGAGAACTGACATCTGCACGTTACCACCGGGCGGGCTGCTTGCAAGGCAAAAATGAGGCAAATATGAGGCGCTCAATTCCCAAGTTCGTCGAAGAAATGCTCGCTGCCCCACCGAGAGCAGGAGCAGGGCTTCACAGGTGGCTTTTCACGGCTGCAAGGCAACTTCACGCCCACTTGCCCGCTGGTGAGATTGTGAACCAACTCCTGAACCGGGTACAGGGCTGCGGGCGTCATGTGAGCCGGAAAGAAATAGAACTGGAGAGTGAAACGTTCTCGCCGGGCAATCAAGGTTTCCGTTTGCGTTTCAATCGAGCCATCTGGATGGCCAGCCCTATCCACTGGTCGGTGGAACGCCTGAGGGATTTGTAATTGGCT
>JBEKOF010000404.1:0-3350 GCA_049522055.1 Verrucomicrobiota bacterium | reverse complement strand
GAGGCACGGACCCCCGCCGACTTAATTGCCGCCATCGGCCGGGCTCTGGCCAGCGTCACGCCCCAAGACGCCTTGGGCTGGTTTGTCTCATGCAGCTACAGTTTTTGTTGAAACGCTCTAGAGCGGTTTAAATAAAACTGTGGCCGCAAAAGTGTGGAAGACCCGAGCACTTGTGGTCTCTGGATGGCTGCGCGGGCGATGAGAATGCTCTAGTTGGACTAGTCTGGCATCAAGGCTCGAACTTGACGGGGACGGAGAGATCGAAGCCGGTCTGGCGCAACTGTTCGGCGCTTAGGATGAGGGTTCCGTTCATCTTGACGTTCTTGAAGAGGATGGGAGCGACTTGCGACCCCATGATCAGGCCGGGCTTGCCCGGCTTCTGGAAAGTGCAGTTTTCAAAAACAAAGTTGGTCAACGGCTGGTCGCCACCATCAATATAGATCTGGCCGCCGTCGCTCTCGAAGGAGCAGTTGACAAAGCGGAAATCGTCGAGGGGATTTCCGCGCGCGCCGGTGGGATAGCCACGCCCGACAAAGTAGGCCGGGGTGGATTGGATCCAGATGGCGAACTTGTTGTGGTTGGCGACGAAGTTCACGTCCTCCAGACGCACGTGTTTGGCGTTGGGGACGCCGCCATAACCGAGGGCCAGAGAGCAGGTATAGCTGTAAACGACGAATCCTTTGACGACGAAATCATTCAGAGTGCCGTGAAGGGCCCAGGTATCGTCCATGGTCATGGCAAAGCCGTTTTCGAGGAGGATGTGATTGCCAGAAATGTTATAGGCATCGTCATGGTACTGCTGCTTGCGGTTGACGATTTTGATGTTGTGGTTGGAATAGTTCTGGCAGCCGCTGACGTTGATGTCGTGATAAGCGGCCCGGAGGAGCAACAAATCGTCGAAGGAAACGTTGCGGCAGTTGCTGACGACGTAGCCCATGACACCGGTCCTGTGAGGATCTATCACCTTGCCGCCGTTTTCCCTGGCCTTGCCGTCGCCGGTGTCGGGCTGGAAGTCGTGCCACAAGTCGGGATAGCCCTGGCCGTCAATGGTGCCGCGACCCGCCAGGCTGGCGTTGTCGCAATTGTCAAAGTAAACCAAGGCCCGGTGCGGGGCGTAATCGGCGCTCTTGGTGGACCCCAGAACCACGGCGTCCACGTCCACGTAGAATTTGACGTTGCTCTTCATCACTATGGTGCCGGTGAGGTATCTGCCCTTGGGGAAAAAGAGGGTGCCGCCGCCGGGCTTGGCGGAGAGGTCGCTGATGGCCTGGTTGATTTTCGCCGTTTCGACCGTCTTGCCCGTGCTGTCAATATTGTAGTCCTGGATGTTGACGACGTTGGAGTCGCCGAGTTTGACCGGGTTCTTCTCCGGCGGTTCTGCGAACAAGAGGAGGCCGGTGTTGTTGAAGGCCGGCTCGTCGTTGAAAAAGATTACCAGGTAACGGGGCTGATCGAGGTCGAAACTGACCTTGTTGCCTTCGATCTTGGGCTGGATGCCGTAGGCCAGCGGCCGGATGTTGCAGGTGATGAGCTTCCGGTCGCTCACAAGACAGGTCACCTCCACGTGGACCTTGCCGGTCATGGAGAAACTGGCGTAGTCCATCCAGTTGAACTGGTCGTAGGTGAGGAAATTATGGACAAATACCGGCTGGCCGTTGACGGCCACCTTGTAAGCCAGGCTGGGGACGGCGCCGGGATAAGGGGGATACGGGGTGACTTGGGCGAAGGCTGCCACGGGCAGAAGAGTCAAGAATAACGCCATCGGACGCGCGAACAGTCTGGATTTCATATATGTTGTTTTATGGATTTGGGGTTGCACCGGCGCGCCCGCCCCGGCCGGCGGCCGGGTCCGGTGGGAAAATGAAAGCCGCCGGCAAAGGCACGGGACGCATCGGGTCGAAATCGCCGAAATCGTCGGCGATATATTTCGCGAGGGGCAAATGGGCCTGTTGGATGCCGAGGATGATGCACTTGGCCTGGAGATAACTGCCATAGGCGACGTGGTGTGTCTGATCGTTGAACTGTTTGCCGGCCTCGGGGCCGAGGGCCACGTTGAGTTGCACGCCCATCGAATTCAAGTCAATCGCCGGCACGCCAATTTCCTGGGCGGCGGCGATGGCGGCGACAGCGTAAGCTCCGAGCGAACCGGGCTTGGCCGAGTCCTGGCGCCTGGCGGAGGGGGAAGCAATGATGGGGAAGGCCCCTTTTTTCTGGACATCCGCCGCGAAGCGCTTGAGCAGTTCCTTGTAGGTGGTATCGGCCTGGACGTAGGTTTCGGAAAAGTCCTGGCCGGGATAAATATTCTGCGGGCCCCGTTGCTTGGAGTCATTGCAGCCAAATTCGATGAGAACGTAGTCGCCGGGGCGGAGGGAATCCAGGATTTTGTCCCAGCGCCGCTCCTTGAGAAAGCCCTTGAGGGTCTCGCCGGACTCTGCGTGATTGGCGACGGCGACCTCCGGTTTGAACCAACGGGTGGCCATCTGCCCCCAACTGCAGGTGGAACCCGCGGGCTGATCGGTGACGGTGGAATCGCCGGTGATAAACAGCGTGATGGCGTCGTTTACTTTCTCGATTTGGAGCGCCGCCAGGGCGGGATGGGAATCATTGAAGGCCAGGGTGAGCTTGTCGTCCCAGTCGCGCGAGATGGCCTCGTGAGTGGCGAGGTTCATCTCGCGGCTGTCGAGATTGACTTCGCCGCCGGTGGAGATGCGGGGGCCGCGGACATTGACGGTGAAGGCGCGCGTCTCGAATTGGCCCGCCGCGGTGCGAACGCGCTCGAGCATGAGCCGGCGCGACTCCGCTTTGACCGTGGTGATTGCGTCCGCCTTGGGGTCGCCCAAGGTGACGGCGACGCGATAGTTGCCCTCGGGCACGGCGACGGAGAAGAGGAATGGCTGGGAACTGGTGACCGCGCCCCGGCGCAGGGGATCGGCCGCATCCTGAGTCACGCTGGTGACGGTTGGGCCAGGCTCAAAACCATAGCCAGATTCCTTCGAATACAGGCGCTCCGGCGGAACGAGCGTGTAGCCGGGAGCGGCTGTGGCGGCGCCGAATTGAAACTTGAACGACGTGACCGGCGCGGGAACCGGCTGGGCGCGGAGCGACACCCCGGCAAAGAGGGCGAGCATCGCGGCGAGAAGACGCCGGGAGAGGGAACGAGTTATCATGCGGAATAGGTTCACAAAATGGCACGGATTGGCAAGCAGAATGATGCCGGGGCGGAGTCTGTCCCCGTTGACTCACGGGAAAAAGACACCGGCGGGGTCTGAGTAAGCCGGTCGTTTGGGACTCATGTTTGGGTCTCCGGGTCTTGATACTATTTTAGGTCTTCGACAGCAAGGTAAAACGAG
>JBEKOF010000403.1:0-3366 GCA_049522055.1 Verrucomicrobiota bacterium | reverse complement strand
GGTGGCCAGGGCCTCGGTGACGGCCTTGGCTTGTTCCGGTTGATGGAGATGAAATCGTTTCGGCATGGCCCACGATTGCGCAAGATCTAAAATAGTGCAATTACAAAATAGAAATGGTATCAGTTGTTCGAGTTGTTCCACCGCCAGATCCAGCCGGTGATAATGTTCGGCGTAAAGGACCGCCAGTTTTTCCCGCGTCGCCGTGTCCGCCGGATCTAGCTACGGACGGGCGGGGGCGGCTTTGAGGGCGCCGCCGGTGGCTTGCATGGAAACCTGGGTGGCGGTCTTGGGACGCTCTCCTTTGTGCCACCAGAGCACCAAGGCGCAGGCGATGAAGATGCTGGAATAGGTGCCGGTGATGATGCCGACTAAAAAGGTGAAGGCAAAATCGTTGATGACGCCGCCCCCAAACAGGTAGAGGCACATGGTGGACAGGAAGACGGTGCCGGAGGTGATGATGGTGCGGCTCAAGGTCTGGTTGATGGCTTTGTTGATGATTTCGCTGAAGGTGCCGCGCATGGCCAGTTTCAAGTCCTCCCGGATGCGGTCGAAAATGACGACCTTGTCGTTGAGGGAGAAACCGATGATGGTGAGAATGGCGGCGACCATGGGGGCGCTGAGTTGGCGGCCGGAGATGAAGAAGATGCCCAGCGTGACGAAGACGTCGTGAATGACCGCTATGACGGCGCCGACGGAGAAGGAGAATTCATAGCGAAAGGCGACATAAATCAAGATGCCAAACAGGGCCATGAAAGAGGCGATGACGGCCGATCTCTGGATGTCCTCGCCCACGGAGGCGCCGACGGAGTTGTTGCCGATGACCTTGAAACCAGCGGCGGGAAAGGAGGCGAGCAGGGTATTGGTGACGGCGCCGGCCTGGCCTTCGGGCGCCACGACTTCCAATGTTTCGGAGCCGGCGCCTCTTTGATATTGGATTTCGGTCTGGCCGACCTTGGAAAGGGCGGTGCGCAATTTGTCCACGTCCACCTTTTGGGCAAAGTTGAGGGTGACGGCGTCGCCGCCGGCAAATTCGGGGCCCATGATGGGCTTGCCTGATGTGCTGCGATGGATGCCCCATCCGAACCCGACGACGATGACGATGGCGGAGAGGAGGTAGGTGACCTTGGTCCACTTCATAAAATCCCATTCGGGGTTTTTGATGACATGCAGCATGCCGACCTTGTTGAGCCAGCCGCGGGCGAGCAGGAAATCGAAGATGAGCCGGGTGACGACCAGGGCGGTGAAGAGGCTCAACGCCACGCCGATGGTCAGAGTAACGCCGAAGCCTTTGACAGGCCCGGTGCCCATATAAATGAGGATGATGGCGGAAATGAGGGTGGTGGTGTGGGAATCGAAAATGGTGCCAAAGGCGCGGCTGTAAGCGGCGGCGATGGCGCCCCGCATGGATTTGCCCAGGGCCATTTCCTCGCGGAGGCGCTCGTAAATGAGCACGTTGGCATCCACCGCCATGCCGACGGTGAGGACAATGCCGGCGATGCCCGGGAGGGTGAGGGTGGTTCCGATGGAGCACATGATGCCCAGGGAAATGACCAGGTTGAGCAGCATGGCGAAATCGGCCAGCAGGCCGCAACGATGGTAATAAAAGGCCATGAACAGAACGACTAACAAGGTGCCAGCCACGGCGGAATAGACGCCGCTTTTGATGGAATCTTTGCCCAGGGTTGGGTCCACCTGGCGAACCGAGTCAATATCCACGGGCGCCTCGAGAGGGTTTTCCAAGGCGTTGGCGTCGCTGATGGCTTCGTTAATGTCCATGGCGCCGCCGCTGATGCTGCAGCGGCCCCCAAGGATTGGCTCGTTGATGCCCGGCGCGGTGACGATCTCACCGTCCAGAACGATGGCCATGCGGGCGGGATTATCGGAACCCTTCCAATGATCGGTGGTAAGCTTGCCGAATTGCTTTCCCCCGATGGAATCGAATTCCACCTCGATTTCGGGGTTGCCGGAGGCATCGCGGCTGGCATGAGCGCTCTTGATGTTTTTGCCAGTCAGGCCGTAGGCGGCTTTCTTTTCCAGGAGCAGGGGAAGGAGGACGGGGCTGCCGTCGGCGGCCTTGCTTTTCATGTGCAAGATTTCAAATCCCGGCGGGATGAGGGGCGGGGTTTGCGACAAATACTCGTCGCTCTGGGAATTGACCATGCGGAACTCCAGATAGGCGGCTTTTTGAATGTTTTTCCGGGCTTCGTCCTGGGCGGACTGGGAAAGGCCGGGCAACTGGATGAGAATGTGGTCGCCGCCCTCCGGGGTGATGACCGGTTCTGCCACGCCCAGAGCATCCACGCGTTTGCGGAGAATATCGGCGGCCTGGGAGACCAGGCGCTTCTTTTCTTCCGAGGCGTTGACCACACTGAAGTTGGTGTCGGAGGAGACCACGCGGTTGGTTTCCAGGCTGACCAGGAATTCGGTGCCACCCTGGAGATCGAGGCCGAGGTGGATTTTGCCGGCGGCTTTTTTTTGGAGGATGTTCAGCAGGGCGTAGGTGGGGCGTTCCTGAGCCTTGACGTTCATGTAGGGGAAATAGCCCTGGATGTCGTTGGTGCCGATGGCGTTGGTCAAATCGGCGAATTCGCGCGTTGGCTCCGGTCTGGCCAGTTGCAGCGCCTCGGCTTTGTCCACGATTTTATTGAACGTGGCATCCTTTCTGGCCTCGTCGGCGTCTTTCTTGAATTCCTTGATCAAGCTTTGGTTGGACGGGGGATAGATTTCGTAAAGAGACCAAATGACCAGGAATGCGATCAAGGCCCACCAGAATTTAGGATTTTTCATGGGAAAAAGGGAAAATCAGGACGCGCCGCCCTCACTGCCGCCGCGCTCGGTGACCTCGCCGATGGCGGTTTTAAGGATTTCAAGTTTGGCATCGCTGGAGCGGATGGAGACGGTCTTGTCTTTGAGAGCCAAAACGACTCCGACGATGCCGCTGTTGGTGACGATTCTGTCTCCGGGGCGCAGGGCGCTGAGCATGTTCTTGAGGTCCTTTTCCCGCTTGCGCTGGGGTTGGATGATCATGAACCAAAAGAAAAGAACCATGCCGCCGAGGAGGAGGAACAACTTGATCTTCTCGGCGGTGGGGTTGATCCCCGGCTGCTGCGCGAGCAGGAACTTCAAACTGCGTAAATTCATAGTATCCAACGTGAGCCGATCAATCTATGGGAGCGAACGGATTTTGCAAGCACAACGTTCCTGAAAAGACGGAGCAATGCAATACTGGAAAACAGGGGGATGCCCGAGTTGACTCAAATTAAAAGACACTGGGGGAGCGAAACTGAGAGGAGGCCAAAAGGGTCGTTGACTCATGGGAAAAAGACACCAGGAATTGGTGTGAATGAACATGAGCAAAGAACTGAA
>JBEKOF010000402.1:0-4664 GCA_049522055.1 Verrucomicrobiota bacterium | reverse complement strand
GCGCCATCAGGCGGAAGAATTGCGCCGCGGAGTTGGTGGCTGGCAGAGTCAATAATAATGTTCCATCGCCGCCGGCGGCGGCGTTTGTCACCAGGCTCCAAGTGACGGGCGGGGTGATATTGGTGGCGGCGTATAATTGAAAACCGGCCGAGACGGGCCAGGATAGAACGAATTGGCCGGCCCCGGCAGGCTGGATGTTGATGGAGGGGGTGTTGGTGGGCGTGCCCAGCGCGGTGGCAGCGAAGCTGAAGTTGTCTATGGCCAACCCCTGGGCCTTGCCGGTCGAATCAGCCATCTCCCAAACCAGCCAGAGGGCCGCGCCCGGGGGCCAATTGGTGATCGGCTGATTGGTGACGGAGAGATAAACCTGGTTGGCCGGGGCGGTTCCATCCACCGCTGCGCCGCCCACGTCCCCGGCATCCGTCGGAAACGAGATGTTGAAAGCCGGGAGATACGCGGTGGCTTGGGTGGACATCGGCGCGACGGCGGTGGGATCCATGAAATAATAACATTCCAGCGTCTTGGGTTTGTTGGATTGCCGCCAGATTTCGCCTGTGACTTGCAAATTGATGTAGTTCAGCGTGGCGCCGGTGTTGTTGATGAATTTGGCGCCGAAGGCCGTGTAGCCGGTGGTGCTGGTGGCCAGCAGGCCCAGGGCGCGATCAGAACTGTTGGCCGGTCCGAAACTGATTTGGCCGCCGGCGGTCTGGTCGCCATCCGAGGCCCCAAAGCGCGTGCCCACACTGGCTGTGGGGTCGGCCAGTCCGTACCAGCCGGACATGGCGGCCAGACCCAGGCCGCCAGAGTTGCCCGTGGCGGAAACCGGATAGGCAAAGTCATAGGGATTGGCCAGGGAATAGGTGACGCCATTGATGGTCACCGGATTGCCCGAGTCCACCGAAGAGGCCCCCGGATCGGGCAGGGAATCAAAGGATTGGGTGTAGATGGCACCCGCGACGCTGTAAACGATAAAGGAGGTCGGCGTGGTGCCGCTGGCGTTGTTGCTGGCGCCGGGGGTGGGATTGAAAAACTGCACGCGGACAAAGCTCTGGCCGTTGGGCAGCAACCCGTAGGACCAATTGGGCGGGAGATTGGTATAATTGAGATAATCCAATACCTGGGGCTGGCCGTTGAAAAGGCGGCTCAAAGCCACGGAACCCGCGCTGCTGTTCAGAGTAAAGCTGGTATGCAGTTGGCTCAAAGTGGAAAGGGCGGCTTGGCCGTCGGCAAAAACCACCAGGAATTGGCCAGGGTTGATGACCGCGCCGGGCGGGAAGGCCCAGTTGGTCAGGTTGGCACAGAAGAACCGCGTTGGTGGACGGGTTGAAAAGTTCGACCCAGGGGGCGTGTTGTCCGGCGCTGTTGGTGAGGCCGGTCAGATTGTCCGGCTCGACTTCGTTGATCCAGAGCGGCGGGAAGGCCGGCAGCGTAGTTGCTTCCAGGTTGGCCGTGCCGGGGCTGGCCGGGGCGGCGACCCAGTTGCCTTCGCGCCAGTTGTCCTGATGCGAATCCACGAGTTGCAGAGTGTCGCCGTTCGCCGGAACCGGCCACGGGGCGGACACGTCGAACTGCACGGCAGCGACCGCGTTGCTCAGGCTGCCGCCCGGAGGCTCCAAAGCCAAAAGCCCCGGGGCCAGTGTGCCCGCAAATGTGTCCATGACACCATTGGTCGCGCCATAGGCTGCGGCAAAGTCCGCGCCGTTGGCGGCGAGAACGAGGTAGTTGGAAGGCCCGATCACCGAGCCCTGCGGAAACGTGTAAGAAATCCCGCTCAATTGCCAGCCCGAGAGGTCGAAGAAGTTGCTGCTGGAGTTGTTGTAGAGTTCCACGTACTCCGCGCCGGGCACAAGTGGAGCGCAGGCAATTTCGTTGATGACAACCTGTCCGGCCGGTGACGGCGGTGCACCGGTGTACAAGAGGCCCACCTGGTTGCTGGCGCCAGCCAGAGGCTGGCCATTCCTGTCAACACCAACGACGTTCAAATTATTCACCCCATTGGTCAAAGGTACTGTCACGATCCAGTTGGTGAGGGTCATCCAGGTCAGCGGATAGGCCACCATGTTGATCCAGACGGCGGCCACATTGACCGGGGCCTCCCCGGAGATATACGCGACGTTATTGCTAAGAGTGATGCTTGGGTTCAAGGAGAAACTGGTGGCGTTGACCGCGGCCAGTTGCGATGCGATGCTGCTCTGCGCCTCGGAAAGCCACGGTTCGAGGTTTGCGGCGGGATTCTCGACGCTAAGGCCGTTCTCGGTGAAGGCGTTGTATTTGGCCATGAGCAGGGGGGCGCTGTTCGCGACATCGAGCGGACCATTGACCAACTCCTGCAACGCGCGCCAATACATCCGCTGGAAGGTGGGATTATTGTAGATGTTCTGGGTGTTGAGATCTTGACTGAAGACAGTGAATAAATCCGCTCCCGGACTCCAGGCATAGTTTTCGCCGAAAACGCTCTCCAAATCCCACTCCAACAAGGTGAATTTCGTTCCGAGCGCGCCGATGTAGCCGTAAACATTTTGGCCGTTTTCCGAGCCAAAGGCATCCAAATTGCCCGCCGCATGGTTGGCGGCAAAGACACGCATCCAGTTTTCCATGTTTGCCATGTTCTCCATGTTGGCCACATAATTGGGCGTGCCATAAGAACCGGCCGCATCCACCATGGAGAAGACATTGGTAAAGTCACTGTATGAATCGGGGGTGCGGCGAATTTCGTAGAGATAACGATAGCGGGCCGCCTTCTTCACGCCACCGGTTGTGGTGTAGGGCATCAGGGTGCAATCATCCTCGTTGACATAACCTATCGTCTCCCCCGAGAGGAATGGAGCCATCTCATACCAGAGCTGCATTTTGTAGAGGAAACCATCGGGGTCATTGGGGAAGTGTTCTTTCACCAGATCGGTGTTAGGAACCTGGGTGTCTTCCATGAGCGTGAGTCGGCGATTGCCGTTGACATAGACCGCCACATAGCGCTTGTAGAGCCAGGGCTGCCCCAGAGCGCGCTCGAAGGTGAAGGCCAACTGGCTGCGCTGGAGGCTTGCGTCAGAGCCTGGCACAGCGCCCGGCTGATGAATCTTTTTGTAATCCGTTGCGCCCAGATACATGTCGTCATCGTTGAATTTCCATTCGTAACTGCACAAACTGCCGTCGGGTGTGTCATACGATTGATGATACGGACTGCCGGTAAATCTGCCCCGCATATTGTAGATCACGCGGGTGTCATTGACAAACGTGCAATCATTGTTCCAGTCTCTGCTCAAATTGCCCAAGTTGGCCCAGCGGGTCACGTTGGTCTGCGTGATCCATAGATGATACACACCGAAACTGCCGCCCGGAGTACTGTCGCCGAACAGGACCACACATTCGGGCGCCGGCACATTATCGTTAGTGCGCAAGGCGGGAAAGCGCGTCGTCGCCCCTAGGCTGTCGGTGGCCGAAATGTAGAAAGCCGCGATTTGATTCGCCGCTTGTCCCGGAATGGTCGCGCTGAAAACGCCGTCTCCCGCAATGGCGTCGCCGTTCGTGCCGTCGTCATTCATCGCCACGGCGGTATAATTCGTCGCGGGATCCAGGCGGTAATAAAGCGTCAGGTTTGCTATTCCGTCCGGATCATGCGCCTGGGTTGTCACCACCACCGCTTGATTTGCTTCCGGGATGGTTGGCGTGTGGGTGACATTATACATGGCGGGCCCCGCGTTGGGCACGGATTGGCTGTTGGGCCCGCCCGGCGTGCCGAGGTTGGAGGGGATGGGCATCGCCCCCGTGGCTTCGAGCCAATTGCCGTTCAAGCGGAACAACACTTCCGGCCAGCCGCGCAGCCAGCGCGCTTTGAATCGCAGCGTCGCCGTCTGGCCGGGTAACATGGTGTTGGGGTTCAAGTCCACCTGACAGGAATTGTCCCCGGTCCAAATCTTGTCACTGCATCGGAGGTGCAGGGAATAACTGCTTTGATAGCCGCTGTTTTCGAGGCTGGAACAGGCCAGGCAGCCCTGGAGGGACCAGTTGGTCAACCCCAGGCCGCCTTCAAACATGCCATTGGAAACGTAGTTGGTTCCGTCGAAGTCCACCTCGATGTCATCCACCAAACATTCCCCGGCGTCCAACAGGCCGATTTGCGCGTGGTCAATGCCGGGTTCGTAGTTGGCGCCGTTATCCAGCACGCCGGTGTTCTCTATGTCCACCCAGGAGGACTTTTGGGTCTCGTCGCTGTCGGCCCAGTTGGCAGCCAGGCGATGATTTGAACGGGGATCAATCAACTCCAGGCTGCTGCCGCCGCCCGACGACCATTCCCCCCAGCGTCCCCCCGTGCCGTAGGCCACTTCGTCTTCCTCCACGTAAATGGTGTTGGTGCCATAGAAGCTTTCCGGCTCTGACAGTTCCACCAACTCGCCGTGGTGGGAGAGTTTGCCGGTGTAGTTGCCCACGGTGTTGCCCGAGTTGAGATTGGTGTAATTGGCAAACAAAGTGGCGATGTCCTTGCCCACCACCAAATAGCCGTTGGGTGCCAACGAGATATTGGGCGGGATGGTGAAGCCGACCCCAGAGGTGAACTGCCAGCCGGAGAGATTGATGGTGTTGGTTCCCTTGTTGTAGAGTTCGATATATTGATCATCGTCGTCGCCGCTGATCGGGTCATACATCAACTCGTTGATGACAATATCGCC
>JBEKOF010000401.1:0-3370 GCA_049522055.1 Verrucomicrobiota bacterium | reverse complement strand
GAGGCACGGACCCCCGCCGACTTAATTGCCGCCATCGGCCGGGCTCTGGCCAGCGTCACGCCCCAAGACGCCTTGGGCTGGTTTGTCTCATGCAGCTACAGTTTTTGTTGAAACGCTCTAGGGGATTATTATGGCGAGGACAGGCGCAAGAGCCTTTTGAATATATACTTAAAGTATTGTATTACAACTACTTACGTATAAAGTCAGTTGTTTGGCATAAAGCGATGGAGGATTTGGGACCGCGGCACGGCTAGTTTCTGGAGGGCTTGGTGGCGCTGGGCCACACCCTGGCCGTAAGTCGGCGGCGGATTGGGGTTGCGATAGAGGATTCCGGTGTAGAGCTTGGCGCCATATTCGCGCGCCCGTTCGACGGCCTGGGCCCGGTCGGCCGGATCGTGGCCGATAGATTGGAGGCTTTGCATTTTGGTTTTTTGGGCTTTGATTTGCTGATCTTCTTCGCCGTATGTGACGCAAGGCGATTGGACGTTGATGAAGGCGAAGCCCGGAAAGAGGAGGCCTTCTTCGATGAGGCGGGCGAGGCCCGGCATGTCCGCGGGCAAGCCTTGGGCCACGAAGGAGGCTCCGTAGCCCAGGAGGTAGAGCAGCGGGTTGACCGGTTCCTCCAGGCTGCCAAAGTTGGAGGAGGGGGTCTTGCGCCCGCGTCGGGAGGTGGGGGACAATTGTCCCTTGGTCAGGCCGTAGATCTGGTTGTCCATGACGATATAGGTAATGTCAATGTTGCGGCGAACGACATGGGGCAGATGACCGCCGCCGATGGAAAGGCCATCGCCGTCGCCGCCGGCCGCCAGGACGAGCAATTCCGGGTTGGCCAGTTTGATCCCCTGGGCGATGGGGAGCGAACGGCCGTGCAGACTGTTGAAGCCGTAGGCGGTGGTGTAACCCGGGATGCGGCTGGAACAACCGATGCCGGAGACGAAGGCGACTTGGTGGGGCGGCCGTCCGACCGCCGCCAGGGCGCGGGTGATGGCGGCGACCACGCCAAAATCGCCGCAGCCCGGGCACCAGATGGGTTTCAGCTCGCCTTTGAAATCGCCGGCCTGAAAGGCGCTGACCGGAATGGGTGGGAGGTTGGTCATATTTGATTGTCAAGTAAAATGTTCTGGGGGTCAGGCATCGGCGGGTTCGGTTGGATGGGAGGATGGGCCGCCCTGGAGGGCGGCGACCATTTGGCGCAGCCGTTGGAGGATTTCCGCCGGCTGAATGGGGTTGGAGCCGCTCCTGGCGAGTGGCTTGACCAGGGCGGGGATGTCCACATACATCCGGACCAACCTGTAGAGTTGCCCCTGGAAGGATTGCTCGATGAAGAGGCCGCAAGTGACCGAAGCGAAGAAGTCCTGGTAAACCGATTCGGCGACCGGGTAGAGGAGTTTTGGGACGAGCAATTTGGCGCGCAGGCCTTCCGCCTGGGCCAGGCGGAGGGATTCCCTGGCCACGCCGGCCACACTCCCCCAGCTGACCAGTCCGATGCGGGCGTCGGGATCGCCTTCGACCTCGAACAAATCGCGGCGATTCTTGAGGGGGTTAAATTTGCGAAAACGCTTGTTGTTCATCCGGGCGTGCATGTCGCCGCCGGCGGTGGGACGGCCCAGCTCATTGTGCTCAATGCCCGCGGCCAGGTAGTTGCCGCCGAGCATGCCTGGATGGCTGATGGGGCTGATGCCGGATTCGGTAAACTTGAACCGCGCGTAACCGGCCAGTTCGGTTTCGGTGGGACGCCGGCGCTCGACCAGCCGGAAGGTCTCGGTGGCGATGGGTTCGACGATTTCCTTGCGCTGGGAGATTTCCTGATCGGAGAGAACGATGACCGGGGTCTGGTAATGCTCGGCCAGGTTGAATGCTTCGACGGTGATGCCGAACATGTCGCCGACGCTGGAGGGGGCGAGCACCGGGCGGAGACAATCGCCGTGAGCGGAAAGGGCGGCCTGGAAGAGGTCCGCCTGCTCCGCCTTGGTCGGGATGCCGGTGGCCGGCCCCCCTCGCTGGACGTTGACGCAGACCAAGGGCAGTTCGGCGATGGTGGCCAGTCCGAGCATTTCGGTCATGAGGGACATGCCTGGGCCGGAGGTGGCGGTCATGGCTTTTTTGCCGGCGAAGGAGGCGCCGACGACGGCGCCGATGCTGGCGATTTCATCCTCAGCCTGGAGGAGCGTGCCACCGTACTTCCAAATCTCGCGGTCGAGAAACTGCATGATCTCGGTGGAAGGGGTGATGGGGTAGCCGGCAAAGAAGGAGCATCCGGCAAAGATGGCCGCCGCCGCGCACATCTCGTTGCCATCGGTCAGGAGCATGTCTCGCCGGACGGCCTGGGGGGGGGCCAACTTGCGGTCCGATGGGAGCGGGTGCGAATCGGCGAAATCCAGTCCGGCCTGAAAGGCCCGGGCGTTGGCCTCCACGACGGCAGCGCCTTTTTTGCCAAATTTCTTGAGGATGCCCGCCTGCAGGCTCTGGCGGCCGATGCCAAACCAGCCTGCCAGCAAGCCGAGCACGACGATGTTTTTTGCCCTGTCTGTGCCGGCGTACTGGACGGCCATATCGGTGATGGGGACGCTGAAGACCACGGCCGGGGTGAGGCCTTCCAAGGGGAGTTGGCCGGGAGGAACGCCGGTGTTGCTGTCGTAGATGACGACGGTGGAGAATTCGACCGGGAGTTCGGAGCCGAAGCGCCGGAAATCTTCCCAGTCAAGCGCGACGGCGACGTCGAGGGGGCCGTTGGGATTGAGCACCGGGCGGGTGGCAAGCCGCAGGCGGCAGGAGGCCTCGCCGCCGCGGATTTGGGACCCGAAACTCTTGGTGAAAAGGCCGTAATAGCCCTCCAGCGCCGCAGCGGTGATCAAGGACTCGCCGGCGGAAACCACGCCATCCCCGCCGGAGCCTGCCATCCCGATAATCAAATCTTGACTCATGTATTGTATTACCGATGCTCCTACATCCTGAGATTTCCGCTCTCCCTTGATTGCCAAAACATGAACATTTTTTACTCTGGCATTTTGACGGCGCTCTTGAGCAATTGGCTTCTTTCCGCCGTTGCGCCATCGGGCTGCCGGAGATCGGTCTGCTGCTTTTTGATAGTTGACCGGAGTTTATTGGGTTGGCCTGGGTTGGGAAAAATACCTTGATTTGCCTTGATTAGGTTTGATTGGGATTGATTGGCTCGGGCGATGAAGGAGTGGCCCGGGGCGACGGATTGGAGTTCCTGCCAGTCGGCGGCCAGTTGCCGGGCCTGGGCAAAGAGGTCCTGCCGGGCGAGCCATTCCTCGTAGCCGCGCTGACGCCAGTCGGAGAGGTTTTGCTCGTTGATGGGGCGGGCGTCGAAGGATTGGGCGAGGAGGGCTTTGACTTCGGGCAAAGA
>JBEKOF010000400.1:0-3395 GCA_049522055.1 Verrucomicrobiota bacterium | reverse complement strand
AACACGGCCTGGGTGATATCCTCCGCCAGATTCGGGTCCCCGGCCTGCCGCATCGCCGCCGAGTGGACCAGGCCGATGTGCCGTTCCACCAGCGCGTCAAACACCTGGTCGGATCGGCTGGCCGCGAATTCCCGCACCAGCGTCATGTCATCGCTCGTCATTACTAATACATGGCCGCAAAACGCCGATTGGGGACATTTCTTTGATATCCCGGTTCGACCGGCGTGTTTGCGCAAACTCACAGTTCGGCGGAATTCCTCAGTCCCGCCGCGCGCGGCCTTCAAACGCGCCGGATCAAAACCGCGAAATTCCAGCAGACAAATTCCCGCAGAATTGGCACATGCGCCAGCCAGCGCAACTCCGCGTAATAGCGCGGCACATAATCCACCACCTCCACGCCTTCCACCCGGCGGAGCAGCTTGAGCGTTCTCCCGATATACGTCGGAAACAAGTTCTTCCCCAAAGTATGCGGATGCCCCTGGCGACGGCGGTCAATCAGCATCTTCTCCGGAAGCCTCTCGAACAGCCGCGTCGCCATTTTGCATCCCAGATAATGGTAGGGAGTGAATTCATGCCCTCCGTAAGGACTGAGCCAGTTGGTCCAGCACAAATAAAACACCCCCTTCGGATTCAGAAGATTGGGGATATATCTCAAGATGCGGTCCGGATCCGGCAGATGCTCCAAAACATTCGACAGGATGACTAAATCATGCCGGCCCAACCTCGCCAGATCATCCCGGCAAATATCAATCTGGATGAATTTAATTGGGCGGGGCACGGAGGCATCAATAAAATTCACCTCGTCCGAAAAGGTGGTCTCAAACCCCCCCGCCCCCAATTGCGCTCCGAAAAACCCGTTGCCGCATCCCAAATCCAGGGCCGTTCGATGAGTGGCCGGCGTGATTCCTTTTCCCTTGAGCCACCGCAGGGATTCCTCGGCCTGCATCCCGTAGAAACTGCTGGCCTCCTCGTTTCGCTTCGTTCGGATCAGTCGAGTCAATAACATCTCTGGCCGCCCAGCTTAGGGGTTTTCCTCCTTCCGTCAACCCCCAATCTTCCGCCGCCAACCCCCCTAGGGCTGGTACAAGCGATAGAAGGTCGCGCTGGCGGGAGCCGGCAGCGTCACCGAAATCGTCGAACCGTTGGAGACGGCCGTGCCGCCGGCCGCGCTCCAGCCCGCGTTCATATCGGTCGTCATCTGCACCGTGAAGTTGGTGGCCGTGGAGGCCCATGTCAAAATGATGTTGCCTCCGGAGGTCCCGATGCCCAGCGTCGGCCACGCCGAGCCGGCCACCGCCAGCGTCCCGTTTTGGTATGTGGCCGAAACTATATTGGCAGTAACATCCGCTACCGAGCGTGGCACTGGAGCATCCCCAAACGCCAGCACGGCCGTATTGGAATAATAAACCGAACCGAAATCAATCTGGACGATGGAGTTGGTGCCTGCCGCAAAGGCCTGGCCTCCCGGCAGCGCCAGGACAATGCCCAGATTGCCCGTCCCAACCCCATTCGTGTTCAGGATAAACAGCGCCCCGCTGATCCCGGCCCCTGGAGCCGCGCTCACAAAGCTCACCAGCGTGGGATCAAACGTCAGACTGAAGTCCACCGTGTTCTCGTCGCCTTCTGCCAACAACTACACCGCGACAGAATCGGTCAGCGCTCCCTGCGTCACCGGCGCCAGGCTGATGGTCCGCAGAGGCTGACCCGGGCCATTGGAGTGTGCCGCTTTGGACTTGACGGCGCTCGATACCGACGGCGACACATTATTGGGCCAGCCCATCGGCGTGAGCGGATCCAGCCCCACCACATAGCGCCCCACCTGCGCCAAATCGGCCGCGTTGATCACCCCGTCGCCCCCGGTGCTGCGCGGAGCGCAATCGGCCCGCTCAAATTCCGAGGCGTTGCTCACCGTGTCCCATCCCACCACAAAGCGTCCTTCCTACAGCCAATCTCTGGCATCTATCACGTAGTCTCCATTCGGCTGCGGCCACACATCCCCTTCCAAACTCGTCGGGGTCGCCGTCACCGTTCCTGCAAGGTAGGAGACGTTTGTTTCAGTGCTGAAGTCCGCGTCAATGATCTTTTGGATCACCGGTGTGCCTCCAAAATTAATCGTCGTGTAACCGTATTAGTGGTCAACGCGGCCACAAATGTCACATCCACAATTTCCTGCGTCCCCGCGGAAAAGGTGCTGCCAATGTACCCCAGGAGCATTCCAATTTGGCCACTGGCGGCCTGATTGGTGTTCGGAGTAAAGGCCGCGCCGGACGCCCCGCTGCCGGCCTTTATCCCTGCAAAAGTCAGAACCGTCGGGTTAAAATCCAGACTGAACTCCAGCGCGCTCTCATTTCCCGTGGCGATCAAATCAACCGGGACGGTCACCGTGCCCGCTCCCGCCACGTTGGTGTTCACCGCCTGCAACGTGCTGACAATGGACAAAACGGCGTTGGTGCTCCCGGCCCAGCCGTAGGCATTGGTGGCCAACAAGACATAATTGCCCGCGTTGGCCAGTTGCACGTCGCTCAACAACAGATCCGCATTGGTCGCCCCCGCGATGTTGGTCCCGTCAAACTGCCACTGGAAGGCAATGGGCGCGTCGCCCCCCGCCGCCCCGCTCAAAGTGACGTTGGCGCCCAGATTGGTCGTCACGCTTTGCGGCTCCTGCGTCAGAAAGACCGGATTGTCCACCGTCAGCAAAGCGGGCGCCGTGGCCGCGCTCCCGGCCGCGTTGCTGAACACCGCGCTGTAATATCCCCCGCTGCCCGCGTTGGCCACAAACGTCAGCGTCGTGCTGGTCGCCCCGGAAATCAAATTGGTTGCGTCATACCACCATTGCACCGTCGCGGGACTCCCGCCGGCCGACGCTGTAAAGGTCACGCTGTTCCCATTGGTCACCGTCTGGCTTGCCGGCGAGGTCACAATCACCGGCGGGACCATCACCGCCACCGCGTCGAGCGTCACATCCGGCGTCGGCACATCGGCCGGGGAAGTGTCCTTGAAAAGCAGCGTGGTGTTGGTGGACACGGCGGCGAAGTTCAATTCAAACTGGGTCCACTCCTCGGAAGCCGGCACGCAATAGTTGCTGGCCAGCGGCACGTTGTTCGATCCGTATGCCGTCGCCGTGATGCTTTCCGGTCCCGTGCCAAGTTCCCCCGCCTCGAAAGTCACCACATACGTTTGCCCCACCGTCGTCGTGAAGGTTTGGGCCAGGGTGCCGCCGGGAGGAGTGCCGTAACCATTGAAGTCTATCCACTGCTGCCCATCATACGGCCCGAGTCCAGAACTCCTGACATAGAGTCAACAAGAACGGTCTAATTTTACCTCGATAGTTCTGGGTATTTTCTGGGTTTTGAGGCTCGGCAGGGTGCGGACTCAAACCTGTCCGCTTTTTTGAA
>JBEKOF010000399.1:0-3398 GCA_049522055.1 Verrucomicrobiota bacterium | reverse complement strand
TGGCCGTCCTGCCCTTGCTCAACGTCCCGCTCCATTGGAATTTTGAGTGGCTGCCCTCCCGCCCGCTCATCGCCGCCCAAATTGACCGGAAATGGAACCCCGGCCCAGGCCCGTGGATCGTCCTTCTGCCCGGCGCGCGCTGGGACAACAAACGCTGGCCCCTGCCCAATTTCCTCCAACTGGTCCGGCGGATGCGCGGCTCCACCGCGTTATCATTCGTCATCCTGGGCGGGGACGACGACCGGTCTCTCGGCCAAACCATTGCCGCGGACAATCCGGGCCGCTGTTTGGATCTCACCGGACAAACCTCCTTGTGGGAAATGATCGAATGGCTCCGGCGTAGCCGCTTGGTCATCGCCAACGACACCGGGCCGATGCACGCCGCCGCCGCCTTGGGCAGGCCCTTGATCGCGTTATTTGGCCCCACCAATCCCCGCAACACCGGCCCCTACGGCAAACCCGCCAGCGTCATCCAAATCACCAGCCTGCCCTGTGTCCCGTGCTACAAATCAACCTGCTCCTGCAACATCCCCTTGGCCTGCCTCCACGCCATCACTCCCGATATGGTGTGCGAAATGGCCCGCGAACTATTGGTCGCACCGCTTTGACCAGCCTGGCCAAAAGCACGTGAGCACCCCTTGACTTTTTCGGGAAATGGGGAAGCTTTCCATGCTTCCATACACCATGACGACCATGAACGAAACTGCGCCGGCCAAGACCGCGCCAAACTCCGCCTCCAATCAAGTTTTGGTCGCGGTGGAGGATTTTCAACACCCCGGCGGCTGGCGCGACAGCTCCCGCGCCGCCCAACACGCACGGCAGTGCTGTCAACACCTCGAGGCCGGGAAAATTCTTTTCTTCAGCGGCCTCCCGTTTGATCTTCCGCCATCAGACCGCCAATTCCTTTTGTCCCAGCGTCAAACCGGCTCGCGCCTGCACAAAAATGTTTCCTATCGCCCGCTCCAGGACCTGCTCCGCGGCACGACGGGGAAGCAGGAGGAGGTCGTGCGGCTCCACGGCATCATGCGCCGCTATTCGGCCGAGGTGACGCGGTTCCTGGGCGTGCTCTTGGCGCCCTATGCGAAGGATTGGGCGCTGGACTACGCGAGTTTCCGGCCGGAAGAGGAAAAGGGACGCGATCTTCCCGTGCATAAACGCAACGACTTGCTGCACTTCGACGCCTTCCCCACCCGCCCCATGCATGGGCGGCGCATTCTGCGCTGCTTCACGAACATCAACCCCGCCTTTCCGAGAATCTGGACAACGACCGATGGGTTTGAGGCGCTGGCCGCAACCTTCGCGGCGGAAGCGGGCTTGGCGCGCTTCGCCGCGCAGGGAAGCCAACCCGGCAACGGCCTCGTGCGCAACATCAAGAAATTGTTCGGCCTCAAGGCGGTCGCTCATTCAGCCTACGATCGTTTCATGCTCAATTTCCACGACTTCTTGAAGGAGAAAACCGACTTCCAGCTGAATTGCCCAAAAATCCGCCTCGAGTTTCCACCCGGATCAACTTGGATTTGTTTCACCGACTCGGTGCCGCACGCCGTGCTGGCCGGCCAATATGCTCTGGAGCAAACGCTCATCATCTCCCTGGGCGCGCTGCTGCAGCCGGAGCAGGCGCCCATTCGGGTGCTGGAGAGAATCGCCGGCGCTCCTCTGGCCCCGCCGGTGGCTTGAGAGCATGCTCTCCGTCATCAAGGGCGGTTCTGCTTCCTCCCGATTGGTCGTCAAGAGCCTATCCTCGAATGCGCGCTCTACGGCCCATCGGACTGCTCCCGGATGACGTTCCGGGTCCAAATCGCCCCGGCGTGTGTCAGAATGTCCTCTGAGCGCACCCCGTGGAAGGCGCAATCCTCAACGTGAATATTGGAAATCACCGAATTGGTTGTGCCAACGATGTCCAGCACACGCGGGCTGGCTGCCGTCGTCACACGCTCCATGAAAACGTTGCTCACGACCGGAGGGTAGGGGCCGAAGCGAACTCCGTCATAGACCAGGTCAATCGTCAGCACCGCGTCCCGGACATGGCCAACCTCCACGTCGCGCATGAAGACGTTCTCAATGGCCCCGCCGCGTTGCGCGTTGGATTTCAGGCGCAAGACCCGCAGCAGATTGGTGCTGTCCATCTTGCAGTTCTCCGCATACACATTGCGCACCCCGCCCGAAACTTCACTCCCCACCACCACCCCGCCGTGCCCGTCCTTCATCACGCAGTCGCGCACGATGATGTTTTCCGAAGGGACATTCACCCGGCGGCCGTCGGCGTTCTTGCCGGACTTGATCGCGATGCAGTCGTCGCCGGTGTCGAAGACGCAGTTTTCGATCAGCACATCGCGCGAGCATTCGGGATCGCAGCCGTCGTTGTTGGGTCCGTGGCTGGAGATCCGGACCCCGCGCACCGTCACGTTGGTGCAAAGGAGCGGATGAATCTCCCACATCGGGGAATTGGTGATGTGAACCCCCTCAATGAGCACATTGCGGCAGCGGCAGGGCTGGATGAAGTTCGGGCGCAGACCGCCCCCGTCGCCGAAAATGCGCTCCGGCGCCGCCACGCCCCGGTTCCCTTCCTCTATCAGTTTTGCCCGTCCGCCGCCCGCCGCGGTCGCCCGCAAGCCCCACCACGCCTGCGCGCCGGACCCATCCAGCGTGCCGGACCCGGTGACGGCGATGTTCTCCTGTTCGAAGGCATAGATCAGCGGCGAATAATTCATGCACTCCGTGCCTTCAAACCGGGTGAAGACCACCGGCAGGAACTTCTTCGGGTCGGGAAGAAATCGCAGCGTGGCCCCTTCGGCGATGTGGAGGTTCACGCCGCTCAACAAATGCACCGCTCCGGCAAGAAACACGCCGTCCTCAACCTCCACCCGCCCCCCGCCCGCCGCGTGGCACGCCGCGATGGCCCCGGCGATGGCGTCCGTGCAATCGGTCGCCCCATCCCCCTTGGCGCCATAGTCGGTGATCGAAAAGTCGCGCGCCGGGAATTGCGGCGCCTGGATGCGGGCCAAAATGGCCGGAACGGCCTCCCATCCCGTCGCGGCGCGAGCCGCGCCCGGAACTTCGATCGCGGGATTCGGCGCACAGGCCGTGACCGCCAATCCCAACAATACAATAAGGGCGAAAGGTTTCATTTTTGCGGGAGCAAACTTGCAGACCATTTTAGACCCTTGCGCCACGAGCGCAAGCGTTGATGGACAGCCAGGCCGCTCCGGCGGCCAGCAGTTCATCCTGGCGTCCGTTGGCGCGGCAAGCATGTAATTGCCCTGATCTCCCCCAAGATTGGGTGCAGGACAAAATTCTTCGTTAAGCAGACAGGCTGAGGGTGTCATTGCGTTTGGCGTGTTGATTGAGCCGGTGTTTCCAGAACTCGTCCAAGCGTCGGCTGCTGTGGATGCAGCGCA
>JBEKOF010000398.1:0-3403 GCA_049522055.1 Verrucomicrobiota bacterium | reverse complement strand
GGGAGTTCAAGTCCCTGCCTTGTTCAATCCGGCGCCGGAGCAGCGAGGCCAGGGCAAAGCGCCGGGCGTTGACATAGCAAGAAGTATAAGATGACATGGGTCGCTAAGGGTGTTGGATTTTCCAGCACTTGGCGGCCCACGTTATTCTTAGGAGTTCCCTGGTTTCCTCTTTCACTTGCCTTCGACGCGCAGGGGGAGTTTCGCGCGGATGTCGTCGGAGGCGGCGCCGACCAGGATTTCATAGTCTCCCGGCTCGATGATGTATTGCTTTTTGGCGGTGTCCCAATAACGAAATTCCTGGACCGGCACCTGGATGTCCACGCGCGCCGTCTGGCCGGCCGCCACCGGGACGCGCTGAAACGCGCATAGGGCCTGGCGCGGCTGCGGCACGGCGGATTTGACGTGGCGGAAATAAACCTGCACGACTTCGTCGCCGGCGCGGGCGCCGGTGTTGGCCACGTCCAGTTTCACATGCAAGGTGTCGGTGGGGGCGGCTTGCGGGCGGTCCAACTGCGCGGCGGCGTATTTGAACTGGGTGTAGCTCAGGCCGTGACCGAAAGCGAAGAGCGGTTTGCCGTTGAAGTAGCGATAGGTGCGCCCGGCCATGCTGTAATCGGTGAAGGCGGGCAGATCGGTGGTGGCGCGGTAAAAGGTGACCGGCAGGCGGCCCGCCGGGTTGACGTCTCCGAACAAGACTTCGGCGACGGCGCGTCCCCCCTCCTGGCCGGGATACCAGGCCTGCACAATGGCGGAGAGGTTCTCGGCTTCCCACGGCATGGCCATGGCGCTGCCGCTGCAATTGACAAAGACGAGCGGCTTGCCCGTCGCCCGCAAGGCCTTGAGAAAATCCGTTTGCACCTCCGGAAGCTCGATCTGCGTGCGGTCGCCGTGGTAGAATCCCACGAAGGGGACGTTAAAGAATTCGCGCTCCAGGTCGGCGCAGATGCCGCCCACGTAGATAATGGCATCGGCGTTGGTGGCCATTTGCAGAGCCTTGTTCCGTTCCTTGTCATAAAGATCCTGGTTGATGTCGCCGACGCGCAGGGCAATGGGACAGCCGGCGGCGCAATCCAGCTCCACGTTGGTGCCCAGGAGGTCCTGGATGCCTTCGGCAAAGGTGATGGGATGCAAGGCATCGCCCTGGTAATTGCCGAGCAGAGTGTTGGTGTAGTTGGCGTTGACGCCGAAGACGGCGATTTTCTTGATTTTGGCGCGATCCAAGGGCAGCAGTCCGTCATTCTTCAACAGGACGACCGACTCGCGCGCCATGAGCAAGGCGAGGTTGTCGTTGGCCGGGGTGGCGTAATCCGTGGCGGCGATTTTGGAGTAAGGCACCAGGGCGGGCGGATCAAACATCCCCAGGCGAAAGCGCGATTCCAACAGCCGCCCCACGGCGATGTTCAGTTCCTGCTCCTTCAACAATCCATCCCGCACCGCGTCCGCCAGGGTGTGATACTCTGTGCCACAAGAGAGATCGCAGCCGGTCCTCACGGCGGTGGCGGAGGCCGCTTCGACGGTCGGGGAAAAGCCGTGGCCATAGAAGAAATCCGCGATAGCGCCGCAATCGGACACGACCTCGCCCTTGAACCCCCACTGGCCGCGGAGCAGAGTGTCGAGCAGAAGCGGGCTGGCGCAGGAGGGAGTGCCGTAAAGGGAGTTATAGGCGCCCATGACCGCGCCGACATGGGCCTCGCGAACGGCGGCTTCGAATTGGGGGAGATAAACCTCGTATAAGTCGCGCTCCGGGGGTTCGGCGTTGAAGTCATGCCGCGTGGCTTCCGGCCCGCTATGGACGGCGAAATGTTTGGCGCAGGCCAGGGCTTTGACGTACTTGGGATCATCCCCCTGCAATCCCTGGATGAAGGCGACGGCCATGCGCGCGGTGAGAAAAGTGTCTTCGCCGTAAGTCTCCTGGCCGCGGCCCCAGCGCGGGTCGCGGAAGATATTGATGTTGGGCGCCCAAAAGGAGAGACCGGCGTAGCGCACGCTCACGCCGTTATTGGTTTCCAGGCATCGGCGGTACTTGGCCCGCGCCTCCGAGGCAATGGCATCGGCCACCGTATGCAACAGCGCCGGGTCGAAGCTGGCGGCCATGCCGATGGCCTGCGGAAAAACGGTGGCGGTGTAATTGCGTCCGACTCCGTGGAGGCATTCATTCCAGTAATCGTAGGCGGGCAGTCCCAGGCGTGGAATGGAAGGCGCGTCGTTGCAGACCTGCATGGCCTTTTCCTCCAGCGTCATCCGGCCCACCAGGTCGCGCACACGCAAATCCAGCGGCTGGGCGGGGTCGCGCCAAAGCAGGGTTGTTGCCGCGGCCGGCTCGTCCGCCGCGGCGGCCCGCGGCGCCGGAAGCCACAGGCTTGAGGCCAGCGCGGCGAAAACCAAAAGGCGCAGGCCAAAAGTCATCCCGTTAAGGGGCGATCCCGTCTGTTGAATGGGCAAGCTCACTTTGGCAAGCTTGTTCTTTCCGCGCCTGACAGTCAATCCCAACCCGGCGGGTTTGTTTGGCTTTCAGCCTTCGGCCGTTCTTTCCTGGTCGGCGAAGTTGTGGTGGTCCCAATTCGGGTCCAGACCCAGGTCTTTGAGCATTTGCAGGTCCTTATCCACGGGCTGATTGAGGGTGGTGAGGTAGTTGCCCACCATCAAGGCGCTGGCGCCCGCGGCAAAGACCATACATTGCATGTCGCGCAGATTCACGGTGCGCCCCCCGGCGATCATGATTTCCTGGCGCGGCAGGATGAAACGGAAACAGGCAATGGTCTTGAGAATTTCCAGCGGCGGGAGCGGCGGGTTGGCCGCAAAGGGGGTGCCCTGGATCGGGTTGAGGATGTTGATCGGCACGACGCTGGCGCCGACCTCCTTGAGCGAGAAAGCCAGCTCGCAACGGTCCTCGCGCGACTCGCCCATGCCGAGGATGCCGCCGGAACAGATTTTCAGGCCGGCGTTTTTGAGATAGCGGATGGTGTTGAGACGGTGGTCGTAGGTGTGGGTGGTGCAATGCCTGGGGAAAAACCGGCGCGAGCTTTCCAGGTTGTGCCCGTAACATTCCAGGCCCGCCTCCTTGAGCCGGTCCGCCACGGCCTGGCTTTCGATGATACCCAGCGAAGCGTCCGCGCGGGTCTTGCCGCCGGCCGCCAGTTCGCGGATGCGGTCGCAAACCTCGTCGAGCATCGGCCCTTCCTTCAAGCCCCGCCAGGCGGCCACCAGTCCCAGGGCCGTGACGTGGTTGCGCCGGGCCTCCTCGGCCGCTTCTTGCACCGGCTCCGGGTCCACGAATCCGTATTTGGGCGCGCCGGTCTGATAAAAGGAGGACTGGGCGCAGAAGCTGCAATTCTCCGAGCAGGCCCCGGCCTTGGCGTTGACGATGGAGCAGAGATGAATTTTGTTGCCTTTGAAATGTTCG
>JBEKOF010000397.1:0-3415 GCA_049522055.1 Verrucomicrobiota bacterium | reverse complement strand
CGGCGTGCCGGTATGCGACGTGCAAGTTTCCGTCCAGAATGAAGCGGGCGATATTCTGGGGCCGGATCAGACGGGCGAAATCTGCGTGCGCGGCCCAAACGTCATGCGCGGTTACTGGAACCAGCCCGCGGCGACGGCCGAAGCGTTCCGCGGCGGCTGGCTTCTGACGGGGGACATCGGCCATCGCGACTGCGACGGCTATTTTTACATCACCGATCGCAAGAAGGACATGCTGCTGGTCAACGGCATCAACGTCTATCCCCGCGAGATCGAGGAAGTCCTTTATCAGTTCCCGGGAGTCCGCGAAGCGGCGGTCATCGGCGTGCCCAGCGCGCGCAAGGGCGAGCAGCCCCTGGCCTTCGTTTCCCCCGGCGAAGGCCTGGCTCTGGAGGAGAACGCCCTGCTCAAATTTCTGCGCGAACGTCTGGCGGATTACAAATTGCCGCGGCGAATTATCATCATGCCCGCCTTGCCGCGCAGCGCCATGGGGAAGATATTAAAAACCAACTTGCGGCAAATGCAGGCCGAAGATTCCGCCCGCCAAGACGGTGTGGAGGAGGGGAAATGACGCGCTTTTGACCGGATTATGACCGATCAGCGTGGATTTATGTTGTTGAAAGAAAACAAGTTGCGCAATAATGCGCTTTACGAGTTGACGCTTTCGGTATGCCGCCCGTAAACTATAGAGACCGTGGCGAACGCCAGAAGCGTCTGCCCAAACCAATTTTATGCCTGAAGGATACTGTGTCAAATGCAAGGCCAAGAAGGAAATTGCCGAAGCGGTGGAAGAAACCATGAAGAACGGGCGCAAGGCGATCAAGGGCAAATGTCCGACGTGCGGCGTGGTCATGTTTAAAATACTCGGCGGCAAAGCGGCGGTGGCGACGTCCCCCGCGCCGAAACCCACCACCCAGCCCGGCTGATATTCCTATGGCGCAACAACTGGCCTACGCCCTGATCACCCCCTACACGCTGCACAAGTCCCGCACGGGCGGCATCATCGCCCGGCTGATCACGCGCACCGGACTGGAGTTGGTGGCGGCGAGGATGTTTGCTCCCAGCGCCGAGTTGGTGCGCCTCTACTCGGACGCCGTAGTCTCCGCCGCCGATCCGCAAGACCGGCGCATCCAGGAATTGATCCGGGATTACATCCTGGTCAATCTTGGCCCCGACGCGATCTCGGGGCGGCGGCGCCGAGTGATGATGCTCCTGTTCTCCGGCGAGGAAGCCGTGCGCAAAATCCGCTCCGTCATCGGCAACATCAGCGCCGAGCGCCGCGGGGGCGAAACCATCCGGGACACCTACGGCGACCTTATTTTGGACGCGCAGAACCAGGTGCGCTATTTTGAGCCGGCCGTTTTGGCCTCCCCCAGCGCGGAGGAAGCCGTCCTGAAACTCAAACTCTGGGTCAAATACTCGGACACCGACGCGGGCATTGTCAAAGACACGCTGTCCTATGCGGCGGGAGAAAACCCGCAGCGGACGTTGGTGCTCATCAAGCCCGACAATTTCCGCTTTGCCACCGGACGCCCGGGCAACGTGATAGATTTTCTTTCGCGCACCGGCCTCTACATTGTCGGCATCCAGGTGGTCCACATGAGCTTCTCGCAGGCGGCGGAGTTTTATGGGCCGGTGCGCGAGGTCTTGCGCACGCGGCTCAAGGAGAGCGTGGCCGAGCGGGCCAAGACGGCGCTGGAGAAGGAGTTTGGTTTCAAAATCCCCGCCGGCGAAGAGAAGCAACTGGGGGAAATCCTTGGCCCCATATTCGGCGACAACCAATTTGACAACATCGTAAAATTCATGTCCGGCCGCTCCTCCAGCGACTGCGCCGCCGCCCTGCTCAAGGAACCGGGCACCGAAAAGTGCATCGCGCTCATTTACGAAGGCGTGGAAGCGGTGCGCAAAATCCGCGACGTGCTCGGTCCGACCGATCCCTCCAAGGCGCCGCCAGGCTCCGTTCGGCGCGAGTTCGGTTCCACCATCATGGTCAACGCGGCGCACGCCAGCGATTCGGAGGCCAGCGCCGCGCGGGAGATGGCCATCGTCAATGTGGGGGAAAACAATCTCCGCGCCGTGGTTGAGGAATTCTACGGGAAAATCTAGCCGCAAGGCAAAAAGCTCTGGCGCAGCGCCGGCCGCGGGGCCATCCTTGGCGCGTTTTAGTGCGTATGAATGGTGAAAGTCAGGAAAAGCGGTCGCTGTTTTCTTTCCGCCTGCCCCGGCGTCGTTATCTCTGGGCCTTGAGCCTGGCGCTGGCCTTGACAGCCGGGGTGAAGTACGACCGCTGGATCCTCCTCCGGGATGCGCCGCCCGGCTCGGAAAAGCAATTCCAGCTCATCGCGCAGGCCTGGAGCATCATCCAGCGCCATTACGTGGATCGCGGCGTGCTCCAGCCGCCGGTCCTGGCCCACGGCGCCGTTCAAGGAATGATCGAGTCCTTGGGCGACAACGGTCACTCCGTCTATCTGAACCCGCAAAACAGCAAGCATGCGGATCGGGCGATGGGACCGAACTTCACGGGCATCGGGGTCGAAATCCAAGTCACCAACCGCCAGACCGTGATCGTGGCGGCGATGGATGGCTCGCCGGCTCTGCGCGCCGGGCTGCGGGCGGGGGACATCCTCATGGAAGTGGATGGCCAGCCGGTGGCCGGGCTGCCGCTGGGCGATCTGGAGGAGCGCATCACCGGGCCGGTGGGCGAGCCGGTCAAGCTGGGCGTTCTGGTCCCGCCCAGCGGCCTGCGGCAGGATTTCACCATCGTCCGCGCCTTGATCAAAATTGACAATGTGAGCTGGCACGAGCTGCCGGGGGCCGGGGCGGCGCACTTGCGCGTGGCGATGTTCAACGAGGGCGCGGCCCATGATTTTCACAACGCGTTGCTGGAAATCCAGCGCCAGGGGCTCAAAGGCGTGATCCTGGATTTGCGCAACGATCCAGGCGGGGTGCTGGAAGAGGCGGTCGGAGTCGTCAGCGAGTTCCTCTCGGAGGGCGACGTTCTGTTGGAAAAAAACGCGGATGGAAAAATCACGCGGCAACGGGTCAAGCCCGGCGGGGTCGCCACCCAGATGCCGCTGGTGGTGCTGATCAACGGCGGTTCGGCCAGCGCATCGGAAATCGTCGCCGGCGCGCTGCGGGACGCGCACCGGGCGACACTGGTTGGCAAGACGACCTTTGGCACCGGCACGGTGCTGGAGAAGTTCCCATTGCCGGATGGTTCGGCCCTGTTGCTGGCGGTGGATGAATGGCTCACCCCCAGTGGCCGCTCCTTCTGGCACAAGGGGATCAAACCGGACGAGGAGGTGGCCTTGGGGCGCGACACGCTTCCGCTGATTCCCGCCGCCGAGAAGGAACTGACCTCCGCCAGCCTGCAATCCAGCGGGGACACCCAGTTGCTCCGCGCCATCGCCCTGCTGGC
>JBEKOF010000396.1:0-3453 GCA_049522055.1 Verrucomicrobiota bacterium | reverse complement strand
TTAAATCAAGAAAAACCATCAGGTGCAAACAATATGAGCCAAAGCAATGCCGCGCAAGCCTCCGGGGAGGGCGGCTCGAAAACTTTGATCTTTGTGGTGGACGACGCGCCGATGCTGGTGGAGTTTGCCGCGATGGTGCTGCAATCGGCCGGATGGGAGGTCAAGCAATTCACCGAACCGGGACCGGTGCTCAAGGCGCTCGGGGAAGGGGGGCTGCGTCCGGCGTTGCTGTTGACAGATTACGACCTGGGTTTACGGGCGATGAATGGATTGGATTTGATACTCAACAGCCACAAGATATATCCGGAGATGAAGGCCGTGCTGGCCAGCGGAACGGTGGATGGCTCGGTGATGCTGCATCACGCGGCGAAGGTGGACCGGTTTTTGAACAAGCCCTATCCTCCGGCGCAGCTCAAGGCGCTGGTGGCCGAGTTGTTGAAGTAACGGCC
Source organism: Verrucomicrobiota bacterium (assembly GCA_049522055.1). Taxonomy (GTDB): domain Bacteria; phylum Verrucomicrobiota; class Verrucomicrobiia; order Limisphaerales; family Palsa-1400; genus JBEKOF01. Next base: position 3,004 of record JBEKOF010000396.1, on the reverse strand, counting down.
AGTGGCGAGCGGGGATGTGAAAATGGGAAGGCGGAAAGCCGGGATTTTTGCTCCGCACTTTCTGTTTGGAGTTTTCAGCATTCGGCATTTGACTGTCGGCATTTGACTTGAACTGTCTGGCCGGGACGGCTATTTTAGGAATTGGCTGGTGGCTATAGCTCAATGGTAGAGTCCAAGCTTGTGGAGCTTGTTGTTGCGGGTTCGAGTCCCGTTGGCCACCCCATTTTTCATAAGACATCCACTGTCTGAATTGGAGGCTCGGACGATTTTCCTTTACAGTCGGGCGTTGCTCGCGCAGTATGCTCGCGCACCATTAAACCATTGAGCGTGAGTTGAAGTGTCGGATAAGGCATTATGAGCAAGCTTGACCAGACGGTCGATGAGCAGTTGAGGGCTATCGAAGCGAGCTGTCCGCGTTTGCTCTTCGCCTTGCACGCAACCTTGGAAGCGGTGTGGGGCGAGATCATCAGAATGGAATTGGCCTGCGGGGGTTTGCAGAAGGCCTGGTCCGCTGCCGATGACAAATCAGCCGCGGTGCGCGAAATCATCACGCTCGTCGAGTCGCTGCATGGCCAAATGGCCAAAGACGGGTTGATGGGGGCTGAGGAATTGGCCGCGTGCCGGCAAGGGGTGTCGGCCCTCCAGCGTTGCGTGAACCGGTTGCGGAATCCGCTGGCTGAAGAAGGCGCAACCAAGGCAAGGCGTCGCCTAAAGACTTGCGTTTTTTACTGCTCGAACAATTTGAACGCGGGCCGGGTGGCCGGTTTCTGGGGAGATCTGGGAGGAGACACGGTCAAGACCATCGGTCTGCCGTGCTCTGGAAAGGTGGATGTGCCCTACCTGGTCAAAGCCCTGGAAACGGGCATGGACGACGTGGTGATTGTGGCTTGCAAGAAGAAAGAGTGCCGTCACTTCGAGGGCAGCCTGCGCGCCCACAAACGCGCCCAGGCAGTCGAATCGTTGCTCGAGGAAATCGGATTTGGGGCGGGACGGATGGCCGTCATTGAGTGCGCGGCAGGAGGCGCCCAGCAGGCTTGTGACGAAATCAAGCAGTTCATCGAACAGGTCAGAAGACTGCCGCCAAATCCCACCCCCAGCGGTGCGATGAATACACGGGAACGCATAGTCGCATGAAAGTGGACAGCCAACTCGCCAGAGCAATCGAGAACGGAGAGTTCATCCTCACCGCCGAGCACGCGCCGCGGGCGTCGGCGACTGAATCCGCCACGGAAGCGGCCTTGAAATCCCTGGGCGGCAAGCTCACCGCAGTCAACCTGGGCGACAACCAGCATGGGGTGGCAATGTCCTCTCTGGCCGCCTCGGTCACCGCGCTCAAAATGGGCCTCGAGCCGGTGCTGCAAATGGTCACCCGTGACCGGAACCGCATCGCGCTCCAGTCGGATTTGCTGGGAGCCGCCAGCCTCGGGATCAAGAATGTGCTTTGTTTGTCCGGCTATCACCAGACGCTGATCGGCTGTCTGGAAGCCAGCAACGTTTTTGACATTGATTCCACGCAGTTTGTCGAGACAACCACCCGGATGTGCGAGCAGGGCTTGCTGGCCGACGGGACGAAGATTGAGGGGCCGTTCTCGATGCTGGTGGGAGCGGTGGCCAACCCCTTCCTGAAGCCGCTCGAACTCAACCTGCTCAGGCTCCAGGGCAAAATCGAGGCGGGCGCCCGGTTCGTTCAAACCCATGCGGTCTTCGACCTCGAGGCGTTCAGCCAATGGCTCGAGGCCGTTCGCCAGGCAGGGTTCACCAAGAAGGCCGCGATTCTGGCCAGCGTTTTCCCCCTGGAAAGCGCCGCGGAGGCCCAGAAGCTGCGCGAAACCCATCCCGATTTTTACGTGCCCGACGAAGTGATGAAAAAGCTCCCCGCCGCCGGCAACGGCGCCGGGAAGATCGGGCGGGCGGTGTGTGTAGAGACGATCAAGAAACTGAAGACGATGGAAGGGGTGCGCGGAATTCATATTCTCTCGGGTGGCAAAGAAGCCGTGGTGCCGGAGTTGCTTGCCGCCGCTGGGCTGTCGTGACCGGGAGAACGCATGCCGGAAAAATATCACATCAAGACACGGCCAGTGCCGCCGCGAGGTCCGCGCATCGGCAAACATGGCGTGGTGGACTGGCGGGAGGATTGCGCCCGGTGCCACAACTGCGTCAAGAAGGCCTGTGTCTATGACCGCTACCGGCAGGAGGCGGAGTATATTCGCAACCTGAGCGCGGTCGAGGCGCTGTTTTTCGAGTGCATGGGCTGTTTCTCGTGCGTGCAGGATTGCACCAAAGGCCTGCTGTGCCTGTCCATCAATCCGGTCTATGAAGGTCTGGGGAACAGCTACTGGAAACCGGATCTCATCAAAACCACGTGGCTCCAGGCCGAAACGGCGAAGATCCCGGTGTCGGGCGCGGGCTACCGGGGATCGTTTTCCGGCCCGGGTTTCGACTCGATGTGGACGGACATGTCCGAAATTGTTCGTCCGACGCGCGACGGGATTCATGGCCGGGAATACATCAGCACGGCCGTGGATATCGGGCGCAAGCCTCCATACCTGGCTTTGGAGGGCAGGCGCGTCACGACCGAGCTGCCTCCCTTGGTTTCGATCCCGATGCCGCTGATTCTGGATTTGAGTTCGCCGGCGCATACTTTGCCGCAGCTGGATGCCGTGATCGAACAGACCGCCGCGGCGACCGGCTTGATCGCGATCCTGGATGCCCGGCACCAGCCGGCCAGCGAGAAGCATCTGCGTCATATCGCGTTTTGTCTGGGTCCGGACAGTCCCGCGGTGCCGGCCGAGGCGCTGCGAAAGACCCGGCTGGTGGAAATAGTGGACAGCCCCGCGGTGATCGAACGCATCAAGGCGATCAAGAAGATCCACCCCCAGATCGTCACCGCGATCCGGGTCGAGTTGACCGCCACGGGCCTCGGACGCGCCATCGAGCTGGCCGAGTTGCCGGAGGTCGAGGCGATTCATGTGGTGGCGGACGCCAACGGCAACGAAATCGGCGC
>JBEKOF010000395.1:0-3474 GCA_049522055.1 Verrucomicrobiota bacterium | reverse complement strand
AGCCAAAACATCGAAAGACAAACGCCCACAAACACTCACACGGGATCAGGGCCTGATTATGCAACCGACAACTGCCCAATTACGTACCGCGATTGAAGTGTTGGGAATGCTTGGTGAACACATCACCAAGAGTGCCGCAGATTCGGTGATGCTGTGGGGCGATGAAAATCCTGGACAAACCGAAGCAAAAAGCATCGAACAAAACAGCCGTATCCAGACCGTTGTGGCCGATTTAAAACAGTGGCGCAACGAATTGGTGCAGAAGCGGAGGCAACATGTCTCTCATCAAATTTAAGACAAGGCACGCCCTACTCCTTAGCGAGCTAAGGTTTCTGCGTCCGCGAAGCAATCGCGGCGAAGGCGCGCAATGGCCGCGCAATTGCATTGATTTCTCGCCGCAGACTCGGCGAATCCAAGAGCGCGAACAAGTCGCGCTTCAGACCCGGACGCGAACGGTGCGATTCCGTGGACAGGCCACGGCCACGTTCCCTCCAGGCACACGAACAGTCCAGGGGCGCGATCATGGTCTCGCGTTTGCAGCGGACACAAGTTTTCCGCAGACAGGCAACGATCTTCGTTTGCCCAAGTCCGCGTTCCTGTCCACGGCCAAAATTATCCGCATATCGCAAGAAGCCAGCCCATGTCCTCATCATGGCATCAGAAGTCCGTATTCGTTGGCCATTCAATGCCTCACCCCATCTCAACTTATTCCGTCGTATGCCCTCATTTGATCTAGCCACAGTCCGCAAAGCGGTCGCGGAATTTACGCCGGGCCGGCCGCAGAAGTTCCAGGAACTAATTCCGGCCAAGGATGTCATCGCAGAGTTGCGACAGAAGCGCGCTTCATACCGCGCCATCGCCGAACTGCTCACTCAGCATTGCCTGCCAACAAGCAAAACGGCCATCGCAGTTTTTTGTCACGAATTGCTCGGTGAAATTGTCCGGCCACACCGCCGCCCTGGGCGAAAGCGTCCAATCGTATCGGCTTCGGGGGAGTTTGACGGAGGAAAACCTGTCGCGCGTCGCCCGACCGACGATCAACCGAAGGAGGAGCGACCCGCCAATTCAAACGACGGCGGAGACCCGCAAACCCGTACACATGGACCACGCATCGCCCAAGTGCGGATGCTAACCCCCAAAAATACATGAAACGCCTCGACCTAATTCTGAACGGCAAAGGTGGCGTCGGCAAAAGTTTCTTCGCCGTCAATTTCGTCCAGTTCCTCAAAGACAAGGGCATCGTCCATGTCGCCATTGATACTGACAATGAGAATTCGACGTTGAAACGATTTCAGCCCGAAACACGATTTCTTGACCTATCGAATCGCCGCGAACTCGATGGTATAATCGAGGCGCTGGAGAAGGCGAATCTCGTCGTCGTCGATTGCCGCGCCGCTTCCACCGACCTTTTCCTCGATTTCTTCGGCGAGATCGACTTGGACGCAGCGCTGTCCGCGCTTGGCGCGACTCTCACGCTTGTCATGCCCGTGAACCACGAGTTGGACAGCGTGGACCAAGTGCAGCGTCTCGCCGATCAACTTGGAAAGAGAAGCAGTTATGTCGTTGTTCGCAACGCGGCGCACAGCGACAGCTTTGCGCTGTTCGAGTCCGCAGAAGTCCGCGCCCATCTCAAAGGTGAACTCGGCGCGAAAGAAATCACGATGTCCCGGCTTCAAGATTGGCTGGTTGAAGCACTCAACCGGGAGAACTTAACTATCACGGCGGCGTCGAAGCACTCCGCGTTCAGCCTCCTTGATCGTCAGCGGATGCAAACCTGGCAGCGGAAGCTTTACGCGGAGATCGAATCCGTCACCGATCTGCTTCTGCCTTCAAAATAGCTTTAATATCATGGAACAGCCCAATTTCGACGAGGAATTTGAGAAAACCGTTGCAGATTGGCGGGAACGGCATCGGCTGCGCGAAGACGATGCCGTGCTCCTTCTAGTCGAATTGTTTCGGATTCATCAACGGCATTGGGATGAGGTTCGTCGGCGCGAAATGCCCTCGTTTGAGCAGTTCCGTTCGGACATCACGAAGCTGGTGGAGGCGTCAAGTGAGTTTCAACGACATGCGGCGACTCTTATTGAAACGCTCCGAACGAATCCGCCAAAGCGTAATATCACAGTGACTCGCCCAGCCGCGATCTTTGCCGCACTTGCGACTCTGCTGGCCGGTTATCTGATCGGGAGGGTTTGGCCATGAAATTTGATTTTATTCCGTTCGACCCGATTGGCGTTCCGCCAGACTTGTTGCTTGCCCTGAAACATCCACGTCCTTTTATTCTCGCTGGCGCTGTCTTGCTGGCGCTCGTAGCGGCTTGGCTTTTGTTCATCCCACGAAATCGCAAGGGCCATGTCGCACGACTCGGCGGGTTGAGGTGGAAGCGGACGCAGTTTTGTCGCGGCTGGCTCATTACCGGCGACACCGGTTCTGGCAAGACGAGTTCCGGTATCAATCAACTCGCTCACCAGGTCTTTCAAAATGAATCAAAGTGGGGGGGCCTGTGCATTGACGAAAAGGGCGTCTATTGGGAAACCCTCGCAGCGATGGCGAAGCACTACGAGCGGGAACAGGATTTGATTCACCTGCAAATCCGCGCGGACGACACGAATACGCAATGGACACCGCCACACCGCTTCAATCTGACTGGCGACCGGAGCATCCCATTCACGACTTACGCCAAATTCGTCGTGGATACGGCCAACAGTCTCGGCCAGGGCGGGGACAAAGGATTTTTCAAAAGCCAGGCACAGACCCACATTGCTCATGCTTTGGAATTCCTGTTTGAATTGAAACGTCCCGTCACTTTGGCAGGGGCCTTCCAGTTGTTGTCCAATCAGGACCAAATCGAGGAAGAAATAGAGAATCTTGGGAACCTTCTTGAAACACCGCGCCGGATTGCAGTCCGCGAGCATTTTAAAAATCGCTTCCTCAACCAACCCGAAGAACAGCAGGGCGGTGTCCGCGAAACCATCGGAAATTACCTCCAATACTTTCTGACACCCGAAATAGCCGAAGTCTTTTGCACCGGCGAGAGCACTTTCAATTTCGCGGCGATTGACCAAGGTAAAATCATTCTCACAACGATGCAGCAGAAATTTCAGACCGAGCGACGGTATGTGAACACATTCTTGAAACTGCTTTACTATAGCCATGCCTTGCGTCGTTTCGACAAATCGAAAGCCGCCCGCGCGAACGACAATTTGCTCATCCTTTGGGCTGACGAAGCGCAACGGTTCATGACGGCGAGCGAGGACGGCACGAGCGATTACAACTGTGTGGACGTAATTCGTGAAGCAGGCGCGACAATCGTCGCGGCCGCGCAAAGCACGACTTCGCTTGTGCCGCCATTGGGCAACGACAAGTCGAGAGTACTCACCCTAAATCTGCGCAACCGCCTGATCTTCCGCGCTGCCGACGAAGCCGATGCCGTCCAATCCGCAGACTTCCTCGGCAAGAAGCGCGTGGTGAAAC
>JBEKOF010000394.1:0-3484 GCA_049522055.1 Verrucomicrobiota bacterium | reverse complement strand
GGTGCCGAAGCGCACGATAAAAGGTTGATGTGCCTTGTTCATCATAGGCCTCTTCACGGTCTGCGCGTTCCAATAACGAACCGATGGCGAGCTTCTTTTCTCCGTTGGTGAATTTGCTCACGTCAGTTCTAAGCAGAATTGTGGGCTGGGTTTCGATAAGGAATAGCCGCCACCCATCGTGATCGAGGGCAAGCCAAGCTGCAACCTCCGCCAACTGCGGAACTACCAGATCCCTGTTCTTGAATCTCTGACATAGGAGTTGGCGAATTTGGACAAACGGCAGCGTGCGCAGGTATTCCGCAGCCAGACTCTCGGCAAATGTTGGATGATCGAACCCGTAGCGATGTGGGCCACGAAAGCTGAAATGCGCCGTTTCAAGGGCAGCCTCGACCAGATGCTCTGTGACTTCAAATGATTCGCCAAGGGTGGTTTCTGTGCCGCCAACTATGGAGCGCCAAGGAAGTTCGACTGGCGAGGGATTTTCATCATCCCTCCTCAGAACAACACTCTTTGCAGAAAGCATCAGCAGCGCCGCAATTCTGCTGACCGTGAGGTAAACATGCCCCTCTGGGAACGAACTGTAATGCTTTCTCAAGGATCTCAATCGATCTTCATCTTCGCGACACATTCGTCGCGCCGCGCGGGAATACAATTCCTTCCGCGTGTCAGGGAACCGGCCTGCAAAGGCGAATTCATCAAGCAGCATTTGGAGGGTGATTGGGCGAGCCGCGAGTCCTTGAACCTGGTGCCGAAAGACGGCCCTCATGAACGCACGATTATCAGTTCCCGTCGCACATGCTGCATTTTCGGCGTCTTGCTGGCGCAATGGGCAAAGTTCGTAAACTCCAGCACGGTCTTTCTCGGCCCAAAGTCGCATGAGGTTCTTCCCGGCTTCGACGTCCCACTCGGCGGAGCGACAGACCAAGGCAACGCGAAGTCGGTTTAGCCGTTCATCTCTTAAGATCAGGGCGAGGGCGTAGACAAATTCAGGAACTTTTCTAAGACCCTCGTCAACACCGTCTATTATCAACCTTATCTCGCTTCCCGCTGAGCGTGCATGGAGCCACCGAGGATGTGCAACGGTTTCGCAGCGCAACATTTCGACGCCGGAAATGCTGCGACAATGAAAGAAAAATAGTTCCTCGGAGGCTGGGCGTTGCTGCCTGAGCCTCCCATGCGCTTGTTCGATTTCCACCGTCTTCCCGATGCCCGGATGCCCAGACAAGATAACGCACCGGAATGCCAGCAGTTCGTCAATTGAACGCGCTTGAGGGTTCACAATCTTCCCCCACACTCCGTCAGGGTCATCCAGAAACCCGCGACCATCGTCGCCACAGCGAAAGTTGCCATCCCAAGGAACCCAAAAGCGCTTCCATGGGAGTATTTGTCCTGAAATGTATCTCGCCATGGCGGATCTATTGTTTCACTTGAAGCCTTCTTGCTCTAATCAGGAAGCAATTTGCCGCCTCATAGTCAGGGCGTTCGGGCAGTTTAGTTTCGGCCAGGGCGCATTCGAAGTCGCGGTGGAGGTCCTTGCGCCAAGTGTCCACTTCGGACCACGGGATTTCTCCCCGTTTGACCGAGAGCAATCGCTCGCGGTGCGCCTCGACGCGCACGGGGACGCTGCCGGTTCGCAACGTGGCGGCGCCGGTGAGGAGCAGGCGCAGCAGGTGCATGGCGTGTTTCCATCGCACTTCGCCCTGGTTGCGCCTGTCCTGGTCAATCTTCTTGAATTGCGACATGGCGTAGCCGTTGAAGGTCTGGAAAATCATCTGGGACAAAAATCGCTGGCGCAGGGCCAGCAGTTCCTCCGCCGGTGGCGTGGACTTCTCGACCATCGGCGAGTAGAGGCATTCCAGGATGTTCGGGTTCGCCTTGAGCGCCATGACGATGAACTTCTGCAATTCCCAGAAGCAGCTCTGTGTGGCGTTGTCCTCAAATTGTTCCGGCGCCCCGAAGAGGGACCACTGCATTTCGGCGGGCGCAAGGTAAATGCCGCGCCGGTCGGTGTCGGATTCATCATTGTCCAGACCGTACGCGCGCGAGCCGACGACGCAACGGTAGATGATGAATTGTTCCAGATCGAAGTCCGGTGACGTGCCAGCCCCGGGAAACCGATCCTTGAAATGCTTCAGCACATCAAATTGATCACGGGCGAGCGACGCTTCGAAACCATCGGGAAAACGGACAAGGAACCTCTTTTCTTCCACGCTTGCCGGCGTGCGCGTAACGACACCCACCGCGCCGCGCGGATGAACAAGAGAGTTGTTGGTCCCGCGAACTTCGACCAGCGACACGACCTGTGTCCCGGCAAAAATGTTGTCCGGCTGGTGTGACATGCCAGATCACATATTAGCCCTTCATCAGGAACAAAAGCGAGCCTGGACATCATCGCTGCCGCTGGTCAAAAATGGGCAAATCCAGCGGTCCGGTTGACAAATTCGAGATTTCTGATAAAACGAACCCAGATATGCGCTTTTGCCTTTCATAGTTTCTTCGCGAACGGCCGCTGTTTAAGCGGGCCGTTTCCTCTTCATTAGCCTCCGCGCAGGATCGATCCATCTGTGAACGTGGCGTGAGCGCTTTCGCCTTCCGCCGTAATCCGGTCGCTCCGGCCCATGACCTCGTCACAGGCAATTTGTCCGTGATGAAAAGCGGGCTCGCGGAGGATTCACCATTCCCGAACCGATGTAGGCGGCATTATGCCGCGGGAGGACGCGATGAAACTCAACCTTTGCAATTTTTCAAACGAACCAAACAACGAGAATTTTGGCAGAACAAAGAGAGAACAGAATGCAGTCAGAATAGACGCCGGGATCAAGACGGCACTGGACAAACTTGGCGACAACGATGAACGCCTGGCCGCGTTTCTGCGCCTGCTGGCGTGCGTACGTTCCAGCACCCAACTGCTCAAACCCACCCCCGGTAAGGGGAGAACTGGCTGGGTTGCGCCGGTCTTCCTGATTCAACGTTTGAAGAACCTGGCCGCGCGGCAGAACCATTGGATCCGCCCCTGCGAAACATGGCGCCCAGAGCCAGACAAGCTCAGACCGGCGTTTCGCTCTCTCGCTTTCCACCTATTGATCCACTACCCGGTCCCCGGTTTCATGGACTCCGTTTGGGATCTTGCGGCAGGGCCGGAAGGCTTCCGCCAGCAGTCGTGGTACATTCGCCTCGGGCGGGGAGCCAGCTTCCGCACCTTGAGCCTGCCCCTCGTTCTCACTCGTAAAATGGAGCACTATGTTCGCCAGGCGCTCGACCATTACACCGTATCCCAAGCCTTTCGCTACGGCGAGATCAGGGGACTGGGAGGCAGCGAGGCGCTTGCCCGTGAAATTGTCGTCGGCCGCCTCGGCCAAAAAATCACGCATTCTGAGTTTTGGCGCACAGTCCTTTGGTTTTTCCTGGCTCATCCTGACATGGGGTTGGAGCAAGTAAACCCGATCATTGATTTCATTGACGCCAACAAGTTTGCCGGCGAGGA
>JBEKOF010000393.1:0-3507 GCA_049522055.1 Verrucomicrobiota bacterium | reverse complement strand
TTGGGTCAAAGAGGCTCCTCCGCGGAGCATTTTGGTCGCCAAAGAACGGCGGAGCAAGTGGGCTCCCTTGTGCGGCGGATGAAGATGAGCGCGAGCCAAGGCACGCCAGAGAATACAGCAAATGGCGGACGGGCCAGAAAACCCTCGGCGCGGCGCCTGCATCCGAATGAAAACGCGGCGGCAAGAACAAGCCGGGCGATCCCTCTTCAAATAGTCAGCTAAAGCCTGGCCCACCTCGGGAAGCAGCGGCAATCGATCCTCGCGAGCACTTTTTCCTCGGATCAACACCTCGCCGGCGGCCCAGTTGATGTTCTCCAAGGTTAAGTGGACGACTTCTCCTGCCCGCAAACCCAACCGGGCCAAGAGGAGCAAGACGGCATAATCACGCCGACCACTTGGACGGTTTTGATTGCAACTGCTTAAGAGATGTTCGACCTGTGTCGGCTCCAGAAACTGCGGTAACTCCGACAGGCGCCAATTGGCGACGGTGGGAACCGAGGCGGCCAAATTGGTCGCGATCTTGCCCTCGTGAGTAAGAAAGCCCAAGAAACTGCGCAGTACGGTGGTGGTCAATTGGACCCGCCTTGGGCAAAAGGTCGAACTGTCGCGAACAATAAAATCGGTGATATCGCCAACACGCAATTTGTCCAAGCAGACTTTTCCCGCACCGAACCGTGCTTCCAGAAAACGTTGAGCTATCGGCAGGTAGTTATTGATCGTAACCTGGCTGAGCCCGCGCTGATGGTTGAGGAAGTGTGCGTAATCCCTGGCAATGCGATCCATTGGGTTGTCGCTAACCAACTTACACGGACTGGGAATAATGCCAGCCTGACGCAGATGATGAAGCAACTGGGCTAAGGTCCGTCGGTCGCCGCGTTGGAAGAGACCCTGTTTCTTTTGCCTTTTCAAAAACTGGCCAATTTGCTCCTCATCCAAATCGTTGATGCCCAAAGGTCTCTGGCCCAACCAGGCACTCAAATCAGACACCAGTCGGATTTTCTGCCGGCCAGTTTGAGTTGCGTACCCTTGGTCCGATAACAGGCTGGCAAAGCCATCAATGTGGAATCCCAAGGGGCCACATCGCAAATGGTCCAACCTTACGCCGGGTGAATAAAAACTATCGATCATGTTTGTCCTTTCCTTTTAATTGGTTATGGAGTTGAGGGAAAAGGACACCCGGATTATTCCGAGTCCGAAAGCTCAAAAAGCCGAAAAAGCCCAGTATTTTGCGGGATCACGAAGCGCCACTCGGAATAATCCGGCGCTCGGAATGATGGCGTATATCATATGGACGTGGACCTACACGACCGTGGTTTGTTTTTAGGTCTGTCTTTCGGAGCCAGCCTCGGATGATGCGAGAAATGCGGTCGGAGGAATAACGTTTACGTTGAAAGCTCAATATCAACGGATCCTGGGCCGACAACGTGCTAAACCCACGGCAACTCAGATAAGAGCGAAACTCACGCGCTAGATCCGAACCGAAGGGCACCAAGCGGGTGCGTCCTTTGCTTTCGCGTATCCAGAGTAGGCGCCTGTCGAGATCCAGATCGGCCAATTTAAGCCGGGCCGCTTCTCCAAAACGCAGGCCGGTGCAATAAAGCACCAATAGGAGTAACCGCCCGCTCAAACGTTGCAGAGTGGTGCCTGGCGCTCGATCAATGTGCCGAAGCAGGAGGCGGATTTCCTTCAGAGAGAATATGTGCGGAACGAAGTCTGATTTTGCCCGCCAAGGAAAGCATCCTCGATCCGGCACGAAACCGCCTGGATCCCGACGCCGACGAAACAGGCAGAACTGCCGAATCAATTTCAATTCAAGTGCAACGCTGCCGGGCTTGCGGCCCTGGCCTTGGGCGAGCCAACCTTGGATTAGGGCTCGGAGGTCCGGGCGATGTGAACAATGGGAATGCACCCGGCGCACATACCGATCAAAATGGCGCAGTGATTCCTCTTGCCGCGCATAGCGCAGACCCAGAGCTCGCTTGTAACTTAGAAACGCCGTTAGATCGGACTTCAAGGGAGAAACAAAAGCGCGTTTCATCGAGGTATGGGAAGGGCAATGCCGCGCAGTCGTTCTACCGCTACGCGTGTATAAATGGAGGTCGACGCGGGGTCTTGGTGCCCCAGAATACTGCTCAGCACTCGTGGCGGCGTCTGCTGGTCGACTTGGCGCGAAGCATGACTGTGGCGCAGGCTATGACTACCCAACGGCACCGCTCGCACGCCAGCCTTCTGAGCGTATTGGTAAATTATATACCAAATGGCCGATGACGTGAACGCCACATGAGGGATCTGTCTGCGAACGAAAACGGAACGCACGGGAGCATCCGGCGGACGAATGTGACGCAAGTAGTCCGCCAGAGCTCGGGCGGCTGCGGGTAGAAGAGGCAGCAGGATTACGACCCCAGTTTTGGGCCGAACCACCGTCAAAGTCCGTCGCTGCCAATTGATTTGATCTAAGGTCAATCCAATAATCTCCGCGGCACCAAGGCCGTAGAGACTCATCAGTAGCAGGATGGCGTAGTCACGGACACCCTTCGGAGTGTGACGATCAACCGCGCGCAGGATTCGTTTCACATCGGACCATGGCAACGCCTGAGGCGGCCCGCTGCGACAACGGATGGGATGTTGAATCGAACTGACCAGATTATGCCGCAGTCGATCGGTGCTGTGTAGAAAGCGAAGGAACTGGCGTAAACTGCTTAGGATGGTTCCGACAGTGGAGACCGCGTAGTGGCGCCGAAGGCGCACCAGATAATCATCAGCGTCCGACAAGCGTATGGCACTGAGCTTTCGCCGCCGAGATCGCAGGAATTTCAGCCAATCTTCCACATCCGCGATCTCGCCCTTAATAGTAGAGAACTTCGCGTTGGAATGTGCTCGGCGAAAGTCCTGATACTCACGAAACAGCGGACGCGATTGGATGCAGGAAACCTTAGGCGGAGACCATACCGGCACCTTGACCTTCAACGCTGATAGCCCAACGGACCACGAGTGCAGCGCACTGCATGCGCCATTGCGTGAACCGGCGGCGTCGAGTTGGTGTTGCCGGGCATACCGCGTGCCGAATCTTCGGGCTTCAGCCGCTGTTAGACTGGACAAAGGGGATACCCGTCGACGCACGCAGTCGGATAGGAATCTATCTATCCATAACTGGTAATGAGCCGCCACGCCTTCACTCAGCCCGTTGCGTTTCCAGATCTCGGCCACTTCTTCTATTGGCCGGAGCAACCGAATCGCCGTGCCCTCGTGTGCTTTCATATTCTTCACAACCCCACACGGCGGCAAACGTTTCATCTTTTTATCAAGAGTTGGAGCGTTGTCCATTCCGGGACAAACGTCCTCCACTCTGGATAAAAGCTCGCGCGGGATAATCAAAGTAGCACGGCGGCCTGTTAAGCCGCTTGTCTTGGTGCGAGTCCAAGTCTGGCAGCCAATTTTACGGAGGGCAGGCAGATATAAGCTGGCTGCGCCTGTCCCGAAAACAGGATCGGCTCAAACCCGAGGTCG
>JBEKOF010000392.1:0-3525 GCA_049522055.1 Verrucomicrobiota bacterium | reverse complement strand
GGTTGTTTTGTATTTTTCATTCCTGTCGTGTGACAGGAAAAACTCTCCCAGCCAAGTTCTCTATTTTCCTATGGGATGGCTGTGACAAATGCTCAATGACCAATTCTCAATCCAAAGGTCCGAGATCTTAAAGCGATTCTTTGCCAAGAGGAGTCACCCAAAAAAGTCAAATCCACCCGACCTTTCGCCCGTCCGCACTTCTCCCTTGCTCTCCGCCGCCGCCGTGGTATTTATTGGCGCTTTTATGAATTACAACATCTCCCGCCGCGCCGCCGCCCTGACACCTTCGCTCACCCTGGCCATTGACGCCAAAGCCAAACAGATGAAGGCCGGGGGCATTGATGTGGTTGGCTTCGGCGCCGGCGAGCCGGACTTTGCCACTCCCCAGCACATTACCGAGGCCGCCATCAAGGCCTTGCGCGACGGCTTCACCAAATACACGCCTAGCAGCGGCATCCCGGAGTTGCGGCAGGCCGCGGCCGACAAATTCAAGCGGGACAACGGCCTGACTTACAAGCCGTCCCAAATCATCATTTCCTGCGGCGGCAAGCACTCCTGTTGCAATGTCATTCTGGCGTTGTGCAATCCGGGCGACGAAGTGATCATCCCCGCCCCCTATTGGCTGAGCTATCCGGAAATGGTCCGACTGGCCGAAGGAACGCCGGTCATCCTCCCCACCTCCGACCGCACGGAGTTTAAAATCACCCCCGCGCAATTGCGCGCCGCCATCACCCCGCGCTCGCGCCTCTTCATTTTGAACTCGCCCTCCAACCCCACCGGCTGCCTCTACACGCGCGAGGAGATCCAGGCCCTGGGGGATGTCTGCTTGGAGCATGGCTTGCTCATCATGAGCGACGAGATTTACGAAAAGCTGGTCTATGACGGCGCGGAACATGTCAGCGTGGCGGGCTTTTCGGAGCGGCATTACGAGCAAACCATCCTGGTTCACGGCTTGGCCAAGGCCTACTCCATGACCGGCTGGCGCATTGGCATCACCGCCGCCCCGGAACCGATTGCCAAAGCCATAGACGCCATCCAGAGCCACAGCACCAGCAACCCGACGTCCTTCGCGCAGAAAGGCGCCGTGGCGGCGTTGAACGGCCCGCAGGACCATTTGCCGGTGTGGCTGGCCGAGTTCTCGCGCCGCCGGGCCTTCGCCTGGAAAAAGCTCAACAGCATTCCCGGCATCTCCTGCGTCAACGCCAAGGGCGCCTTCTATCTTTTCCCGAACATCTCCGGCCTGAAGCTCAAATCAATGGACTTCTGCGCCAGACTATTGGAGCAGGAAAAAGTGGCCGCGGTGCCGGGGATTGCCTTTGGCGCGGACGACTACATCCGCATCAGCTACGCCACCAGCATGGAGAATCTGGAGAAGGGCCTCGCCCGGCTGGAAAACTTCGCCCGCTCCCTGTAATCAACCTGGCAGCCGTTGGCGTGCCATTCCCAACTGAAAACATCTTCTGCCAATCGGGTCGGGGTTGTCCGCTGCCTGGTGGCGGGTTTTGGGGGGCTGCTCTTGAGCGCGGCCTATCCCGGCATTGGGCTGGCGGGAGCGGCGTGGATTGCGCCCGGATTGATTTTGCTCAGCGCCGTGGGCCGGGAAGGGTGGGCGGCATTCCGTTTGGGCTATCTGGCGGGGCTGGTCCACTACTTAAGCACACTTTATTGGCTCTTGGCCATGCCGTTCACCTTCCACGGAATCCCTTTCGCCCCCGGCGCGGCCTGGCTTGTTTTGAGCGCCTATTGCGCTCTTTATCCTGCGATATGGGTCTGGCTTTGCTGGAAAATGATGCCGCCGGCCGCGCCCAATCTCCCGGCGCGCGAGGCTCTGGATCAGTTTTTCGCCGCGGGTCTTCTGCGGCGCGCCCGGTGGGCGTTCGCGGCCGCGTTGATCTGGGTCGCGCTGGAAATGGCGCGGGGCCGGCTGTTGACGGGCTTCCCCTGGAATTTTTTGGCCGTTTCCCAATACAAAATGCTGCCGTTCATTCAAATGACGGCGGTGACGGGCGTTTATGGACTTTCCTTCCTGATGGTTTGGACCTCGGTGTCGCTGGTGGTGGCGCTGGTGGCGGTCACGCGCCAGCCGGGGCGCGGGGTGTGGGGTGAAGCGGGCATGCCGCTGCTGGTCGGGGCGGTGGTCGCAAGTTTCGGGGCCAGCCAGGTCGCGGCCATTCCCGCGGCGGAGCGGGAATTGGAGGTTGTCCTCATCCAGCCCTCCTTTGCGCAGACGCTCATTTGGGACTCCAGCCAGGATGAGGCGCTTTTCCAAAACTTGCTCAAACTCACTGAGGGTGCCTTGGAACCGGATCCAAACAAACCTGCTTTCTCCAAAGGTCTTTCGCCCTTGGCGGACAAACCGAGCCTGCTGCTCTGGCCGGAAAGCGCGTTGTCCAGTTTGACGCCCGAACACCTCGAAGCCGTGGCGAAGCTGCTCGCCAAACACGATGTATGGCTGGCCGCCTCCGTGGAGAGCAGCGAACCGTCAGGGCAGGGGACCCTGGAGGAATACAACAGCAGCTTGCTTTTCAACCCGGCGGGCGTGATCGAAAGCGTTTATCACAAGCGGCGGCTGGTGATCTTTGGGGAATACGTCCCCAAGTGGCTCTGGCTCTTCAAATGGATGACGCCCATTGAGGGGAATTTTGCGCCGGGAACCGACGCGGTCCAATTCAAAATGAGCCATCCCGACGCCCAGTTTTCCGTGTTGATCTGTTTTGAAGACGCGTTTGCCGATGAGGCGCGGGCGCATGTCACTCCCCAAACCGATTTCCTGGTCAACCTCACCAATGACGGCTGGTTTGGCGACGGCGCTCAACCGTGGCAACACGCCGCCAACGCCGTCTTTCGCGCCGTGGAAAACGGCCTCCCCCTGGTGCGCTGCACCAACAACGGCCTGACCTGCTGGGCCGACGCGCAAGGACGGCTGCGCGAGATTTTGGGCGGCTCCGGCAATGTCTATGGCGCGGGCTTCATGAGGGCCAGAATCCCCTTGCGCCCCGCCGGCGGGCGCAGCCAGACCTTTTACAACCGGCACGGGGACTGGTTCGGATGGAGTTGCTGCGGGATGACCCTCTGTTTGTGCGCCGGAACCTTTCGTCCGCGGCGCAATGCCCGCCCGGACAGTGTACCAAATTGAGGCAGTTCCCCGCGCCTTTGGCGAAAGGCGCCCGCGCAATCCCCTCTGGAACCGCGCTCTTTCCGCCTTCCGCCAAGGCTGGCACGCCCCCTGCTGACAGAAATCAGCGTGAATGCGACACTCGATTACCTTTCTGACGCAGTTAACAAGCTTTATGATTTTCTTGCCCCTCCCGTTAGCTTCGGCCTGTATCTGGGGGCGGAAATGCTCTTTCTCTACGGACTTTACCGGGCCTACATTGATTCGCAGCCAAGCCTTTTTCTCCCTTAGAGCGTTTCAACAAAAACTGTAGCCGCATGAGACAAACCAGCCCAAGGCGTCTTGGGGCGTGACGCTGGCCAGAGCCCGGCCGATGGCGGCAATTAAGTCGGCGGGGGTCCGTGCCTCCG
>JBEKOF010000391.1:0-3540 GCA_049522055.1 Verrucomicrobiota bacterium | reverse complement strand
CAAAGGCATCTGGCTGCCCGAATGCGCCTTTGTCCCGGGCCTGGAAACCCTCCTCCAGCAAGCCAACCTCCGCTGGTTCGCCACCGAGACTCACGGCCTTCTCCATGCCCAGCCGCGGCCCCGTTACGGAGTCTTCGCCCCCATCTACACTCCCAACGGCGTCGCCGTCTTTGGCCGCGATTTCGAGTCCGCCAAACAAGTCTGGAGCAAACAAGAAGGCTATCCCGGCGACTTCCGCTATCGCGATTTCTACCGCGACATCGGCTTCGACCTCGACTTCGACTACGTCAAACCCCATTTGCCCGTCCCCGACCTCCGCGGCTTCACCGGCATCAAATACCATCGCATCACCGGCCCCGGCCTGGAAAAGCAGGTCTATGACCGCGCCGCCGCTCTGGCCGCCGCCGACGAACACGCCGCCCATTTCCTCCAGGCGCGCATCCAACAATTCGCCAAACTGGGCGAAATCATGGACCGCCCCCCCGTTGTCTTTGCCCCTTACGACGCCGAATTATTCGGCCATTGGTGGCATGAAGGACCCGAGTTCCTGAATTTCTTCGTCCGCAAAGCCGCTTGCGACCAGCAAACCT
Source organism: Verrucomicrobiota bacterium (assembly GCA_049522055.1). GTDB lineage: Bacteria > Verrucomicrobiota > Verrucomicrobiia > Limisphaerales > Palsa-1400 > JBEKOF01. The sequence continues at coordinate 2,950 of JBEKOF010000391.1, read as the reverse complement.
TCATCCTCGACACCCCCGCCCAATTCCTCCGTTCCCACAAGACCCATCAAGTCGCCCTGCCCGCCGCCTCCAGTTGGGGGGAGGAAGGCTTTTGGCGCGTCTGGCTCAACGACAGCAACCAGTGGATCTATCCCCACCTTCGCGCCGCCCAAGCGCGCATGACCGAACTGGCCCAAAAAAACCCCAACGCCTCCGGCCTGCGCCAGCGCGCCCTCAAACAAGCCGCCCGCGAACTCCTCCTGGCCCAAGCCAGCGACTGGCCCTTCATCCTCCACACCGGCACCAGCCCCGATTACGCCGCCCATCGCGTCAAAGAGCATCTCCACCGCTTCCTCACCCTTCACGACCAGCTCAACCGTTGCGCCATAGACGAACCCTGGCTTGCCCGCGTCGAATGGATGGACAACCTTTTCCCCAACATCAACTACACCTATTGGGACGCCCCCAGCGCCTGAGCCTGCTGCCCTCCTCGCCGGGAGGGGCGAGCGCCCGCGAGCCCCTGTTTCGATCTGCCCCCCGGCCATTGTAGTATTTCATTCGTCCTTTTCGTCCCATCGTTTTCATCTCGCCCCCCGGCCATCGTAGTATTTCTTTCGTCCCTTTCGTCCCTTTCCGTCCTTTCCAAGAACCAATGCCGTGGTAGGGACGGATCTCGCACCTCTGGTGCGCATCCCGATATTGTGCTGACTCCGAGCCGTCCCACTCCGCCCCCGTCTGCGCCTTGCGCAGTTGATTTTTATGACCCCATTTTTCTGACACCGCCTCCCTCCCTGAAATCGCCCCCTCTGCGCCAGCTTTCAGCATTTCAGCTTTTGCCTATTTGCCCACGTAACGAATCCTCTTGCCACAGCATTAAACCCATGTTACAAGGGTTCATTATGGCTCGGTCATCAACTTCGTTTCGGCCCAAGTGGAAACTTGGCAACACAACCGTTGTCCGTGTGCCGCAGACGCTTGCCCCGGCGGTATTGCGCTACGCGCATGACCTGGACGATAAAATCGATCCTGAGGAAATTCATGAGGGCGGGATGGCGTATCGCACGGCTGCGGACGTTGAAATGACTAAGCCAGTCAACGTCGCTTCCGTCCCGCAGCGGTCGCCATTCCGTTACCCGGGCGGCAAGACTTGGCTGGTTCCATACATCCGCTCTTGGCTTGGTCGGAAGCAAAGGCCGACAGGTGTGCTGGTGGAGCCTTTCGCTGGCGGTGGCATCGTCGGGCTGACTGCGGCTTTCGATGGCCTTGCCGAACATGTGGTGTTGGTTGAAAGTGACCCGAACGTGGCGGCTGTCTGGCACACGATTCTAGGAGGACAGGCAAAATGGCTCGCGGACGAAATCCTGAATTTTGATTTAACTCAACAGAGCGTCAGAGCGATTCTGTGTAAAGAACCCGTTACCCAGCGAGAACGTGCCTTTGCCGTAATCCTGAGAAACCGCGTTCAGAGAGGCGGCATTATGGCCGACGGAGCGGGACTGGTGAAGACGGGCGAAAACGGGCGCGGGCTGAATTCGCGGTGGTATCCGGAGACTCTTGCGCGGCGCATCCAGGAAATCGCAGGCGTGCGCGAGCGGTTCTCCTTCGTCGAAGGCGACGGTTTTGAAGTTATTCGGCGCTACGCCGACGACGAAACGACTGCATTCTTCGCGGACCCGCCGTACACCGTCGCATCGAAACGGCTGTACGCCCACTGGCAAGTTGACCACCGCAGCTTGTTCGGCCTGCTGGCAAGCGTGAAGGGGGACGTGCTTATGACGTACGACAACACGCGCGAGATCGCCACGCTCGCCTCCGAGTTCGATTTTGAGACCCAGGCCATCGCCATGAAGAACACTCACCACGCGAAGATGACCGAACTCCTGATTGGTAAAGACCTGACCTGGCTTAGGAATGCGGCAAACGGTCGCGAATCTGGCTCTCGAATCGCTCAAGCGACATTGGCGTACCACCAGTAAGGCCCTCGACAGCGTTGACCAGCGTTGTGAAATGGGTCGCACCTCGAGTGAGGGAAAAACGCGCATCTTTTGCCGGCGCAAATGAGACGACGAACCAGACAATCTCGCAGTTGGACAAGTCCCTGACTTCGCGCATTTGCCCGAGAGAATCCCAGAAAGCTCGGTCAATGACGACCGCCATTTTCTTTCCCCAGCGGCTGATGGTTGGCACCTTGATTTGCAATTGGGGCATCAGCCGCTTCGGACCGGATGAACGGAAATCGGGGCGGCGTTGAACCGCGGGAAATGGCACACCGGGCCCTGTCCATTCCCGCATGATCTTGAAGTCGTTTTCCATACTGCCGCCGGAAAAGTACACGGCCTGAATTTCCAATGCGCACCATCGAAGCGCACCGCCTTCGGCGTTAACGAGCACCTCGTCGATCTTTCCAACCGCGTCCTGGTCGGCCTCCTCACCAGCGTGAATTTCGCCCATTAGAAAGGGCAACTCCGAGATCACAAACGGAGTGGACGTCCCAAGCAAAGTTTCGCCCACCCACCGTGCAATGAGGTTCGACTCTAAGAAGCGGTTTGGGCAGGTGGTGACCGGCTCGCCCTTTCCCGTGACTCTTCCCTGCTCATCCTGGACAAATTGTCTCAAGGAACATACGCCGCCCTTTTTGTTGCATTTGGCACCCGGCCTCCCCGGATGGACCGGTTTGAAGGGACACACCAGGCTCTTGTACGGAGCCGAGGACAACTCACGAACGCGCTCAGGGGCGAGCCCGCTGAAATCCAAGCCATATAGTTCACCAGTACCGAAACGCGTAGGCATGGCACAGATTACCCCGCGTCATTGAACGGGGAAAGAATTGATTTTTAGATCCCCGATTATGCGAGTTGACTCAAATTAAAAGACACTGGGGGAGCGAAACTGAGAGGAGGCCAAAAGGGTCGTTGACTCATGGGAAAAAGACACCAGGAATTGGTGTGAATGAACATGAGCAAAGAACTGA
>JBEKOF010000390.1:0-3545 GCA_049522055.1 Verrucomicrobiota bacterium | reverse complement strand
CCTTTCCAACAATCACGTCAAGAATCTCTTTCCGATCATTGGCGAGGTCGGGCCTTGGGCGCAGTCCTGGCGCACGACGACGGACATCAGCGATGTGTGGAGCCGGGTCGCCAACGACATCGGTTTCGCCCAGGACAACTGGGCGCCGTTCGCGCGGCCCGGCCACCACAATGACGCCGACATGCTGGTGGTCGGACGGGTCGGCGGCTGGAGCGGCAACGGCCCGCGCCCGACCCGCCTCACGCCGGACGAGCAATATACCCACATCAGCCTGTGGTGTCTGCTGGCCAGCCCGCTGCTGATCGGTTGCGACATGGAGCAGATGGACGACTTCACCCTCAGCCTGCTCAGCAACGACGAAGTCCTCGAAGTCAGCCAGGACTCCCTCGCCAAACAGGCGACGCAGGTGGCCGGGCGGGGAGATTTGAAGGTTTATGCCAAGCGGATGGACGACGGCTCGTGGGCGGTCGGTCTGTTCAACTCCGGCCGAGAAACCAACACGGTTGCGGTCAATTGGGCCGACCTGAAACTCAAAGGCCCGCAGCGCGTGCGCGACCTCTGGCGGCAGCAGGATCTCGGCGTGTTCCCCGACAAATTTGAAACGAGCGTCGCATCCCACGGCGTCGCGCTCGCGCGTGTTTTTCCCAATCCCCAGTAACTCCAATGAAATTCACAATCATCCTATGAAAACCCACATCACCCGCCGTCAATTCATCGAAAAATCCGCGCTGCTCGTCGGCGCCGCCACGAGCCTGCCGCGGCTGCCAGCCGTCGCGCAGCAAACCAATGCGCCCGCCGCTCCTCAGGCGCCGGCGCTGCCTCCTGCGCCGGCGGCCATTGCCGCCCCGCCCGGTTTTGGTGTCGCGACCGGGCCGTTTCAGCCGACGTGGGAATCGCTTTCCAGCGGCTACCAAGTGCCCGACTGGTTCCGGGACGCCAAGTTCGGCATCTGGGCGCACTGGGGTCCGCAATGCCAGCCCGAAATGGGCGACTGGTACGCGCAGAAGATGTATCAGTTCAACAACAATGCCAACAGCGTCTATCAGTTCCATTGCAAGAAATACGGGCATCCCTCCAAGTTCGGCTTCAAGGACGTGGTTCACGAATGGAAGGCCGAGAACTGGGATCCGGAACACCTCATCTCGCTCTACAAGCGGGCCGGAGCGAAGTATTTCGCGGCCATGGCCGTCCACCATGACAACTTCGACTTGTATGATTCGAAATACCAGCCCTGGAACAGCGTGGCCTGCGGGCCGAAGAAGGACATCGTCGGCGGTTGGGCCAAGGCGGTGCGCGCCGCGGGCCTGCGTCTTTCCCTGACCTCGCACGGGGATCGCGCCTGGAGTTGGTACCAAGACGCGCAAGGCTCCGATCCGAGCGGTCCTTTGGCCGGCGTGCCTTACGACGGGAAGATGACCAAGGCCGACGGCAAAGGGCTTTGGTGGGAGGGACTCGATCCGCAGGACTACTACGCGCAGTATCACGCGCCGGGCCGATACGGATGGACGCAGAGCGGCAATCCCCCGCTGGCCCCCGCCTACATTGAAAAGTTTTTTAACCGGACCATAGATTTGATTGACAAATACCAGCCCGACCTCCTGTATTTCGATGACACGATCCTTCCGATTTATCCTTCCAGCGACATCGGTCTGCGGGTCGCTGCTTATCTCTACAACACCAATCTCGCGCGGAATGGCAAAGTGGAGGCGGTGATGACCGGCAAGGGCCTGAACGCCCAGCAACGCCGCGCCCTGCTGCTCGATGTCGAGCGCGGCGTCACCAACGGCGGGGAAACCCTCCCCTGGCAAACGGACACCTGCATCGGCTCGTGGCATTATGAGCGCAGCGTTTTTGAGCAGCACAAGTATAAAACCGCCCTACAGGTCTCGCAGATGCTGATTGACATCGTGAGCAAGAACGGGAATCTCCAGTTGAGCATCCCTCTGCCCGGCCACGGTGCTCCCGACGCGGACGAGCTTAAATTCCTGGAGGAATTGACCGCGTGGATGGATGTCAACAGCGAGGGCATCCACGGCACGCGCCCGTGGAAAGTCTATGGGGAAGGTCCTTCCGTCGCAACGCAGTCGCCGAGGGGCCAGTTCGGCGGCGCGCGCGATGTGCGGCCCTACACCTCCGAGGACATGCGTTTTACGATGAAGGGCGATTCCCTCTACGCCTTCATCATGGTCTGGCCTCAGAACAAGAGCACGGTGATCAAGAGCCTTGCCGCCAATTCGCCGCAGATTGGCGAACGCAAAGTCGCCGATGTCTCGCTGCTGGGCCACGGTGGCAAGATCGAGTGGACACAGGACGAGAAAGGACTCAAAGTGAAGCTCCCCGACCAGCCGCCCTGCGCCAGCGCCGTCACACTGAAAATCAAAGGAGTCCTTTCCGCTTGAAATCGCCTTCGAGCCAATCCGCGGACAATCAGCCGCAGCCGGCAGCGCCCTCGAAAGTCGCGCTGCCGGATCCGGCCGCAAGTTTCACGCGCCGTAAGTTCATCGGCAATGCGCTCAAGTTCGGCGCGGGATCCGTCGCGGCGGGGTCAATGCTGACGGGCAACGCCCGGGCCGGTGCCTCGCGCCCTGCGGGGAATCTTCCGGCGCTGGCCGTTTTGCCGGAGGTTCCGTCCCGCGTTTTCGTGGAGCAGAATGGCAGCCGCCTCGATGCCGCCAATCGCCAGGGTTCGCGCTTTACGTCCGGCCAGACGGTTGTAAATGTGACCGCGACCTCCGCCGGACAGGATGTGCGTGTGGCCTGCCCTTCCGGGACCTTGAGCCGCGTTGTTCTCCGATGGGAAACCACGTTCCCCGGCGACACCCTTTTTCTGGGGGACCATTGGGAACGCGGTTACGGTGATCTGCAATGGCGATTTCTCCAGCCCGAACGCATCATGCCGTGGTACTTCGCGGCCCACCACGCCGCCAGCGGCCGCACTTTTATGGCCGGCGTGAAAACCCAGCCCGCTGCGCTCTGCTTTTGGATGGCGGACGGCTCCGGCATTTCGCTCTGGCTCGACTTCCGCAACGGCGGCGGCCCCTGCCGTCCCGGAGATCGCGAAATTGCAGCGGCCACGATTGTGTCTCTTGCGGAGGAGGAGGAAACACCTATTGCGGCGCTGACTCGTTTCTGCCGTGTGATGTGCCCCAAGCCCCGGCTCGCGGCGGCGCCGGTCTGCGGCAATAACAATTGGTATTACGCCTACGGGCGTGACTTCGACGCTGACGCCATGCGGCGCGACGCCGCTTTCCTTGCCGACATCTCTTCCGGCCACAAGAACCGCCCGTATTGTGTGATTGACGCCGGTTGGACACCCGGCTCGGTTTGTCCCGGCGGCCCGTGGACGGCGGGGGATGCGAGGCGTTTTCCCGACATGCCGGGACTCGCGGCCGACATGAAAAAAATGGGGGTGCGTCCCGGCATTTGGTTTCGTCCCACGGCGCTGATGACCGTCACGGACCGCCGGCTGCTGCGCGCCGGGCCAGTCAGCGCCCGTGAAAAGCCGCTCGACTTGACCCTCCCCGAAGTTCTTGCCCTGGTTCATG
>JBEKOF010000389.1:0-3552 GCA_049522055.1 Verrucomicrobiota bacterium | reverse complement strand
CAGCGATAAGCGCGTCCGATTGAGTGTCCTCGTCGAGATAGAGGGCCGGCAACTTCACGCCAAATGGTGCTCAGGGGATAATTGACCGGCCATGTCGTCCTCCTCCCGGAGCGATTCCTCGATTTCGCCGGGATTCGCCAACGCGTAGGCGAGTGCGGCGTAAATCTGGGACAGGGTAAGTGAGTTGAGCACACCGAGCATCTCCTCCGGCGCATAACCCAGACGATGATACCGGGCAATCCGGTGAACCGGAACGCGGGTGCCTGCCAGGCGCGCGCGTCCCCCGCATATCCCCGGGGTCGCCTCGATTATGGAACCAATGCTCATGGCAAGAGAATAACATCCGCTGATTCCAAGAGCAAGCGGCGAATTTCATGCGAGCGGTGCGACGCGTCAAACCATGCTTTTGGTTGTTTTGGTTCTTGGCAGCGGGAGCTTTTTGCGACAGTATTGGAATGAGGAACAGAATAGTGCAATCGAATGGTTTTGAGACATTGATTGCTTTATCATGTCTGAGGCGGGGGCGGGGTGGCTGGGGCTATTCCGTGGACCTCTTTTGCGAAGCCGAACTTTTTGATGCGGGCAATCAGGGTCGTGGGTTTCAGGCCCAACAACTCGGCGGCTCCGCCTGAACCGTGAATTTTCCAGTTGGTCTTGTTGAGCGCCGCCAGAACATTGTCGCGCTCACGTTGCCGAAACTCGATGTCGCTCAGAATCTCCACGCTGGCTAACCGGGCGGTGGCGGCGGCAGGCGGGACGGCGATTTCTGGCATGGCCTGTCCAGTCGGCAAGTCGAGGTACATCACGCCGTTCTCCGCGAGAATCAGGGCGCGTTCAATCCGGTTCTGCAACTCGCGCACGTTGCCGGGCCAATCGTAACCTTGCAACTGGACGAGATGCGCCTGGGTAAGCCGCGCCGGCCGCACTTTTAATTTCCTGGCTGCTTTATCAAGAAAATGCGCCGCGAGCAGGGGAATGTCCTCCTTGCGTTTGCGCAAGGGGGCCACTTCGATGGGAAAGACATTGAGGCGATAAAAAAGGTCTTGCCGGAAACGGCCGGCTTGGACCTCCATCTGCAAGTTCCGGTTCGTCGCGGCAATGATGCGCACATCCACATTCCGGGTTTTCTCTTCGCCGACCCGTTCATATTGGCCCTCTTGCAAAACCCGCAGAAACTTGCTTTGCAGTTCCAACGGAATCTCCCCCACCTCGTCCAGGAGCAGAGTGCCTCCGTTGGCCGCTTCGAACCGGCCGGCCCGATCCCGCAAGGCGCCGGTGAACGAGCCTCGGACATGCCCAAAGAACTCGCTCTCGTAGAGTTCGCGGGGAATCGAAGCGCAGTTGACCCGGATGAGCGGACGCTCGCTGCGCCGGCTGTGCTTGTGGATTTCCCGGGCGACCAATTCCTTCCCAGTGCCGGTTTCACCGAGGACCAAGACGCTGGCATCGGTCCGGGCGACCGTCTCCACTTGGTGGAGCAGCCGCTTGAGAACAGGGCTATTTCCGATGACGTCTCCGAATTCTCCCGCTTCCTTCACTTCTTGCTGAAGGTATGTGTTTTCCAGTTCGAGCTGCGTCTTGAGCCGCTCAATTTCCACAAGAGCGCGGCGGGCGGTCTCTTCACTCTCGCGCAACGCCTGATTGGAAGCCTGAAGTTCGGCGGTGCGTTCCTGCACGCGGATTTCCAGGGTATTCCGGGCGTTGAGCAGAGCCTCTTCGGCTTCCCGCAGACGTAATTGGGTCCTGACCCGCGCCAGCACTTCCTCCGGCTGGAAGGGCTTGGTGATGTAGTCAACGCCCCCCGCATCGAACCCCTTGACCTTTTGCTCCGTCTCGCTATGAGCGCTAATGAAGATGATGGGAACCCGGCGGCTCTGTTCGTCCGCCTTCAAGCGGCGGCACACCTCGTAACCGTCCATGCCAGGCATGTTGACATCGAGCAGGATCAGGTCCGGCGCCTTGACGGCCACGGATTTGAGGGCCAGGCTGCCGTCGGAGGCGGGCCGGACGCGGTATCCCTGCTTTGTAAGAATGTCTGCCAATAGCCGCAGGCTGGCTTGGGTGTCTTCGACCACCAGGATCTCCTGCTGGGCTGGGGTGGCCTTCTCAACATCGCTCATAAAATCTGCTCTGTCTTGGTCTTTTCGGTTTCGAGCAGCTTCAAAAGGCGCGGGTAATCAAGCTTTGCGGCGAGATCATTCAGCAATCTGCCAATAGAGGCGTCCAGTTCCGTTATCCGCCCGATCAGCGCCAGGGTGCGGGTGGTGTCCAATTCTACGGCCGCCTGGTGCAATTGTGTCAACAACTCCAATGGCAAAGCCGCCCACCGTTCCGGACGAATTGCGGCCTTCGATCCGGCCGGCGACAATTGGTTCCCCTCCTTTTCATACAAATACTTCAGACCGAGGTGCCGGGCCATGACCTCGAAAAGTTCCTGCTCGCGGTAGGGCTTGCGCACCACGTCATCGCACCCTGCCGCCAGGATTGGCTTTCTTTCCTCCTCCAGGGCATGAGCTGTGAGCGCGATGATTTTCGTGCGGCTGCCGGCTTCCGTGGCCTTGATACGGCGCGCCGCTTCCAATCCGTCCATCACCGGCATGCGGATATCCATCCAGATCAAGTCAGGGCGCCATTCTTCGAACAGCGCCACCGCTTCCTGGCCGTTCACCGCCTCCCGCAGGTCGAAGCCCAACGGCTCAAACAGTTTGCGCAACAACAGCCGGTTTTCTGGTTGGTCTTCCGCGATGAGAAGTCGAAAACGGGGTTGGCCTTCAGCCAATCCTATGATCCGGCCGCGCCCCAACTCCGTGGGAATCTCCGCCGCCGGCAGCACCACCACCGGGATTTCAAAGTGGAACACCGAGCCTTTGCCCGGCTCGCTGGCAACATCAATCTGCCCGCCCATCAGCTCGACATACTGTTTGCTGATGGCCAAGCCCAGGCCAGTTCCGGCTTCTGTGGGCGCATGGTTTCCCAATTGCACGAACGGGAAAAAGATGCGCTGCCGGTCTTCCTCGCCGATGCCTGGACCGGTATCCTCAACCTCAAATCGTAATCGGGCTCGCTGCGGCGATTCCCAACTCACAGCCTCCGCCCGCAGCTTCAAGCCACCGTGCTCGGTGTACTTGGTGGCGTTCCCGATCAAATTGATGAGCACTTGCCGCAATTTGCCCGCGTCCACCGCAACGTGCCGGGGCAGAGTTGGAGATTGCTCCAAACTGAAGCTCAGTCCTTTCTCCGCGGCCCTGACCCCCATGACGGATTGCAATTCATGCAACAACTGGTGCAGATCGGCCTCGGACTCCTCCAGCGCCACCCGGCCGGACTCGATTTTAGAGATGTCAAGCACGTTGTTGATGAGGTTGAGCAGGTGCTCGCCGCTACGGACGATGATGTCCAAGTTCTCCTTCTGGTTCGCCGGGACGCCCTGGTCATTCTTCATCAGACGCGAGAATCCGAGCACCACATTGAGAGGCGTGCGCAGCTCATGACTCATGCTGGCCAGAAAAATGCTCTTCGCCCGATTGGCCGCTTCGGCCCGCTCCTTGGCTT
>JBEKOF010000388.1:0-3558 GCA_049522055.1 Verrucomicrobiota bacterium | reverse complement strand
AGATATGAAGAAATTGAAAAACCCCTTGCTTGGATCAAGAAAACTGATATGAATAGGCCACCTTGGAGTGGCCGGTTTTGAAGTGCCCGCGAGTGGCCGGTTTTCAACCGCCCGGTGACAGCAAGGCAGCCGAATAGACTTGCTGTGCAATAAGTTGCGTGTTGTATTGGGCAAAGGTATTGGGCAACGCGCCCCATGAGTTAACCCCTTTTCCTTCCGTGGGAGCAAGCCCTGGCGTAACGATCCGTATTCCCTGGCCAAGGAATGCTGACCGATTATCATCGCGATCCGCGAAGGAATATACCCACATTGAAATTGAGGAATGTGGGTATATTCATTTTAACAACGCCATTGGATTTGTCGAGAAAAATGTTTTTGGAAAAAGTTTTTGGGCGTTACCACCTAGCGACCTCACGGGTATCATACCACCTCCAGTCCGTAATTGCGCTGTTTCCAAACTGGTTTGCGGCGGTCATAGACAGATGGAACAACAAAAGGCTGGCCAGATGGAACAACAGAGGGCTGGCCCGCAATAATGCGGGCTGCACCGATGCGGGCTGCAGTAATGCGGGCAGTGCTCTCCCCGAATTGGGACGCTACGGGCAAAGTGAAAGCTGGTTTTTGGCGGGGGTTCATTTACAACTTGGGGGATGGCTGTTGATTTAAAACCGGCGGGCGAGGGCGGCGATGGCGGCGGCGCGCAGCCTTTCGTCGCACCGGAAACGCGGATGGCGGAATGCACGGCGCGGGCGCTCATCCTGGGAACGGTCCTGGGGATGGTCTTCGGGGCTTCGTCGCTTTACCTGGTGCTCAAGGTGGGGATGACGGTCAGCGCGTCCATCCCGGTGGCGGTGATTTCGCTGACGCTGTTCCGGCTGTGGGCGAAATTGTTCGGGGGCCGGGACGCGACGATTCTGGAAAATAACATTGTGCAAACGGCCGGTTCGGCGGGGGAATCCATCGCGTTCGGAGTGGGGGTGACGATGCCGGCCATCCTGATTCTGGGCTACGACCTGGAGATGACGCGGGTGATGCTGGTGGCGCTGCTGGGGGCGTGGCTTGGGATTTTGATGATGATCCCGCTGCGCCGGGCCTTGATCGTGCAGCAGCACGATGTGTTGAAATACCCGGAAGGCACCGCCTGCGCGGAGGTGCTCAAGGCGGGAGCGGGTTCGGCCCAAGGGACGGGCGCGGTCGCGGGGCGCGGCGCCGGCGGCGCGGCCATCTTCACCGGGTTCGGCGTCGGGCTGGTTTACAAGACGGCGATGTCGGCGTTCAAATTGTGGAAGGACACGCCGGGAAAAATTTTCGGCGCGCCATTTAACGGGGCGTCGGTTGCGGCGGAAATTTCCCCGGAATTGCTGGGGGTGGGTTATGTGATCGGCACACGCATTTCGTGCATCATGGCCGGGGGCGGGGTGTTGTCGTATCTGGTGCTGATTCCGCTGATCAAATACTTTGGGGAAGGGGCGGCGGGGATCATCGCGCCCGGGCGGACGGCGATCAAGGAGATGGGGCCGGATGAGGTGCGAAGCGCCTACATTCTGTACATCGGGGCTGGGGCGGTGGCGGCAGGAGGGATCATCAGCCTGGGACGGTCGCTGCCGCTGATTTGGCGGGGGATTCGCGCGGGGCTGTCGGATTTCGGAGCGGCGGCCCAAGAGACGCGGGCCAAGGCGCGGCGGACGGAGCAGGACCTTTCGATGAGATTTGTGGGGCTGGGCTGCCTGGCGCTGGTGGCGGCCATCTACGCGGCGCCCTCGCTGCACATGAATGTGCTGGGCGCGGTGTTGATGGTGGTGTTTGGCTTCCTGTTCGTCACCGTTTCGTCGCGGCTGACCGGAGAGATTGGTTCGTCCTCCAATCCGATTTCGGGCATGACGGTGGCCACGCTCATCTTGACATGCCTGGGCTTCCTGGCGGCGGGATGGAAAGGCCCGGCCTATTTTGTGACGGCGCTGTCGGTGGGGGGCATCGTGTGCGTGGCGGCGTCCAACGGCGGGGCGACCTCGCAGGACTTGAAGACGGGCTACCTGTTGGGCGCGACGCCGAGATTGCAGCAGATCGCGATTTTGATTGGGGCGGCGGCGTCGGCGCTGGTAATGGCGCCCATTCTGTTGAGTTTGAACTCCAGCGCCACGGTGTATGTTCCGGCGGCGCAGGTGGCGCCGGGCTTGCGCCCGCCCGTCGGGACGGCGCTGGGCGCGGTGGAGAAGCTGCACGGCCCCCAGGCGCGCGCGGACTCGGCGAGCTATCATGTCTGGCAAAAAATGGACGAGGCGGGCGGACCGTCCTTGAAGTACCTGGTGGATGATTCCGGGGCGGTGGTGTATTTGGAGGACCCCGGCATCAACGGCGAGTTCAACAAGCGTCCCGATGGCACGGAGGTGAAGAAATTTCCGGTGCCCAAAGCGATGCTGATGTCGGACATCATCCAAGGGCTGCTGGGCGGGCGGTTGCCGTGGGGTCTGGTGATGTTTGGGATCATGATTTCGGTGGTGCTGGAATTGTGCGGGATTCCGTCGCTGGCGTTTGCGGTGGGCGTTTACCTTCCTTTGTTTACTTCGGCGTCGGTATTCGTTGGCGGGATGGTGCGCTGGCTGGTGGACCGGCGGCAGCGGCGGGCGTTGCGCGGGGCGGGCCTGACGGAGGCGCAACTGGCGGCCGAGAGCGACAAGAGCCCGGGGGTGCTGCTGGCCAGCGGCTACATCGCGGGGGGGGCGATTGCGGGAATGGGGATTGCGTTCATGGCGGGGGTGCTGACCGATCAGGACGCGGCGCTGACGCGATGGGCGGGAGCGTTCAATCCATTCTACGCGGGGGCGCATTCGGACGTGCTGGCGCTGATGCCGTTCGCGGCGCTGGCGGGGCTGCTGTATTGGGTCGGGCGGGGGCCGGTTCAGACAACAATCCGAACATATCGCAAAGGCATTGAATAATGTGGCGGCAGGCTTGCCTGCAATTGAGATCGTGCCGCCGCCGGAACTTTGAGAAATTATGCGTTACTTTGATTATGAGAAGGCTGGTCGCGAAGCCGGAATTCCGGCCGAGAAGGTTGACCGGCTCGCGGAATTGTGCAGACGCGAAGAACCGCACGATGCCATGCTGGCCGAGTTGCACGCGATGCGCACCTGCATGGCCATCAAAAATGGGCGGATAACAATCGAGGAAGCACCGGCGGAGGCGCTGAATCTGGCAGCGTAAAAAGTGGAGCCATCATGTTCCGGCCAATGAAAACCACGCGGAAAATGGATTTGCTGGATCATCTGTTGCGAATGAAGGACTTGACTATCCCGAAAAGGAAACATGTTTGCCGGCCCCGCGCATTTGCGCGACTGAAAATCCGTTCGACTAGAGCGTTTCAACAAAAACTGTAGCCGAATGAGACAAACCAGCCCAAGGCGTCTTGGGGCGTGACGCTGGCCAGAGCCCGGCTGATGGCGGCAATTAAGTCGGCGGGGGTCCGTGCCTCCGCTCCCCGCGGCAAGCTTTTGACTTTGCTCCACATCTTTTCGATAGGATTGAGGTCCGGCGAGTAGGCTGGCAGCAAAAGCACTT
>JBEKOF010000387.1:0-3566 GCA_049522055.1 Verrucomicrobiota bacterium | reverse complement strand
GCACAACCGGCTGGGCTGATTTCTCCGCCAATACCGGTATTCCGGCCGTTCTGTGGAACCCGCTCATCCAACCCAGCGGCCCCAACTTTGGCGTGCAGAACAGCCAATTCGGATTCAACATCACCGCCACAAACAACCTTATCGTCGTGGTGGAAGCCTGCGCTAACCTGGCCAACCCTGTTTGGGTTCCCCTGACGACCAACACCCTCTTCAACGGCTCCTTCTATTTCAGCGAACCCTTTCAACCCGCCGCTTCCGCCCGCTTCTACGCCCTCGTCATGCCCTGACAGCCGCACAAACGTCTCTTTTTCGGGGAGCGCGGGCGCCCTCGCCTGCCGTGTTCGGCGCCTCGCCGAACACATTCCCCATCAATCCTCGGCTACACCATTTCTTAAACCGCTCTAACGGGTCCAACCTCAAAAAAGATCCATGTTTGCAGGGGTCCTAACGCGTTAACGCCCCAGACCCCTCGAATAAGCTTGACAAATCGCCAGCACTATGCTTCAATGGGAAGTATGAGAGACGAAGTGCCAGTCCAATTGCCGGGCAAGGCGGGGCCAACCCCCGTCAAACGACTCCGCCAGCCCCGCGTGTGCGACTGCCCACCGTGTGCGTCAATTAAGCCAAATTAAGCCAAATAAAGCCAAATAAAGCCAAATAAATATTCTTACGACACGACATGCCAAAATCGGTGCATACCACGCCCTGGGCGGCCACTACCTTCAGCCTTACGGTCAATCGTGCCTAGTCAAGGCCAATCAACGCCAATCAAGGTAAATCAAAATAAATCAAGGTAAAAAACTGGAACATCATCACACGAAATGCCAAAACCGGAATAGTGCGCGCCGTGCGCCACTTCTGCTTTCCGCCCCTGTCCTCCGGAGCCTTGGCGAAGGAGGATTCCCCCTCACCCTTCCGCCTCATTGCGGAGCAAGTCCCACCGGCTCTTTTTTGCTTGTTTGGCCGCAATCACCGCGTACATTGCCACTGACGGTCTGAGGAAATGTTAGCAGACGACTCGCAATAACTCTATGGATGTCAAACTGCCTCCGCTCGGAGAAGGCGCTGATTCCGGCAATGTCGTGACCATCCTGGTCAAGGCAGGCGATCAAATCGCCAAAGGCCAGGGGATCATTGAGCTGGAAACCGGCAAAGCCGTCGGCACAGTGCCCGCTTCCGCCGCCGGCACGGTCGCCAAAATCTTCGTCTCGGTGGGCGACAAAATCTCCGTCGGCCAGGCCATCCTTTCCCTCGAATCCGCGGCAGCCGCTCCGGCCGCCAAATCCGCCCCGGCCAAACCGCCGGCCTCCCAACGCCGCGCCGGCGCGCCCGCGCCCAGGCCGCTGGCGGAACCGGCCTCCGGGCCGGAGCCTGTCGCCGAGGAGCCGGACGGCGGCCCGGAACCGCCGGCCTCCCCTTCCCTCCGCCGCATGGCGCGGGAGTTGGGCATTGATCTGCGAAAAATTCGCGGCAGTGAAAATGGCGGGCGGATCGTCATCGGCGATGTCCGCGCTTACCTCCAACGCCTCCAACAGCTTGCCGCCCAGCCCCGCGCCGCCGCCGCTGCCGGCCCGGCCAAGCCGCCGCCGGAACGCATTGATTTCGCCAAGTGGGGTCCGGTCACCCGGCGTCCCCTCACCCACTTGCGCAAAGTCATCGCCGAGCAGATGGGACGGACCTGGAACGCCGTGCCGCGCGTCACGCAGTTTGACCAGGCCGACATCACCGCCCTGGAAGACCTTCGGAAAAAACACGCCGCCGCCTTTGAGCAGAAGGGCGCGCGCCTGACCCTCACCTCCTTCGCGCTCAAGATCGTGGCCGGCGCTCTGCAAAAGAATCCCGTTTTCAACACCAGCCTGGATGAAGCCGCCGGCCAATTGGTTTGGAAGGAATACTTTCACATCGGCCTGGCCGTGGACACCGAACAGGGCCTGATCGTGCCGGTGCTGCGCGATGTGGATAAGAAAAACCTCCTCCAGCTTTCCAAGGAACTCGCCGATCTAGCCGCCAAAACCCGTGACCGCAAAGTTTCCCTGGCCGATTTGCAGGGCGCTTCCTTCACCATCTCCAACCAGGGCGGCATTGGCGGCGGACATTTCACCCCCATCGTCAACTCCCCCGAAGTGGCCGTCCTCGGCTTGGGCCGGGGCGCGTTGCAACCGGTCGCCCGCCAGGGCGGCATCACCTCGCGCCTGATGCTGCCCCTGGCCCTTTCTTACGATCATCGCGTCATTGACGGGGGCGCCGCCGTGCGATTCATTCTCGATTTGGTGCGGGGCTTTGAGAATTTCGACCCGAAGGAACTGGAACAGGCCTGCTAAAGAATCTCCATGGATCCCATTCATACTGAAATCATGGTCCTGGGCGCCGGCCCGGGCGGTTACGCCGCCGCCTTCTACGCCGCGGACCTCGGCAAAAAAGTCATCCTGGTCGAGCAGGACAAGAAGCTCGGCGGCGTCTGCCTCAATCGCGGCTGCATTCCTTCCAAGGCCCTGATCTACGGCACCAGGATGATCATCGAGGCGCGCGAATCGGCCCACCGCGGCATCACCTTCGCCCCGCCTCAAATCGAATTGGAAAAACTCCGCGCCTGGAAGAATTCCATCGTCGAAAAACTCTCCGGCGGCGTCGCCTTTCTCGCAAAAAAACGCGGCGTCCAGGTCCTGGCCGGACGCGGCTATTTCGAAAGTTCCCAAACCTTGCGCGTGGAAACTTCCCAAGGCCAGCAGTTGGTCCATTTCCAGAAAGCCATCGTCGCCGTCGGCTCCAATGCCGCCCTGCCCAAGGCCTTCGACCTGGGCAATCCTCGCGTCATGACCTCCACCGAGGCGCTGGAAGTCGAAGAAGTGCCGGTGGATTTGCTCGTCATCGGCGGCGGCTACATCGGGATGGAATTGGGCACCGTCTATGCCAACCTCGGCAGTAACGTCGTCCTGGTCGAAGCCATGGACTCCCTCCTCAGCGGCGCGGATCCCGACCTGGTGCGGCCCGTTTTCAAATACGCCCAGGCCGCCTTTCGCGGGCTGCGTTTCAATACCAGGGTCACCAGCATGGCCACCAAAGGAAAAAAAATCCTCGTCGCCACCGAGGGCCTTGACAAATCTCCCAAGGAGGACCTTTTTGACCGCGTCCTCGTCTCCGTCGGGCGCGTGCCGCGCTGCCGCGATCTCGGTTTGGAAAACACCAAGGTCGAGCAGGACGAGCGCGGCTTCATCAAAGTCAATGAAAAGCAGGAAACGAACGACCCGGCCATTTTGGCCATCGGCGACATCGCCGGCGGTGTTTTGCTTGCCCACAAAGCCACCAAGGAAGGGCGCATTGCCGTGGAAACCATTGTCGGCGAACCCAGCACCTCCGCCGGCGTCATTATTCCCGCCGTCGTCTTCACCGATCCAGAAGTCGCCTGGTGCGGCCTGACCGAGGCGGACGCCAAAGCCAAAGGCATTGCACACCAAGTCGCCAAATTCCCTTGGAGCGCCTCCGGCAGGGCGCTGACCTTTGACCGCATTGACGGCCTGACAAAATTAATTATTGACAGTGAAACGGAGCGGATCTTGGGGGTGGGC
>JBEKOF010000386.1:0-3567 GCA_049522055.1 Verrucomicrobiota bacterium | reverse complement strand
AGCCCGGTCGCGCCGGGATCCAGCGTGCCGCAGTGGCCCACTTTCTTGAGGCCAAAATTCCGGCGAACCGCGTCCACCACGTCGTGCGAGGTGGGTCCGGCCGGCTTGTCAATCAACACCGCGCCGTCAAATGGGTCAAACTCGCGCATGGGGTCAAAGGGCGGCGGCGGCGATGGCTTTCTTGACAGCCGCAAGGACGCGGCGCTGGGCCGAAAGCGGTTTCCCCGCGATTCGCGCCCCCGCCGCCGCGCGATGGCCGCCGCCGCCGAATTGGGCGGCCACGTCGTTGACGTTGACGGCGTCGGATTTCGAGCGCAGGCTGATCCGCGTCAGCTCCGGCTCCATTTCCTCAAACACGCAGGCGACCACCACCGGTTCGATGGCCCGAATATGATCAATCAGCCCCTCGGTGTCGTTGCGATCCGCCCCCGTGCGCGCAAAATCCCTCTTCTTGAGCCAGAGATAGGCGATGCGGTCGTGGTCGGTGAGGTGGAAATGGTTATAGACCGTTTGCAGCAGCCGGATGCGAGACAGGGTGAAGGATTCATAGACTTCGCGGCTGATGTTTTCCAAATGCGCCCCCAATTTGACCAATTCCCCCGCCGTATGGAAAGTCCCCGGTTTGGTCGTCGAGTATTGAAAGCTGCCGGTATCGGTGGAGACGGCCGTGAAGAGGCAATCGGCCATCCGCACGGAGATCGGCCAGCCGGCGACCTTGATAATGCGGAAAACCAGCTCGCCGGTCGAGGCCTCGCGGTCGGAAATCCAGTTCAAATCACCATAGCGCGTGTTGCTCTGATGATGGTCTATATTGATCAGACACTTGCGGCGCTCCACCGCCGGGCCGACGGAACCCAGCCGCTCAAAACTCGCGCAGTCCAAGGCGATCACCAGATCGAATTCCTGGCCCTCTTTTGGTTTTTGCACCACATGGCCGACATCCAGAAACGCGTACTTGGCCGGAACCGGGTCTTCATTCCAGCAGACCACCTTCTTGCCTTCGCGGTGCAACGCGATGGCCAGCGCCAGTTGCGAGCCGATGCAATCGCCGTCCGGCCGCACATGCCCCCCAATGCAGACCGTCTGGCTCTCGCGGATTTTCTCCAAAATCCGGTCAATGATCTTGGGATGGAATTTCATGAGCAGGGCGGCGGCTGCTCCAGCTCCTCCAGGATCCTCAGGACCCGGTTTCCCCGCTCGACCGATTCGTCCAGCACAAACCGCAGCCGCGGCGTGTATTTCAACACCACCCCGGTCGCCACCAGCCCCTGGATACGCTTGCGGCTTTTCTCCAGCAGATCCATGCCTTTCTTCTTTTGCGCCTCCCCGCCGAGGATGCCGATGAACACCGTTGCGTTCTTCAGGTTCGGCGCCACGCGCAGGTCGTTCACGTTGATCAGCCCCGCCTCGTTGACCGGCAACTCGCGGCGGATGACCTCGCCAATCTCCCGTTTCAGAAGTTCCCGCACCCGTTCCAATCTCAGGGACATATCGGCCTCCATGAATTGATTTTAAATTTTTGGCGCGACTTTCTCGGTGGTGAAGCAGTCAATGCTGTCGCCCACTTGCAGGTCGTTGAAACCCTCGATGCGGATGCCGCATTCCATGCCGGCCCGCACCTCATTGACTTCGTCCTGGAACCGCCGCAACGTTTGCACCACCCCCTCGTAGAGCAAACCCTTGCGGCGCAGCACCCGGGCTTTGCCGCGGACGATGCGGCCCGCGCTGACCATGCAGCCGGCCACATGGCCGCCTTTGGACAATTCAAATATCTTGCGCACCTCCGCGGTGCCGATGACCACTTCCTTGATCAGCGGCTCCAGCAGGCCGGCCATGGAAGCTTTGACCTCGTCAATCAGCTCGTAAATGATCGAGTAAAGTTTGATCTGCACCCCCTCCCGCTTCGCCAGCTCCGCCACTCCCACATCAATGCGCGTGTGGAACCCCAGAATAATCGCCGAGGCCGCCGACGCCAGCAGCACGTCCGATTCGGTGATGGTCCCCACCGCGCTGTGAATCACATCCAGCGATACAGTGTCCCCCTCAATTTTCTTCAGCGCCTCCACGATGGCCTCCACCGAACCTTGCATGTCCGCCTTGACCACCACTTTGAGCGTCTTGGCCTGCGTGGCGTCCAGCGTGGCGAACAGATTTTCCAGCGTCACCTTGGTCCGCGCCTCGGTGGAGAGGCTTCGCACTTCCTCCGCCCGCTGTTCGGCCAGCGCGCGCGCCACCTTCTCGTCCTCGATGACACTGAATTCCTGGCCCGCCACCGGCACGCCGTTGAGCCCGAGTATCTTCACCGCCACCGACGGTCCCGCCACCTTCTGCCGCGTCCCCTCCTCGCTGATCAGCGCCCGCACTTTGCCCCAATACGCCCCGCAAATCACCACGTCCCCCACCCGCAGCGTGCCTTTGCGCACCAGCACGGTGGCCGTCGGCCCGCCAGGCTCCAGGCCCGACTCGATGACATTGCCTTTGGCCTTGCGGTCCGGATTGGCCTTGAGCTCCAGCAGATCCGCCTGCAGCAGGATCATTTCCAGCAACTTGTCCACCCCCTGGCCCGTCAACGCCGAGA
Source organism: Verrucomicrobiota bacterium (assembly GCA_049522055.1). Classification (GTDB taxonomy): domain Bacteria; phylum Verrucomicrobiota; class Verrucomicrobiia; order Limisphaerales; family Palsa-1400; genus JBEKOF01. The sequence goes on along the minus strand of JBEKOF010000386.1, from coordinate 989 downwards.
CATCCACGAAGATCGTTTCCCCGCCCCACTCGTCGGAAACCAGTCCCTTGTCCTGCAACTGCTGGCGCACTTTCATCGGGCTGGCGTTGGGATGATCCATTTTGTTGACAGCCACGATGATCGGCACCCGCGCCTCCTGCGCGTGGTTGAGCGCCTCCACCGTCTGGGGCATCACCCCGTCATTGGCCGCCACCACCAGCACGACGATATCCGTCACCATGGCTCCCCGTGCCCTCATCGCGCTGAACGCCGCGTGTCCGGGCGTGTCCAAAAATGTGATCTGCTGCACCTCCCCTTTTCGCTCCGGATGCGGAAAGGAAATCGTGTAGGCCCCGATGTGCTGGGTGATGCCCCCCGCCTCGCCCGCCGCCACATTAGCTTTGCGGATGACATCCAGCAAGGTCGTCTTGCCGTGATCCACGTGGCCCATGATCGTCACCACGGGCGGGCGCGGCCGCCTTTGCTCCGGTGCATCCTCCACATCCACCTCAATTTTCTTCTCCGTTGCGTGGACCGTTCCCCCGCCGCGCACCCGCTTCTCCACCTCAAAACGATACCCGAACTTGGCGCAAACCTGCCGCGCGATCTCCTCCTCCACCGATTGGTTCACGTTGGCGAAAACCCCCAGCTCCATCATCTTCTCGATGATCTGAAAGGGCTTGCGCTTCAGATGTTCGGCCAGGTCCCTCACGATGATCGGCGGCTTAAGGGTGATCAATTCCCCCGTGGCCGGCGCCACAATCTTTTCCGCCGCTTTCGCCCCCGCAACGGCGGGAGCCGCCGGTTTGGCCGCCAGCCTTTGTCCCGGCAGCCTCTGTCCGGCCAACGCCGGCGGACCCGGGGCCAACGCTCCGCCGCGCGCGCCGCGAATATCCCCGCGCCCCCTGAAATCGGTCCGCGCCGGCTGCGCGCCGCGCGCGGGGGGCTTTTCCGCCGCCGGCCGGGGCGCGTGCTTGGGCGGCAGCTGCACAAAGCCCACCTTCTCCCCC
>JBEKOF010000385.1:0-3579 GCA_049522055.1 Verrucomicrobiota bacterium | reverse complement strand
GTTTTTCGCCTCAAGCCATTACCCTCAAGAAATTCCTCGCCCGCAAAATCGCCCTGCAAAGGGCCTCGAATCGTCAAATCTTTGAACTGGACTTGGCTGCATGAACTTTTCACTGTCCAGAACAAATATATGAGCGAAAAGTATGTATTAAGAGTGAAATATCCGTGGGGATACCAATACTTTGACCCCCAGGTAAGTAAATTCGTTTCTCATCCAAACCAAGTGCAAGCGTATATCGCGGTGGCGGAACTTGCGAGGCAGATTGCAACGAAGATCAATCAAAGCGGTGTCGGAGGCACTGCCGAAGCTATACTTTTGGAGCAAGCTGTCCGCGAGCACAAATAGGAAGGCTCCTGATTATGAGTTTTGACTGCGCCACATTTGGGACGATTCCACCAAACGCACGGCCTGAGTATCAGTCAACATGTTTTGGTGGCCGATACGACGGTGAGAAGCATTTCGGGATGGTTCGCAAGTCAGACCTTGCATCCATTTGCGACGGTCAATCATTCCGAGTTGCAAACGCCAAGCAGGTGGAGTTGGATTTCTTGGCTGCATCCCTCGTCTTCACGGCATTTGGACTTACTCGGAGTCAGGTCGCTTCACGAGCAGAGGCTGGCAAATACGTTGTCGAATGGCGTAATTCCGCACGCGAGATTTTTGATCAAGGGCCAGACCAGACATGGGACGTTCCCGTTGCTGTCGTAGTATTTCGACGAGAATGGTGAAAGTCAAGAGGCACCTTTGTCGCCTAACACCGCGCTGGAGCCAACGGCGAGTCCGCCGTTGGCTGAGGCATTCACCAGATTTGGCGCTTGTCGTTATTCGCGCCGTGGCTCAGCTTTGGAACGTTAGGCAGCATCCGCGCATTGCCGCCTCTCGCGGCGGCTGAGAGCGAGTGATGGCACAGTCTGATGTTTCCCCCTCCGCGACAGCGGAAAGCAAGATTGACACCCTAAAAGCGGTCTTCCCTGGTTGCCTTCAACTCCCTGATGGTGATGGCGGTGGATTCCATGTTGCGAGGGGCAAACAGGGCACAAGTTGGAATCCAGCGACTTCACGACCAGGCACTTGTCGGGGCGGAGCGTTCGCGTGTTGGCATTTGGCTTGGCCTTCGTGTTTACAGCAAGCCGGATGCCAACATGGGAACGCGCAGCGGGGAAAGTTCTGAGGGGACAGGGCCCCGTTTCAGACAGGTTGCCTGCGGACTGAAAATAAACGAAAAAAGTCCTTGCAACGCCAAAACATATATGTTTAGATATATCCATGACATCAATAATGTCGAGTGCCCCGAGTGATGAGGGCGTGAAAACTGGCCGGCGGCCCAATCCTTCGATTGACGGCCCCAGGGACAATACCGTGTGTTTCATGCTGAGTGACGGGGAAAAACTTGCTGTGGATCGCCTGGCGTTTTGTCTGAACATTACGCGCTCGGGCCTGCTGGCCAATGTCGTGGCGGAATTTGTGGCCGCGTCGTCTGGTTCAAAGCCGGGACGGGAGGCTGAAAAGAGGCTGTGGGCGTATCTGGAAGATTGCCGACAGGCTTTTAAGAAGAGGGGGGCGTTCGCGGTCAAGACGGTTGTCGGAGCAAAAGGAGCGTAGAGCCATGAAAGAAATAATCGAGTTGAACAAGAGATTGCTTGGACAATTGGGGAAGTGTTTTCCCGATGGTGGGCTGATTCTGGGGCGGAATGATCAACCGGAGGAATTGGCGGCGCTCCCGGTCGCACTGCGTGAGGAAATTGAGAAATTGCGTGGCGAGATGAACGAAGTGGTGCCGAATGATTTCACGTATTCTCTCGACCTGGGGAATGATTCGCCCGGTTTAATGATCGAATATGAGGACGGCTCGCAGACTGGCTTTTTTCGTGGTCATGACTGGCAGCCCAACCGTTCCATCATCGAGCAACTGAAGGAGTTCAATTGGGAGGCGGAGCGGGAGCAGGCTTTGGCAGGGTGCCAGATATTCGACGCAATGAAGGAAGATGCTAAGCACCTGCCGTCGCGCCTGCCTTCGACCAAAGAGCTTCAAAAGGCGTTCCGGGTGGAGATGAAAGACTTTTTGAAAGCCAAGCGGAAGGATTTGCGGGGTGTGCATGTTTTGACGTGGCGCGATGACGAAGGGGTGAAAGTGGAGAGCTTTGAGGACCAGCCGTCGTTCTGCCGGGAATTACCGGACATTATGACGGTGCAATACCTGGTTATCGCGGTGGTGGCGGATGGAAAACCGATGTCGCGGGAGGGGCTCGAAGTTTTGAAGAAGAAGGCGATTGCGGAATTGGAGGACATGCCGATTTCCCATGCGAGGGCATTAGGCAAATTCTGAATGAACAGTGGGCGTGGCCGGAAGGACAAGAATGCAAAACGAAGTTGAAAACAAACCGGGCAAACCGACAGCGTTGCAACTGCTGACCAAGAAAGAAGTGGCGCGTCTGCTGGCCTGTTCCGTTAGAATGGTGGAAAGGCTGGTCGCCTCGGGGACATTGACGGCGGTTAAAATCCGGGGCGCGGTGCGGTTTCGGCAGAGTGACATTGAGCAAATTATGATGAAAGGAGCAGCATGATCTTTACTATTGAAAAAAGGCGGTTTCGCCGGGGTGGAAAGCTTGAGGAAACACGGTCGTATTATCTGCGGTATCGCATCGGCGACATGCCGGTGGACAAGTGGAAATCCCTGGGCGTGACGGATAAGCAGGTGGCCGACAAAAAAGCGCATGAGTTTATCCAGGAGCGCGAGCGCGAGACGGCGGGCATCCTGGAACCCAAGGCCGTCCGGGACTCTGCCAAAAAGGCGCTGACGGCTCACCTGGACGATTACGTGGCTGATCTGACGGCGCGGGGCCGCAATGGTCGCGGTGGCCGTGGGGCGCGGTTGGTCGCCTCCCGGATTCGGGTTCTGCTGAAAGAATGTGATTGGCAGGTGCCGTGCAACGTCAGCGCCGATTCTTTCATCGTCTGGCGCAACCGGCAGACCTGCTCGCCGCGCACACTGAACCATTACCTGCAAGGCATGATCTCGCTGCTGAACTGGATGGAAAAGTCCGCCAGAATCAGGACCAACCCGTTAAAGAACGTGTCCAGGGCCGATGAGCGCGGCAAACAGAAGCGGGTGCGCCGGGCCTTCACGGATGAGGAATTGCGCAAGCTGGTGGCCGGGTCGGAAGATCGGGGCATCATTTACTTCGCCGCCGCGCGGACTGGCTTGCGCCAAGAGGAATTGAAGCAAATGAAGTGGGGTGACTTGCACCTGGATGCCGCCGTGCCGTTCGTGGTGGTGCGGGACTATGCGGCGAAGAACAAGAAAGAGGAGTCAGTGCAACTGGTGCCGGAAATAGTCGAGGCGTTGTCCGCCCACCGGCCAGCCGAATGCAAGGGGACTGATTTGGTTTTCCCGAATGGCATTCCACGCGCCCGGCGTTTGACCAAAGACGCGGAAGCCAACGGCATTGCGTATCGGGATGAGTTGGGCCGCTACGCGGATTTCCACTCCCTGCGCTACACCTGGGCGACATTCCTGCAACGCAACGGCGTGGCGCAACGGTTCGCCATGAAGCTGATGCGGCACAGTGACATCAAGCT
>JBEKOF010000384.1:0-3599 GCA_049522055.1 Verrucomicrobiota bacterium | reverse complement strand
TGGCCGTTTCAAAGTCGAGGCTGGTGAAGTTCATTGTGTTGGTCACGGTAGCCTTTAGCCTTCATTGTTCATAGTGTTTCCTCTCGAATTGGGCAAGCGTGCCCAGAACAATGCAGATGGAGGCTTTCGTCTGGAGCGTGAGATCGCGGTCAACCAGATCATCCGATTGCAGTCGCCAGACCAAATCGTAGGTGAGGTCATTGAAGCGAATCTCGACCTGGCATTTTTCATCGTACTTGAGTTGAGGGGCAAGACGATCCAACTGTTCCTTCAGTCGTTCTGTTTCGGGACCTGCTATGGCTTTCCACTCCAATATTTTAAGGCGGGACATGATGCTCAACGCACTGGTCTTGGCATCATCATCAACGACCATTGCCGGGAACTCACGGAGAATTTGTTTCGGTGAACTGTCAATCCCTGTCTGTCCGCCAGGCAATGACAGGACCAAGTACGAAACCGAATCGCCGTTCCAGAGTTTGGCTTTCAGATCCGGGTGTTTCTTCTGAAGCAGACCGAACTGCCGCTTGGCAGCGGCCACAGCAACCTGCAATTGATCAAGATTCAGCATGGATCAGAGCATCCACCTGTCTTGTCTGCCTATCAAAGGAACTGAATGTCCCCAATCGTTGTCCTAGAATTTACTTCGCTTTGTCCACCAACCGCCTATTCTTGAATTCCGCCCGGAGCCGGCTGAGGCGTTTTGGGCTGGTGCGCGGGTCCCAGCCAAGACCAGCGCACAGGAACTCGTGCTTCTTTTCCCCTTTCAAGCCCAGGCGGAGGGCTTCGTCATCGAGATGGGGAAGTTTCCCGGCATCGCGCATCCGTTCGGCCAGTCCATCGGCAAGGGCGGCGCCTTGACGCCCAGTGACGCGCGCGCGGTGGAGGCTGGCGATGGCGTCCCAGCGGATGTCCCGCTTCGGGTCAAAGGACCAATAGGCGGGGATGTGGATCATTGTCCCGTAGGGTGTAATGTTGACCGCGAGTTTGAGCAGGAGAGGGTCGTCGTTCTGCATGCCATAGAGGTTCCAGCGCAGGCAAAACGCATCGAACGCCGCGCGAAAAACATCTTCACGGCGGCGCATGTTGACGGAAAACGACGGGCGCAGGTTGCGCTCGGCGCTCATGGTCCGGCGGATCACGCCCTTATGGTCGCGATAGGCTTCGACATTGAAGGCGGCTTTGATGCGCGCCCATTGCTGGCGAAGCTGTGGATCCGTGTTGATGGCAAGTTCGTTCTGGGCATACTTGGCCTGCGTTTTGACTAGGTTTTCGTAGGTGCCTTTCTGAACGTGGAGTTCGTGGCCGGCCACAGCAGCGCAAATGGCTTCGTGCGGCGGTTCCGGCAGCAGGGCGATGAGAAGACGGTGCCGGGAGTTCAGGCGTTTTCCCTTTTCCAGCGCGGCAAGGCAATCCGCCAGCACATCTTGGACATTAAACGGCCACAGCGTTGGCGGGACGAACATCCAGTTGTAGAGCGCTCGCAATTGTTGGGCCACCACATCGTCAAGACTCAGGGTCGCTGCGTGATAACGCCGCAGCACGTCCTCTGCCCATTCTGCCCTGTCAAAAGCGCGTGCTCTGAGTTTTTTCAGGTCGAGATCGAGTGCTTTTGTCATGGTTCTCAGCCGAGCATATCCCGGCGCCTGAGCAAATCCAAGTGCCGAGAAGCCTGGCAAGGGGGTATGGCCAGAACAAACCCGCGCTGAAAAAAGAGCGCGGGCGGCATTGTGCTCAAGCTCCAATCGCTGCGTGTTCGCTGCCCGGCACTTCGTCACACTTGGTGACGAGAATGAAGTCGGCGGCTTGATCCGTGGGCCAGCAGAGCCTGCAACGCCTCACCCAGGCGGACACGGTCTGTAGCGATCAGGCGCGCGGCAACGGCGGGATTGGACACAGCGGCGTCGGTGATCAGCTTCCTGATCATTGTCCGAGGCTATGCTTTCAAGGATGTCGGCCGGGAATGGGATCAGGTGGACAATCGACGGCTTGTCACCCCATCGAGAAAATCCGAGGTGCCGGAAGTGGTTCATCGGCGGCGCGCCAATGGAGCGGAGTGGAGGCGGTTTGGATCGGCGGAGTCAGGAAACCTCAGGCGACATGTCGTCGAATGCTGCTTTCGGCGACTCCTCGGCGTTCAAGGATTAGCGGTGTGGTGGGATGCTTCTGAAGCTTGAATCTGTACGGGTGTATGATACCGTTAGGCAACGAATCATGCAATACGAAGAACTTAACGGCCATTTTCGAGAGCGAATTCGCGAGCGTGTAGCCGCTAGGCTCGCACAATCGAACGTTTCACTGGAAGCCAAAATCGACACAAATACACGGGATGTCATCGTCCTCTGTATCATTTTGTTAGCGGATGAAAATAACGTTCCGAAGGCGGCTGATCGTTTATACGAGATGAAGCGGACGAACGACGAGGATTCGATTACGTATGATGATGCACTAAACTGGATCGTTAAGGTGTACGAGATGTTTCCCACTGAGATTTCCATTCTATTCGACCTTTATAAAATGCAGAGGGATCAAGAGGATATATTGAACATTATTGCCCACATGGAGATGAGACTTTTGGAAGTGTAGACTTCTATGAAAATGGGTGGGTGGTTACGCCTTGTGCTCGGTGGTGAGCATAGTCTGGAACGGGCCTGCCTCCAGAGGATTGGATGAACACGGGCTTGGGAGGCGAACACTCAAGATGGAACATTCGCAGGGAGCGCGATGCGCAGGCACGCCACACGATTTGGCGGAATTCCGACGTGGTTTGCCATTGCGTGTGAGAACAAAGGCCGCCGCCGCGAGTTTGCCGGCAAACCAAAAGGCATGAACCAGCAAACTCGGAAAACAAAACTTCCCGATGACGGATTTATGACCGCTCCGGGCTATCCGTTTTCGGCCCGCGACATCTTCGGCGATTTGCGCTCCAGGCTTGCCGCAGAGCACAGGCGCCCGATGAGCTTCGAGCGATTGGCCAAAATGCTCGGCCGGTCCAAGAGCACCACTTACAACTGGTTCGACATCTTTCACCACCCGCATGTGCTCGGCTTTCTATGCCTGTTGGAGCGATTGCCGCCGGCAGAACGCCAATATTTCATCGAGGCCCACTGTCGAGCTTACCCGACTTTGGATGACCCGCGCCTGGCCCATGCCCCTGGAAAAACAGCCAAATTGCTGGAGTTGCTGAATCTGAAGGCGGGTCTGACCATCATCACCGGTGGCACGGATTTCTCACGCACCTTCGTGTTTACCGCCCTGGCCCATGCCGCCAGCCGGTCTGGCGGAAAGCTGCCCGCGGCGGCGGGAATCGATCTCCATCGCTCCGACCTTTTCGTTCCGGTGGAATCGCTGATTTACATCGACGGAGATCTGGGCCCGGATCATGCCCGCCAACTCACTCAGAGAATATGGCCCAGGGTCCTGACTTCGGGGGCGCCACGTTTGTTTTTTAACCGCGTGTGGTCCTCCGTGCCCGAGGTTCGCGATGATCTGTTGCGTTGCGCCGGGTTCAAGCACGTCGTCATCGCCGAAGAGGGGGCGTTGGACGTGGGTGACCTGAAGACCAGGGTCTCCACCCCTATTCATGTATTGACGCTTTTAAC
>JBEKOF010000383.1:0-3606 GCA_049522055.1 Verrucomicrobiota bacterium | reverse complement strand
AGGCACGGACCCCCGCCGACTTAATTGCCGCCATCGGCCGGGCTCTGGCCAGCGTCACGCCCCAAGACGCCTTGGGCTGGTTTGTCTCATGCAGCTACAGTTTTTGTTGAAACGCTCTAAAGCTTCCACCGTCGCCATCCTCCGTCGCTGAAGCTTTGGAGGACGGGAGGCTACGGCGGACAAGGCGGGGAAAGGCCGGTCCATAGCAAATAAAGCAGACTTCACACGGCGAGGGTACCGGACTTTGGCGGCAGCATGTGCTGCTTCAACTCGGCAGCGAGCGGGTGGAACTCCGGGTCTTTGTGGACAAGTGTGGCATCGAAGCGCCTGGCTGTCGCGGCGACAAAGGCATCGGCCAAAGAAATTTTGTGCGCTGCCTTGAGTCTGGCCGCCTCATGGCAAAGGGCAGGGTCCGAGTGTAGCCACTGGGCGGGCATCGTCATGAGGTCGGCCAACCGCTGGCGGGCAGCCTCCGCCCCCTCCTCCTGCGCGGTGATGTATTCCACCTCTGTGAGTGTGGCGAACGAGCCGTGCAACTGAATGCGCCCCGCGATGGCCTCGGCCAGGTACTTCTGCACCTCGTCCGCGCCAGGTTCATTGCCGGTCAGGGTCAAGATGGCCGAAGTGTCCAAGACGACGGAGTCAGCCACGGGCAGACTCCCTGGCCCGGTCGGCGAGCAGTTTGTCCAGCAGGCCCTTTCCGGCGCTGGAGCCGCGCAGACGATTCAGTGCCTCGCGCTGGCGGACTTCGGTGAGGGAAATCACTCTTTCACGGACGATCAATTGCTCGTCGGGGGCGAGCTTCTTGAAATCGTCCAGCAGCTTGTTGGCGACAGCGGTCATGTGGAAAAACTATATCGTGTCTGGCGAAAAATCAAGGGCCTGTGAACTTTTGCCAAGATTTCTGAAAGGGCCGCTACAGCCATTTTTTGCGGATGAGCCACATTTTGACCAGTTGGGTGAGGACCATGTAGCCGATCAGGGTGGCGAAGAGGATCGGCCAGAAAAGGCCCGGCAAGGGCACCAGGCCCAGCATGCCCGCCAGAGGCGAAAAGGGCAGCCACGCCGATACGGCCATGATGAAGAGGGTCGTGATCGTCAAGGCCGTGCTCGCCCGCGCCTGGATGAAGGGAATCTGCCGCGTGCGGATGACGTGGATGATGAGCGTCTGGGTCATGAGCGATTCGACGAACCAGCCGGTGTGGAACAAGGGCGCCATGGAGACCGGCCAACAATGGAATATGTACAACAGAGCGAAAAAGGTGGTGTAATCGAAAATCGAACTGACCGGGCCGATGAATAAAATGAAGCGCGTGATCTCCCCCATCCCCCAAGGCTGGGGCTTGGCGATCTGGCTGGCGCTGACATTGTCGGTGGGAATGGCGACCTGGGAAAAATCGTAGAGCAAATTGTTTGTGAGGACCTGGATGGGGAGCATCGGCAAATAGGGCAAAAACGCGCTCGCCCCCAGCACGCTGAACATGTTCCCGAAATTGGAACTGGCCCCCATCCGAATGTATTTGAGGATGTTGACAAAGACTTTGCGCCCTTCCAGCACACCCTCCTCCAGCACCATGAGGCTTTTTTCCAGCAGGATCATGTCGGCGGATTCCTTGGCGATATCCACGGCGTTGTCCACCGAAAGCCCGACGTCCGCCGTGCGCAGGGCCGGGGCGTCATTGATGCCGTCGCCCATGAAGCCGACGACGTGGCCGTTGTGGCGGAGGGCCTCGACGATGCGTTGCTTGTGGGTCGGCGAAAGCCGGGCGAAGACCTGGGTGGTTTCCACCGCCTTGCCAAGCAGCTCGTCGCTCATGTTTTCCACGGCGCTGCCCAGGAGCACTTGGCCGGTGTCCAGGCCCACTTCTTTGCAGACTTTGCGGGTGACCAGATCGTTGTCGCCGGTGAGGACTTTGACCGTCACCCCGTTGTTTTGCAAGGCGGCGATGGCTTGGGAGGCGGTCTCCTTGGGCGGGTCCAGGAAAGCGATGTAGCCCTTGAGAATCAGCTCTGATTCGTCGGCTTTGGAATAGGCGGCCCGTTTGTCCACCGTTTTGGAGGCCACCGCGAGAACGCGAAACCCATCCGCGCTGAGGTCGTTGTATTCCTGGATGAGGTCGCCGATGAGGATTGGCTCCATGGGCATGATTTCCCCCTCGCTTTCGAAGGAAGTGCAATGGGCAAAAACCGCCTCCGGCGCGCCTTTGGTCAGAATCTGATATTCATGGCCGGGCGTCTCGATAATCACCGACATCATCTTGCGGGAAAAATCGAACGGGATTTCATCCACCTTGAGGTAGTTGTCAATGCACAACTTCTGCTTCGCCTCGGGATGGCTGAGCACGGCGCGATCCAGGACGTTTTTCAGCCCGGTCTGAAAATAGCTGATCAGGTAGGCATCCAGCAGCACGGGGTCGCTCTCGGCTTTGAAGACATCGCAATGCAGTTCCAGGATGACGTGGTCGCGGGTGAGCGTGCCGGTCTTGTCGGTGCAGAGGACGTCCATCGCGCCGAAGTTCTGGATGGAATTGAGGCGCTTGACGATGACTTTTTTCTTGGCCATGGCGAGCGCCCCCTTGGAGAGGCAGACGGAGACAATCATCGGGAGCATCTCCGGGGTCAAGCCAACGGCCACCGAGAGGGCGAAGGTGAAGGCCTTCCACCAATCGTGCCTGGGGCTTTTCTGCAATTCCTCCGGGTAGGCGTCCTGCAGGAGCAAGCGGTTGAGCCGGTAATCATGGGCGCGGGGATGGGCCAGGCGGGCCTGGGTTTCCGGCTCCAGCGCGACACCCTGGAAACGGGCCGGGTCATAAATGGAGGGACCGGCGACCACCGCGCTGAAGTTGGAGACCAGAGACCCAAGGAGCGGGTCGGTGTTGGTGGGGGAAAGCTGCCAGGCGGCCAGGGCTGCTTTGCCGCCGGGGTCCAATTGCTCGTTCAAAAATGAGGAGACAGGGTCCGCTTTTGCCGCCAGCTTGCCGGCCAGGGAAGGCAGTTTGAGCAAGTCATCGGGGCCGACATCCGAGGGCGCTTTGCTAAAGACGTTGATGAAGAAGACTGCGGGAACCATGACGAGCATGAACATGAGCATCAGATAGGTGAACTTCTTGATCCCTTTATCGAAGCTGGTCTCAATCTGCTGGGTGAGCATGCTGCTGGCGATGCCGCCCAGATAGGTGCGGGCGCCGGTCTCCACCACCAGCGCCTGCGCCGCCCCGCTTTCGACGCTGGTGCCCAAAAAGCACAAATTGCCAAATTCCAGCGGGGAGAGGTTCTCGCGCGTTTCCCGCGGGTCGAATTTTTCCACCGGCAGGGATTCCCCGGTCAGCGTGGCCTGGATGATGAACAAATCCTTGGCCGAAAGAACGCGCACATCCGCCGGGATCATGTCGCCGGCGGACAATTTGACAATGTCGCCGGGGACCAGGCACTGCAAGGGGACTTCCTGGGCTTTGCCATCGCGGACGACCGTGGCGGTGACCTTGATCATCGCCTTCAACTTGGCGGCGGCCGCGTCGGCCTTGGATTCCTGGACGAACCGCAGCCCCACGCCCAGAACGACCATCGCCACCATGACCCATCCGCCCACATAATCGCTGGCTTCCC
>JBEKOF010000382.1:0-3641 GCA_049522055.1 Verrucomicrobiota bacterium | reverse complement strand
AGATACCTCAAAGCCCTCCAAAGCCGTCACAGCCCCTACCGTCCAAAAAACGAGGCCACAACATGAAGTCAATTCTGTTAAAAAAACTCAAAAAAACTCTTGCATTGAGACCTCAGAACTCTAACTCCCTCGCCTGCCGTGTTCGGCGCCTCGCCGAACACTTTCCCCATCAACCCTCGGCTACACTTTTTCTTAAACCGCGCTAACCCTTGGTTTGTTTGAGGCCGATGTTTTTTTCGTATTGGCCCAGGGTTTTGATCTGGGGTTTCCGGCCCGCTTTCATCTCCCCGTGCAGCGCGGCCAGCCGGGCCATCGTCGGCTCCACCAGCGCGGGCGTGGAGAATCGTTCCAGGATGCGCCGCAACGCCGCCTCGGCGGCCGCTTCGTCCTGGCCCGCCCGAATGTGCAGATCGGCCAGCAGGTTGAGCCATTGGACGATGTGTTTGGGCGATTCGTTCGGAAACCCGATCAGTTGCTCGAGTTGTTCCACCGCCAGATCCAGCCGGTGATAATGTTCGGCGTAAAGGACCGCCAGTTTCTCCCGCGTCGCCGTGTCCGCCGGATGTTTTTGTAATTGCTGGACAAGGCTTTCTGCCAGCGCGTCCTGATCCACGGCCGGCGCCGCCGGCCCCGTGTTATCTTTGCGCAGGCCCACGTTTTTTTCCCCGGGGCGCAACCCTATGGTGGCGGCGGTCGAGCCGGACAGCAGGTGCTCCACGGTGGGCAGATGGGCCAGACGCTGCGCCGCCCGATGCGCGATGGCCGTGTCGGGCAAAATCTGGACAATCCGTTCCAGGGCCACCCGCGCGGCTTCGGGGTCTTGCGCGTATTGCAGTTGCCAGTCCGCAAGCGCCGTGAGCGCCGAACCGATGCCTGGCGGCGTCGCCGCCGGGCCATTGATCCAGCGTTCGAGCGTGGTTTGCGCGTCGGCCAGATCATTCAGGTCCTCCGCCTGGATGCTGGCCATCAGCATGGTGCCGGGAAAATCGCCGGGAAATTCTTCCAATTGCTCCCGCACCGCCTGCACCGCTTCATGCGGATGCCCGTTGCGGCGCTTGGTTTCGGCGATGGAATAGAAGGGCTGCCGTTCCATGGGCGTGTCCCCGCCGTCCATCCCGCCGGACATGAGCCTGGACAGCATCTCGCCCACGCTGGGCGCCCAGAGAAGCCCCACGGTCAGCGCCGGGATCAGCACAATCACCGGCCAGGCACCTTCCAAGCCAGGGGTCAGCATCATGAATGTCCCAACCACCAAAACCACGGTAATGATCCACTTGACAACCAGGGCCACCGGCTCGGCGCTTTTTTGCAGGCTGCGCCAGCCCACCGCGAAGGCCAGGGCCGACGCCGCCACCACAAAGGCAATGTCCCCAATCCGTTGCCAGGTGTGCGCGCTCATTCAGTCCTTGAGCATATCAAATTTCAGCACGGTATGCGAGCCTGTTTTTTCGTTCACCATCTCCATCTTTTCGAGCTGATACTGGCCGTTGACTTTCTTGAAGCTGCTCCCGTGCAGGGAAAACGACTTGAGGCGCGAGCCATTGGCGTCGAAAGCCTCGGCAATCAGCAGCCCGCCGCTCTCCTTGTCAATATAAGATTTCACGCGCGCGATGCCCCCTTGCGGCGTGTTGGTGCTCTGGAGCACGTAGCACGGCTGGCCCAGGCGCATCTCCCCTTTCAACTCGGCTTGCCCGGGCCAGTGCAAAAATTCCAGGCCCAGATCGCCCAGCGAATAATCCGAGCCGGCAAACGGGACCGCCGTGGCCGCGGGCGCAACCTCTTGGTTGTCATACACATACCGGTTCGGCGCGCCGGGGCGGTGCGTGATGACCAGCCGCTCCGCTCTGGCCTGGTTGGTCGCGCTCGTCTGGTAGATCGTCTCCCAGTCTCCGGTCTCCGGATGGATGATCACCTGGCAGGCCACAGGGATTTCCTCGTGGCCGGTCTTCGAATCAATCAGCAGGACCGCGTGCCTTTCGTAATTCTCCGTCGGCACCGAAGAGCGGATTTTTTCCGCGAGCGCCTGTCCCGCCGCCTCATCCCCCGCCACGGCGGGCGCGGCGGCGGGCCAGGCGCGGTTTGACGCGCCCGCGACGAGCGCCAAGGCCAGGATCAAGGCCGGGTGTTTCCCATTTCCAATCATACCGCCGGAACTTAGCAGTTAAGCTCAACCCCGTCAAGCGAAATAAACCTCAAAAAGCTTCCATCCAATACGATGCAGAAGAGGCCTCCCCCACGTCGAAGCGATGGCATTATTGATCCGTGCAAGCCCGTGCTCGTCCGTGAAAGTCCGTTTTGGATTGCCCGCCGTCCAAGGTATGGCAAAACTATTCCGCCTCTGTTTTCTGTTTGCTCTCAAGCAACTCGTTTCACAACTCGTTATGTATCACCATGTTGCGCAATCGGCGACTTGCGTCCTTTTCGTCCCTTGAGTCCTTGTTTCTTTCATGTTCAGCCCCGCCCTGGAGGCGTGAGTGCTCCTGTTCAACTTCTTTGCTTGCGGCTTTGCGGCTTTCCGACTTTGCGTTAAAGTGTCTTTCATATCCGTGTAATCCGTGTGATCCGTGGTTAGAATCAAGGCTGCGAGTCAGCCATCTCGCCAAAGCTGTGGCCGGCGGCGAGGACGGGATGCAATTCGGGCGGTTGACAATGGATCGGGCCTTTCTGTCACCGCCGGTTTGGAAATGCAGTTGGATTGGACGGGCCAGGCTGACGAGGCTGGATTTTTGTGTTTTAATAAGCGAACCGTCGCCACATAATTAATGGCGCGTCAATCGCGCTTATGCAAAAGCTCTGCGTCATTATCGTGGTGGGATTGATTGCGGCGGTGGTTGGCTGTCGATCTGGGGGTATCAACGCGAGATTTTCGGATTCTCAGAGGGAGAGCATCGAGAATCCTCAAGAGCAACCTTCGTGATTACAATTGCGTCCTGCTGGTTTGTGTTTACGAAGATCACTGGGAGGACAGAGGGCCATCCAATTACGCGCTGCATCACTTCAAAGCGACGGTGGTCAGAACCTACAAAGGCAATTGGCGCGTTGCGGAGAGAGTTGCATTCGTGCATGGCGTAGATGCGCCAGCACAGACCACGGCCAACGCAGATGTTGGCAGGCTCATGTTTCTGTTTACCAACGAGCATACGGCTTCCGAAATCGGCGTGGATACCGGACAGTTCTACGGTTATGACCGGGAGGGTGAGCGAGAGATGCAGTTCATGTTCCAGACCACGGCGGCAAATCGCTCCAGCCAACAGCCGTCGCGTTGCGTAACTGAACCGTTTATGGAAACTTGGAAATCATCATTGCAGACTGCATTCCGCTACGATGGCTCTGGCTGAGTTTACGTTAGGGCGTTTCGATCTGATCCTTCATGCGGTAACTCCGGCCTTCGACTACCACGGTTTCAGCGTGGTGCAGCAGCCGATCCAGCACGGCGCTGGTCAGGGTGCAGTCGTTGTTGAAGATTTTGGGCCAGTTTTTATAGGGCTGGTTGGTCGTGACGATGGTCGGTTGGAGCCGAGGGGTCAGTTCCGAATGGCCCTTAGTTAAGGGTTCGATAGTTGCGGGGGCGTCCTTTCCAGTAGCGGTTGCGATGGGAGATTTCTACGAAGCGGCGGCGGGGTTGGTTGAGTAATGGGTAG
>JBEKOF010000381.1:0-3641 GCA_049522055.1 Verrucomicrobiota bacterium | reverse complement strand
AGGGAAACCCCTTACCATTTTACCCCCTCCAGCATGCGCGACAGGGCCGATTGAATCCTTTCGTCTGCGCTGTCGCGCAGCGACAGATACAGTGACAACCGGTCCACCGTCCGACGGTCGTCCGCCAGAATTGCCGGCGAATACCGCCATCGCTGTATTACCACAGTTCCCGTATCCCGATCAGGCACGGGCTCGGCCTCTGTTTGAGTTTTCGAAAGTCGCCAGATTGCCAGCATTCGCTCCGGCCCTTCCGCCAAGTCGGTGTAGTGCGCCAACGCGGTCAACCCGGCATCAAACCCCCATTCTGGATGGGCATTGCGCAGGCGAAAATGGCCCTCCTTCTGGATAGGGTTGCGCAACAGAGGCAGCGCACGCTCCCACAAGGCACGGCCTTCCGCGGCAAAGCGAACCGCCACCGTTTTGCCAGGGGGGGCCTCTTCCACCAAACCAGCATTGAGCAGTTCTCTATGTGCGCGAGTCATGCTCATTTTGGAATACTGGAGATCCGCCGCCCACTCGTGCAGTGCCAAGGGCTGATGGCCAATGTGGTTCTGTAAGTGGCGCAGGAGAAGAAGTTGTGCCGGCATCGACAATGGAACACCAGGCTTTTGATGGGTGGGTTCGCCATGGACCTCTCGCAAGTCGATTATCACGCCAGGCAGGAACATCTGACGGTTCGGCACGATGAAGGGGATGCGCCTCTTCAGCAACCGATTTCGCGCGTACGATGGAAGGCCATCAAGAACAAATGCCACATCAGGCCCCAGGTGTCTTCCCACCAGTTTCGAATGAGTTTCGAGTTCAGCCGGTGTGGGGTGCTGGCCCTTTACGGCCACCATCAGATGCATCGGCCGACCAAATACGGTAGCCCGCATTGGTTCGTAAAGCTGACCCAGAAACAACGGCAACCGCCGTTTGACATCCTCGTCCGGGATCAACTCAGCATCAGCGCCAAGTTCGGCAAAATAATTCTTCAATGCTCTCAATGCGTCAGACATGGTAACATGTATATGCACAATATCATAATAGATGTTACAATGCAATGAGAATTTTATAGCCCCTGGCGAGCCAGCGACGCGTCACGTCGGCTTTGATTGCGGCGGCTATCTGAAATCGCGGGGATATCTGACGTTTGGCACAGTCTCCCTGATACATGTTGAGCCAAGCATTTGGGTGGCAAACATGATTGCCCAATTCAGAAAACTGGCTGGCGGCGGATACGCCCTCAAATCCCCCGCCACCACAGAACCGCTACTCGGAGGCAGCTTTAGGGCTTGAGCAACTTCTCCAACCTCACCAGTTCCTTCAGCGCGTCCTCCACGTTCTTTTCCTCCAGCGCGGCGCGAAGGCTGTCCAAGAGTTCATTGATCTTCTCTCTTTGATCTGATGTCTTCAAATTTCGCCGTTTCCGCTTTCGCTTGGGCAGATTGAGTGCTTCTTCCACTATTCTGGAGGTGACCTTACCTGCGCCTGCCGCATCAACGATCGTCTGCCATTTCTTGGGGAATTCTTCGGGTTCCAATTTCAGAAATGGGCGAATTTGGAATTCATTGGCCGGTTTGGGTTGGTTTTCCGGGAGCAGTTGAATCCTCTCCGCACTGCCAATCAACTTGTTCGCGTAGCTGCGGCCAAATCCCCAACGTTCCTGGCAGTACACGTTGAAGTTCCGGTGTGTTTCGCGAAATAGCCTATTAATCTTGATTTCCATGAGGGCGCTCCCAACTTCAAAAAAATCGCCCAGTTTTGCGTCAATCACTTTTTCCAACCTGGAGAGACGCTGCTTTTCCTCAGCGGTGAGAGGAGTGGCAAGTTCAACGGTGGTCGATTTTGCGAGGGCCTGGGCCACCGGCACGCCCGATGGCTCGTTTGCTTCGACCTTCGATTGGCTTTTGTGGTTGTCGGTTTTTTTCATGGTTGCGGCAGTATGCGAAATTGTCACAGAAATGCAAATCTTATTCACAAATCGCTGGTGTTCAATAACATGTGCCAGAGGTGACGGTCGTCACCTCTGGGGTTGAAAGGCCCCAATGGCTAGATCACCGCCGCCCAATGGGATCCGGCAATCGTCCGTGGTTTATGTGATCAACCCAACGCCGTTTGCGCCGACTGCTCCTTCTTCAGCCCCGTGCGCAGCTGCTCGAAAGGGCTGACCGCTGGAAGTCATCGGCCTTATCATGTTCGCGCCGTCCCTCTACTCGACACTCAAAGACAACCAAGATGTCGGCATCCATGCTGGGGATGCCGTCTCTCTGCCCGCCGGAGACGATCCAGTGGCGGTGGGGGGAAGCCGCACAGGCTGTTGGCGGGCCAAACGTCGTTTTCGGTTGAATTGGCTTCGGCGCTTTAAACTCAAGAATTTGCGACGGCGTATTTGCTTGTTCATTCACCAATACATGCGAGTGTCCGGCGTCGCGCCCGAAGGATGGGTTTGGGAAAGCAGAATGGACAGAGAGATTATTGGCAACCGGCCATTTCGAAGAACTTCTGTATCTGTGGATTTTGATTCCATACCCGGAGGAAAGTTTTGTAACTGATGCCTGTGGCTTTTGCCGCAACCCTCGCTGATGCTTCTGGCAAGCCGACCCCGCTGAGCAAGAGCGATTTGAGCTCCATATCCTTGAAATCCCTCTCCTCTTCGCCGATCAATTTGCGAATGCCTTCCAAGCGTGTCGCGCGTGGTTCATGATCGAATACTTGCCACGTTTTGCGAAGATCATGAAGCGCGACACAAATCGCCAACGATTCAGTTGCCAAAACAGTATCGGGGACCCGGCAGGCGTTGCCTTGTCTGCCCTTGGTAAGAATTTTGAGAGTTCTTCTCGCCGATGCCGCAGCCGTCTCGCTCCCGTAGCGGACGTCGGTCAGCAGTTCCACGAGCATTTTAAGGCATGGAGCAGCTTTTGGATCCAAGAGGCAGGCAGGGCGGAAAGCAATCGTGGCAATGCTGATTTCGGCCCGGCTTGCGGTGGCCGAAACCCCCATTTCCTCCAACGCAGCAATGAAATGTCCAGCATCCAACTCGTCCTCTGGTGGAAATCCCGCCAAAACCTTACGGGCAGATCTCATTGCATCCGTCAACGTCGGGTCCTTCTGCACAATGACATGGCCAGTCGGATTGTCCCTCAGAAAGCTGCTTTTGGCTTCCTCCGCGACCGCATGGCTCAGTTCCACCGCTCGGCTTAATCCGACTTTGCCATTCATTTCTGCAAGGAGTTTGCCTTTCCGCAACGACTTCACCTCTCGTTGAATCCTCGCGGCGCCCACGAAACTATGACTCAGGCCAACCTTCTTTGCCGCTTCACGGATTGATAGACCGTCACAGATTTGCGCGACTATCGCCTTTGCCACTGCTTCTTCGTAACCGTTTCGCCGCTCATACGCTTCAAGTTCGTCGGGATTGTAGGTTGGTGGTGCGTCACAGTCTGACAACAATCGCTTTCCGGTCTGCCGCCACTTTCCTTGGCCTTTGTTTTCCAAGTCCAGCGGTTCTGCTTCGTTGTCCGGTTGCGCGCCTCTCCGCGGCAACTTGCCATGGGACGGCTTTTCGTCGCCCAACTTCAACTTGCCCTGGTCGCGGAAAAGCCAACGCTTTAGCCGTTGGCCGTCAATATCAATTTCGATTTGGCAAGGCAAGGCCGCAC
>JBEKOF010000380.1:0-3649 GCA_049522055.1 Verrucomicrobiota bacterium | reverse complement strand
AAACGCTTTATGCGCCTGCTCAAGTGGGGCGTCTGGGAGCATTTGGACGAAGGCAAGGAACTCCTCGAATCCATCCAGGAAAGCGACGATTACACCGATTACTGGCTGGATCGAAGGCTCGGCTGCCGCCAGTTGGGCATGAACCTCCCCTCCCGGGTCGTCATGCGCCGCCTGAGCGAATCCTACGACGGCCGGGCGGGGAAGAATCGCGGACAGATCATTCGCACCACCTACTTCGAGCGGGACTATCTGGAAGGGGTGGCGAGCGACAAAGTGCTCCTGGAAAAACTCGCGCGGCCCGACTATGCCATCAAGCTGGCCACCCTGCTCGGCAGGGCCGCCGCCTCCAGCCTGATTGTCGGCCGTGCTTTGAACGAGGGCCCCTGCCCGGTCTTCGACGATGGCGACGAAGTCATCCGGGAAGGCGAGGATGGGCTGCCGGCGGAGATACTGGTCAGCGATCACAGTGGCGCTTTCGGCGAGTATGAGCGCCCGTTGGACGCCTTTGCTGAACATTACGCCCGGCCCGCCAACACGCGGGCCAAACTCCTGTCCAACGGCACCGGATTCGCCCGCGCCTACCTGGCGGCATTGCGCGAGCGGTTTCTTCACATCCAGGAAGACTACCGCAAGCGCCGCCGCGCCTTCGACACCCTCTTCCAACATTGCAAGTACGACCCGGCTGGCAGCTTCGCCTACCGGTGGGAAAAAGTCCTGCGCCGCCTCGACCAGACCGACGCGGACACCTTAATCCAAGCCATTCGCAACCACATCTGGGTTTTGACCCGCAAGCCGGAGCCGGAGTGAGGCCATTAAGTGTGGTATGAACGAGAACCATTTCAACCTGCCCGCTCGCCAGAACCTGGTTCCAAACGTGGCTTCTCATTTTTCGCAGAAGTCATGGTACGATAGGTCACAGTCACCTGCCATTCGGCGTAGTTCGGATTGGAGATTTTCATGGCGCAGATGATCTGTTGACGAAAAGTCGTTTCGATCAAATTCCCCTGTCCCGGCCAAATTTTGAACTGGACCCGGACGAAATGCCAGCCGCCGCCTTTGGCCGTTTCCAAGGGGCCAACCGCCGGCTCACTCAATATAATCGCGCCAAACTGCACCCACATTCCATTGGCGATGTCCGCGATGGCATGGACGGCTTTGTCTCGGTCCGTGTCCGCCGGAATCTGAATGTCCGCGTAGGCATAAATGCCGCCGTGCGGGAACCGGCTGACATTGCCAATGGTGCGGTTGGGAATGCAGACAATCTGGTTGTAAAAATTGAGGAGCTTGGTAAAACGCAGGCCGATTTCCTCCACCCGCCCAACGACGGTGGTGGTGGCGCCAGTAATTTCCACCATGTCGCCCGCATCCATCGTGTCCGAAAAAATCAACGTCAGGCTGATCACCACGTCCTGCACCAATCCCTGTGAACCGAAGCTGATGGCCAGAGCAACGATGGAAACGCTGGCCAGATAACCCTTCAGATTCACGCCCAATTCCTGCAGCACCAGTCCCAGGGCTAAAAAATACATGAGGAATGTCACGCCATTACCAATGAGTTGCACAAAGGTGATGAACTTTGGCTGATGCGTGACGAAGCCGAAACGACTTTTCTGCGCGTGGCTTTTGTTGATGAGCCATTCGGTGGTGTTCCCGATGACCTTGACCGCCAGATGCACCAGCATGGCCAGAACCAGGATGAGCATGAGCCGCGTTCCTGCGGTCGAAGCATGACCGGAAAAATGGGCATAAAGGCGGCCCATCACCGTTGAATCCGGCAACGCCGACAATAAATCTGGAAGCTGATTTGTCATGTATGTCAGCAGCCCTGTTCAACGCGGCAGCAATCCAAGGCTCCGCAAGAACAAGCGATCGTCCGGACTGATTCCTTTGCGCCTTATGATTTCTGGCCGCTCTTTTTGATCTGGACACCCAGCTTTTGCTGAAGTGCCGTTATCACCACCTCGGCTGCCGCCTCGCCGTTCATCTCGGCCGTGTTGATGATTAAGTCGTGGTTCAAAGGGTCGGTCACATCGTGACCAAAATTGTCGCGGGCCGCCTTCACCCGCTCGCGATCGGTTTTTTTGACCTCCACCCGGGCCGCCGCCAAACTCAAATGCGCTTTGTCGGCAATCCGCCGGATGCGCGCCTCAATCGGCGCAACCACCCGCGCATCCAAACCGAACCGGCTGGGCAAAATGAACCGCGTTCCGCGCCCGACGATTATTACGTCCCCTTGATGACCCAGCGCGAGCACCACTTGCTTCAAATAGCTCAGATAATCCGATTCGCCGATTTCCCCGGGAATCAGTAATTGGTTAATAATGTCCTGGATCGTTGCCTGAACTCGCTCATCCAAACTCTCAATTAACTGGCGGCGCACGTGCGCTTGTTTGGCGATTTCATCCACCATTTCGTTGTCGAACACCTGCCAGCCCAGCCGCTTTCCGACCAGTCGGGCAACGGTGTTCCCGCCGGCGCCCTTCTCGCGGGAAATGAGCAAGTATGGGCCATAAAAAAGATCGCCCTCCCGGCCGCGCCCGGGTCGCAGTTCACGATTCTCCAGGCGTTTTTCCAGGGCTTCGTTGGCTTCAAAAACGGCGATTTGGTCTTTGACATACTTTTCAACGTCAATCATAACAATTCTTGGAATTCTTCATGTCCGCCTGAATTTATATCTCCGACCGGCTCTCAATCCAAGATTTCTTTCCTTCGCCCGCTCACCGCCGCAGGTTCGTTTTTGCCAGATCAAGAACTTCCGTGCCACGCCCGTCGAGCACGGCCTTGATCATGTAGAGGCTGAAGCCCATCGCCTGGTCCAACTGAATCGTGGGGGGCATCGGGAGTTCCTGGCGGTTGACCACAACTTCCACCAGCGCGTGAAAAGGAAAAGGGGGCAACCGATATGTTTGGTAAAGGTAAAGGGGTCTTCGCATCCGGGAGAAACAGCGCTTGGAAGCCACAAAAGGCATCGGAATACCCCCTCTGCCAGAGAAAAACCGGGAACGGACTGGAAATCAGCCTTGCAAATCAGTACCGTGGGTGGAAAATCACGAAAAAGGCCCAAGCCGGTCGTGGGCAAGACACCAAATGGGAAATATCAATTCAATACTACCGACCTAAGGAGAAAACACATGTCAACTGAAGCCCAATGCCCTATCCACCCCGCTGCCGGAGGCGGCACGTCGGACCGCGACTGGTGGCCGAACCAGTTGAAGCTCGAACTCCTGCACCAGCATTCCTCCAAGTCCAATCCCATGGGCGAGGACTTCAACTACGCAAAAGAGTTCAAGAGCCTCGACCTGGCGGCGGTGAAGAAAGATCTCGCGGCGCTGATGACCGACTCGCAGGACTGGTGGCCGGCGGACTTCGGTCACTACGGAGGTCTCTTCATTCGCATGGCGTGGCACAGCGCCGGCACCTACCGCACCGGTGACGGCCGCGGTGGCGGCGGCAGGGGGCAGCAGCGCTTCGCGCCGCTCAACAGTTGGCCGGACAACGTCAACCTGGACAAGGCGCGTCGCCTGCTTTGGCCGATCAAGCAGAAGTATGGCCGGAAGATTTCATGGGCCGACCTGATGATCCTAACGGGGAACGTCGCGCTGGAAACGATGGGCTTCAAAACGTTCGGTTTCGGAGGCGGTCGCGAGGA
>JBEKOF010000379.1:0-3650 GCA_049522055.1 Verrucomicrobiota bacterium | reverse complement strand
CGGCCGCAACAGGCGGAACTCCAACGACCACGCCTCCCCCGCCGCCGCCGCTTCCAGCCAGGACCGCGCCACCATTTCGCGGTCGTCCGGATAAACCGCGTTGCTCCAAGCCCAGCCCGCCGGCTCTTCCGACGGGCGGCCCAAGATTTCCGTGCCGCGCTGGTTCACGTAGGTGCAGTTGCCGCGCGCGTCCGTTTCCATCACCCCCACCGGCAGACAGGCGGCCAGCTTGCGAAAACGCGCCTCGCTGCGCCCCAGTTCCTCGGTTCGTTCGGCCACATGCCGCTCCAACCGGGCATTGGCGCACTTCAACACTCCGGCCCACCCCAGCGTGATGGCGGCTCCAATCGCCAGCGCGCCCAGCGCCCAAAGAACGCGAGACGGCGTCCACCAGGCTGGGCGCTCCAACAACATCAGGTCGTCGGCCGAGCGCAAGCGCAATTCAAAGGAGCGCACGTCCAGATTTTGATCCACAGCAATGGAGCAAACGCCGGTGACCTGGAGAAGGCTGCCCGCCGGAAACTCCTCGATGTTATTGGCATCGTTCAGCCGCGCCTTGAAAATGACGTTGTTTGTCCCCCGCAACAGCAGGGTCCGTTCCGAAGGTCCGTGCCGCCATTCCAGCGCCACCGCGGGAACCGTCACCAACTCCGCGTCGGCGCGGCCGGTGGCAATCTCCTCCATTGTCACCGCCAGGGGAAGCGGCGCCGGTCCGGTGGCCAGGCGGCGAAAACTCCCGTCCTCGATCACCAAGGCGTGGTCCGTTTTGCCATAAAAGCCGATGACATCCACCTGGTCCCCCGGCTTCGCCCCGCCCATCTCGGAAGTCCGCACCTCGATGCTGCTGGTTCCCTCGCGCACATACAGGGCCTCGCCCGGCAAAAGCAACGTCACCACACCCTTGATATGAATTCGCTCGCCCGGCCGTTTTTCCGCCCTGTGCCCCAAAGAAGCCAGGGATGTGACGGGCAGCGAATAGAGGTCCGACCGCGCCGCCGCCAGCGTCCTGACTTGGTCCAGGGCGGGGACGAGCAATTTGGTGGTGATAAACTGCCTCTTGCTGTTGAAGGATCCGGAGGCCACTCCATGAATGCGGACCCACGAGTTGATCCAGCCGGTCGTATCCGGTTTTTGGGGCGAGCAAATCGAAACCTTGAGGGTTTGCCGCTGTTCCATGGCGATTTCCAAAACCAGGAAATCATTTGTCATCATTGTGGCTGAATGAACCATGCCGTCCACTTCCACCCATTGGCAATCCGCGCGTCCGGCCCACAAGTCGGCGAAGGAAACCCGGAGCGGCTTGGGAAACTCTGCCGGCCCCAGTGGGTGGAAAACCGGACTGCCGATGCCGGGGCTGTAAATTGTCGCATCCACTTGCCCTTCGATCTCCACCTTTTGTCCGGCGGAGATGGGCGGCGCGCGATTGGTCCAAAACACAACCGCGCCGGCCGTTTCATCCTGCACGAAGCCGAAATGCTCATGCGGAGCGACAAACGTCATCACGCCGGTCAACCTCACATGGTTGGATAACCCGATCTGTTCCGCCGCAAGCTCCCGCACTTGAATCGCGTTGGTGAGGACGGGGCGCGGGATGGAAACCAGGGCCGGGGCTGTGGCCGGGGTGTCGGCTGCGGCCGGGCAAAAAAAGGCCGCCAACAGCAACATCGCCGCCGACAGAATCACTTCTCGCGGAGAAAGGAACTTCTTCTCCACGCTCAATTGTTTCCAATTCGACATCACGTATATGATTGAAAACCAACCATTTACCATCGGCACAAAAGCGCCGGCGCTTTAGCGGGAAACGCTTCCAGATGCTTGGCCAGTATTGTCAGATGGCGGCGGCTTCCCGGCAGGATCCGACCGTCAAAGGTTTCCAGAGTTACGCCAACCTGACCGAAGGCAAGATCTACTGTGTTTTATGTCGCCACCCGATCCTCCCTCCATTGCAATCTCTACAATCGCAACATGCGGTTTGACAGCGCCGATGAGGCGCAGGGCATCGGATGCGTTGGCCGCCTCGCCAGAGGCCTCGAGGTCGGATTGCTGGCCGATCAAATGAGCGAGCCACTCGCGCACCAGCGGTTGATCGTCCACGATGAAGACCCTGTTTTTCCGGCTGTCTGCATCCGCCGTCATTTTTGAGCCATTCCTGAGCCCTTCTCGGCCAGCTCGGCGCGGTTCCACCAGCCGCCTCCCAGAGCCTCAAAGAGCGCCGCCGTATCGGCATAGCGGGTGGCCTGGGCCTGAACGGTGGCGATCACGGCCTGGTCATAGGCTTCCTCGGCGCTGAGGAGCGTCAGGTAATTGCAATAGCCAAGTTGGTGCTGCCGCGTGGTTAAGTCGAAGGCGTGCTTGGCCGTGTGTTCGGCCGCGGCCGCGGCCTTGAGCGCATCGGCGTCGGATTCCAGCGCATGAAGGGTGTCCGCCACATTCTGAAAGGCGCTGACCACCGTGCTCCGATACTGCGCCGCCGCCTGGATCAGCGCCTGGTCCGCAGCCCGCTGCCGGTGCAACAGCGTAAAACCCTCGAAGATGGGCTGGGACAGGTCGCCGGCCAGGCTCCAACCGCCGCTGCCAGCATTGAACAATTGGGGAATGGTTGTGGCCGTCTTGGACAGGCTGCCGGTGAGGGTGACCACCGGCAGCCGGTTGGCAACGGCGACGCCCACCAGGGCGTTGGCCGTGCGCATCTGCTCCTCGGCGGCGCGCACATCGGGGCGTTGCCGGATTATCGTTGACGGCAGGCTGAGCGGAAGGTCTTTGGGCAAATGCAACGAGGAGAATTGGAAGGTTTCCTCCACCTCCTGGCTGGGCAAATTATCCACCAGAGCGCGGATCAGGTCGCGGGTCTGCTCCAACTGCTTTTGCAGCGGGGGCAGCATTTGCTGGGCTTGCTCCAGGGCGGCCTCCTGGCCGTCCACGTCCAAATCCGACGCATAACCCAGCTTGCGCTGGGCGCGCAGGATGTCCAAGGCCTTGACATTGGCGGCGATGATCTTTTCCGCCGCGTCAATCTGGGAGCGCGTGGATGCCTCCTGAATGGCCGTCCCAACCACCGTCGAGGCCAGCGTGATGTAAGCGGCGTCGAGGGCGAAACGCTGCACCGCCGTTTGCGCGTCCAAGGACTCCACCGTGCGGCGGTTGAGGCCGAAAATATCCGGCGTGTAGCCGACCATCAGTTGGGCGACATGCATGGTCCAACTGAGGGATTGATTGTAGGGGGGGGTGGTGTTTTGATAGGCGGTGATCGCCCGGCCGTTGCCCTGAATGCCGGGAGCCGTGCTGCTGGCCACATTTCCCGCCACTTGCTGGCTGGTCACATTGTAGTCCGCGTCCAGCGTGGGATAGTAATAACCCTGCTGGGCATAGACATATTCCTGCGCCTGGCGCACCGCCGCCCAAGCCGCCGTGATGGAGTCATTCTGGCGAAGGGCTTTCTCCACCAGCGTATTGAGTGCGGGACAATCAAAGGCCTTCCACCAATCGAAAGGGATGTCCTGGCCCGAAACAAACCGCTGGGCTGCTCCGTCGGCGGCGTTGGTCGCGCTGCTCGTCTCCGGGGGAATCGGACTGGGCGCATAACCACTGTCCTTTGGCGCGTCGGGTTTTTTGAAGTTCGGCCCCACCGATGGGAGGTGCGCGCAACTGGT
>JBEKOF010000378.1:0-4845 GCA_049522055.1 Verrucomicrobiota bacterium | reverse complement strand
CCTGGAGGAGCGATTGCGGAGTGGGTTTGGAATCCATGGCCGGAAGTATATGTGTATGGCATATGCAAAGGCAACAAAAAAAGAGCGAAAAATCAAAATTGAAGAATTCTGTCCTGCACCCGGCGGAGGAGAGACAGAAAATGTGCGCAAAACACCAAAAAATGGGTTGGCAATTCCTTTGACCCGTGGCATTACTTCGGGCGTCATTAAATCAACTCCAGCGTCATTATTTATGCTTAACAAGAAAAACTGCTTATGGGCGGCTCTTTCAGCCGCAGCCCTTTCTCTCACTCCCAGCGTGTTTGCCGGCGAGGCGGACATCCACATCCCCACCTTGGGCGGGGTGAAATTTTATGGGTTGGGCGGCGTCAGCGGGACCACGCTGATGTATATTGGCATCGGCATTTGCCTCTTGGGCGCGATCTTCGGCATCCGGGCATTCATTCAAACCAAGGCGCTGCCGGTGCATAAGTCCATGTCGGATGTTTCCGAAACGATTTGGGAAACCTGCAAAACCTACCTCTTCACCCAGGGCAAATTCCTCGCCATCCTTTGGTTGCTCATCGCCTGCTGCATGGTGTATTATTTCCTGGGGCTGCAACATGAATCGCTGGGCAATGTGGTCGTGGTTTTGCTCTGCTCCATTCTCGGCATTCTTGGCTCCTACGGCGTGGCCTGGTTTGGCATCCGCATCAACACGGTCGCCAATTCCCGCACCGCCTTTTCCGCCCTCAAAGGCAATCCGCTGGCCACCCTGGGCATTCCCCTCAGGTCGGGCATGAGCGTCGGCCTCCTGCTGGTGGCGGTTGAGTTGTTCTTCATGATTTGCATCCTGGTTTTCCTGCCGCGCGACCTGGTCGGCCCCTGCTTCATCGGCTTCGCCATTGGCGAATCCCTCGGCGCATCGGTCCTTCGCATCTGCGGGGGCATCTTCACCAAGATCGCCGACATCGGCTCTGATCTGATGAAAATCATCTTCAAGCTTCCCGAAGACGATCCCAAAAATCCCGGCGTCATCGCCGACTGCACGGGGGACAATGCCGGCGACAGCGTCGGCCCCACGGCGGACGGTTTTGAAACCTACGGCGTCACCGGCGTGGCCTTGATCGCCTTTTTGGCCCTCGCGCTCTTCGCCAGCCCCACGGTTTGCGCGAAACTGATTATTTGGCTTTTCTCCATGCGCGCGTTGATGATCGTCACTTCCCTGGTTTCCTACTTTGCCAATGAAATGCTCAGCAAGGCGATGTTTGCCGGCAAGAAAGACTTCGATTTCGAGGCCCCTTTGACGCATCTGGTCTGGATGACTTCCGCCGTCTCCATCGCCATCACTTTCATTGCCAGCAAACTGCTGCTAGGTGATTTCGCCGACGCCTCCGGCAAGCTGCAACCGGATTTATGGTGGGTGCTCTCGGTCATCATCAGTTGCGGCACGGTGGCGGGCGCGTTGATCCCGGAATTCACCAAAGTCTTTGTCAGCACCAACTCCCGTCACGTCCGCGAAGTGACCAACTGCTCCAAACACGGCGGCGCGTCCCTGAACATCCTTTCCGGCTTCGTGGCCGGCAATTTCTCCGCGTTCTGGATGGGGCTTTGCATCATGGTCCTCATGGCCGCCTCTTATTACTTCTCCGGTAATCCCGCGCTCCATTCCCTGCTGCCGCTCAAGTTTGCCTTTGCCGCGCCGATTTTTGCTTTCGGCCTTGTCGCCTTCGGGTTCCTGGGCATGGGACCGGTGACCATCGCCGTGGACAGCTATGGCCCGGTGACCGACAATGCCCAATCCGTCTATGAATTGAGCCAGATCGAAGGGCGCAAAGGCATCAAGGAAGAAATCAAGCGCGATTTCGGTTTCGAGGCGGATTTTGAGAACGCGAAATACCAACTCGAAAAAGGGGACGGCGCCGGCAACACTTTCAAAGCCACGGCCAAACCCGTGCTCATCGGCACGGCGGTCGTCGGCGCGACCACGATGGTTTTCGGCATCATCATGTTGTTGCAGAATATGTACGAAGCCCAGGTCGCTTCTAAAATGGCCGGGCCGTTCAAGCCCGTCATTGACGCCTTGAGCATTGTGCAGCCGGAGATCATTCTGGGCCTCATCATGGGGGGCGCGGTCATTTACTGGTTCACCGGCGCTTCCTGCCAGGCCGTCGTCACCGGTGCCTATAGCGCGGTGGTTTTCATCAAGGAACACATCAAACTGGACGCCTCCACCGCCTCGATTAAGGACAGCAAGGAAGTCGTCCGCATCTGCACGGTCTATGCCCAAAAAGGCATGTGGAACATCTTCATTGTGGTCTTCTGCTTTGCCCTCGCCCTGCCGTTCTTCAATCCTTATTTCTTCATCGGCTACCTCATCGGCATCGCTTTCTTCGGTCTTTTCCAGGCCATCTTCATGGCCAATGCCGGCGGCGCCTGGGACAACGCCAAGAAAATTGTCGAAGTGGACCTCCGCCAGAAGGGCACCGATCTCCATGCCGCCACCGTCGTCGGCGACACCGTCGGCGATCCTTTCAAGGACACCTCCTCCGTGGCCATGAACCCGGTCATCAAATTCACCACCCTCTTTGGCCTGCTGGCCACCGAAATTGCCGTCACCATGACCACCCAAAGCGCCAAAACCGCCATCGGCGTGTTTTTCTTCCTCATCGCCTTGATCTTCGTTTACCGGTCCTTCTACTGCATGCGCATCCCCGAAGACAAACCCGCCGCATAATAAGATAAGATGGCAAATCTTCTCATGGCTTGATATTCTCTCCTTTCTCAAGCCATGAGACCCAGCCGCATTGTCTCCTTGCTTCCAAGCTGCACCGAGATGGTTTGCGCCCTGGGCTGCGCGGACCTTCTCAAGGGCCGCTCGCACGAGTGCGATTTCCCCCCCGAAATTCGCGCCCTGCCCGTCTGCACCTCCGCCCGGCTCCAACGCGAAGGCTCCAGCGCCCCAATCGGCCACGAAGTCAATTCCCCCTTGCAGCGCGCCCTGTCCATCTACCAGATTGATCTGGACCAGCTCCGCCAACTCCGCCCCGACCTCATCCTCACCCAGGCCCAGTGCGAAGCTGGCGCCGTCACCCTTTCCGACCTTGAAAAAGCCCTCGCGTCAGCCCCCGATCTCCACCCCAAAATTATTTCCCTTGCCCCCGTCCGTCTGGCTGACCTCTGGAGGGACATCCAGACCGTCGCCGACGCGCTGGGCGTCCCGGAGCGCGGCCGCGAACTGCTTTTCCAGCTCAAGAACCGCGTCGTGGACATCATCCAAAAAACCTGTCTACTCAAGCGCCGCCCCGCCGTCGCCTGCCTGGAATGGCTGGACCCCCTCATGGCGGCCGGCAATTGGCTCCCCGAACTGGTCGAGATCGCCGGCGGCGGCAATCTCTTTGGCCAGGCCGGACGGCGCTCCCCCGGGCTGGAGTGGGAAACCCTGCGCCAGGCCGACCCCGACATCATCGTCCTCATGCCCCGCGGATTTGACCTCGAGCGCGCCAGGGGCGAGGCGAAGAAACTGGAGCAAAACCCTGCCTGGAAAACCCTGCGCGCTGTCAAGTCGGGAAAAGTCTATTTGCGCCCCCCCGCCCGGCCCAAGCTGGCAAAAACTGCCCTGAGCGCCGGTTTTCAATCCGGCCGGAAGTCACCGGCCGCCGAATCTGGGTGATGAAAAGCATCCGCTGTTCGCCACTGGAGTCAGCCCCGAACATGAGCCGCGGAAAATCATCTGCCTTTGGCGCCGGGCATTCCGCCCATGCGGGCCATCATTTTTTGGAATTTGCCCATGTTTTTCATCGCGTCGCGCATTTGATTGAAGCGGTTGAGCAGATTGTTGACTTCGGCCACCTGCACGCCGCTGCCCTTGGCGATGCGCACGCGCCGCTTGGCGTTGAGGATTTGCGGGGCGCGCCGCTCCTGCGGCGTCATCGCGCAGATGATTCCCTCCATCCGCTTGAATTCCTTTTCCTGTTTGTTCAGGTCGGTGCGCTTGAGCGCCTCGGCCCCGCCAGGCATCATCCCGATGAGGCTTTCCAGGGAGCCGAGCTTCTTCATGGCGCGGAGCTGGCCCAGAAAATCCTCCAGCGTGAACTGGCCCTTGCGCATTTTTTCTTCCAGCCGTTTGGCGTCGTCCAGGTCCACCGCTTCGGCCGCCCGCTCCACCAGGCCGACCACGTCCCCCATGCCCAGGATGCGCGAGGCCATGCGGTCCGGGTGAAAGGCCTCAAATTCGTCCAACTTCTCCCCCACGCCGGCGAACTTGATGGGCTTGCCTGTCACGGCTTTCAAACTCAACGCGGCCCCGCCCCGCGCGTCGCCATCCAGTTTGGTCAGGATCGCCCCGGTGATGTGCAGGGCCTGATCGAAATGGGTGGCCACATGGACCGCCTCCTGCCCGGTGGCGGCATCCAGGACCAGAAGAATCTCCTGGGGTTTGACCAGATCGCGCAGGCGCACCAGTTCGAGGACAAGCGGCTCGTCAATTTGCAGGCGGCCGGCCGTGTCGAAAATGAGGGTGTTGCGGTTGTGGAGCCGGGCGAAATCCAGCGCCAGGCGGGCGATTTGCAAGACATCCGTTTCGCCTTTGCGGGCAAAGACGGGAACCTGGATTTGTTGGCCCAATGTTTCCAATTGGTCCATGGCGGCGGGGCGATAAACGTCGGCGGCGACCAGCAGGGTCTGGCGGGCCTGCTTTTGGAGGAGGCGGGCGAGTTTGCCGCTGGAGGTGGTTTTGCCCGAGCCGTGCAGGCCGACCATCATGATGCAACTGGGATTGCCGCTCAAGACCAGGCCGGCGTTGGAGGAGCCCAGGAGTTTGACCAGTTCGTCATGGATGATTTTGATGATCTGCTGGCCGGGTTG
>JBEKOF010000377.1:0-3662 GCA_049522055.1 Verrucomicrobiota bacterium | reverse complement strand
CTCCTCTTGGCGGTGCTGCAAAGAGTGTTCTTGGCAGGAATTGACAGTCGGTGTAGGTTGGGAGCATGTCGAACGCTAAATTGTTGTCACGCATCACGGTGGACCCTGACATCTGCCATGGCAAGCCGTGTGTGCGCGGCTTGCGTTATCCGGTAGAATTTCTGCTGGAATTGCTGAGTGGAGAGATGAGCGCAGAAGAAATACTGGCCGATTATCCCGACTTGGAGGCGGAGGATTTGAAGGCCGCCTGCGCTTATGGCGCGCGCCTCAGCCAGATTAAACGGACTGAGCCGCTGGCGGCATGAAGTTCATCGTTGATGCGCAATTGCCGCGACGTCTTGCGCGCGAATTGGCGGCCGCAAGCCATGACGCCGTTCACACCCTCGACCTGCCCAAGGGAAACCGCACTCCCGACAGGGAGATCGCTTCGATGGCGGCAGCGGAGGGGCGTGTGGTGATTTACAGCCGTTTGTGGATTCGGTGGGGAAGGTGTGATTCCTTTGACCCGATCCAATTTCTGGTTTGAAACTATGCCATGGGCGGAATTTGCTGTGGCCAACTTGGGGACGGGTGGTTAGATTGGGATGGAGAGAGTCGCCCATGTCGGAAACGATGCCATTGCAGCCGGGACAGTTGTTTGCGCAGGGAAGGTATGTGCTCATCAAACTTCTGGGTCAGGGCGGGATGGGCGAGGTGTGGCTGGCCCGGGATGAGCGTTTGAACGAGCCGGTGGCGCTGAAGTTCTTGCCGCCGGAAATTCGCGGGGACCCGGCGGCGCTGGATAATCTGCGCCGGGAAACATCGAGGAGCCGCAAGCTGACCCATCCCAACATTGTGCGCATCCACGACCTGCACGAGGAGTCCGATGGCATGGCATTCATCGTGATGGAATACGTGGAGGGGTCCACGCTGGCGGGTTTGAGGGTGGAGCAGCCGAAGCGAGTGTTGGGGTGGGATTACCTGCGCCCGCTGGTGCAGCAGTTGTGCGCGGCGCTGAATTATGCGCACGGAGAAAAAGTGGTGCATCGGGATTTGAAGCCGGCCAATGTCATGGTGGACGGGAAAGGGCGGCTGAAGCTGGCGGATTTCGGGATTGCGGCGGTGATGAGTGATTCGATGAGCCGGATTACGGCGGGGCAAACAGTGATTGGGACATTGGAGTTCATGAGTCCGCAGCATTTGGCGGGGAGGAATCCGCAGGCGGCGGATGACATATATTCGCTGGGAGCGACGCTCTACGAGTTGCTGACAAGCTTGCCGCCATTTTACACAGGGGATCTGACGTATCAAGTGCTGCATGAGGCACCCGAGCCTATCATGGAGCGGTTGCAAGCGGTGGAGATCCAGAACGAAGTGCCGGCGAGTGTGGCGGCCATGATCATGGCTTGTCTGGCCAAAGAACAGGAGCAACGGCCACCCAGCGCCGTAGCGGTGGCGGAATGGATTGGACTGGACATCAGTGCCAAAACGTCGGGCAAGCATCTGGCGGGACTGGAGGTTCCGCCGACTGGAGAGGAGCCAACCAGCCCTGATGCGCAAAGCAGCGGCAGCAAGATCTGGTGGCTGGCGGGGACGGCGTGGACTGCAGTGTTGATCGCGGCGATTTACGCGTGGCGCCTGGGTCATCACCACGAGTCCAAAGCGGCTGCAGCCTCCAAGCCGATGCCGGCGGCGGCTGTGGCTTCAACTTCGTCAAACCAGGCCAAGGCGGCTCCCGAGACTCCGCCCACGCCGATGCCCGCTCCCAAGCCAGCACCTCCGCAGCCCCAGCCTTTCAAGCCGGGAACCAAGTTTTACGTACTGGCGGGCCAGCGTGACAAACCGGGAGCGGCGGACGGCCAGGGTTCGGCGGCGCGATTCAACAGCCCCAGAGGTCTGGCATTCGCCCCGGGGGCGCTTTATGTCGCCGACACGGGCAACGAAATCATCCGCAGAGTAACGACGAACGGCCTGACCTCCACCTTGGCCGGTTCGCCAGGCATTGCCGGGATGACCGATGGGCTTGAGAGGGTTGCCCGCTTTAACCGGCCGGAAGGCATCCAAGTGGGCACCGGTGGAAATGTCCTGGTGGTGGATTCTGGAAACAACGCCATTCGTGTGATCACAAAAGACAACCGGGTCAGGCCTCGGGCCGGTCAGACTGGACGCCGGGGCGGGGCCGATGGCGTGCAAACGCAGGCGACGTTCAATCATCCAGTCGGGATCGAGATGCGCGCGGCGACAATTTATGTGGCGGATTCGGGAAACCACACGATTCGGTGCATTACCGGCACCAATGTGACGACGCTGGCCGGGAAAGCGGGAGTCAGCGGAAGCGCCGACGGCTATGCGATGGAGGCCCGCTTCAATCAGCCGATGGGGGTGACCGTCGGGCGAGAGGGTGATGTATATGTGGCGGACACTGGAAACAACACCATTCGGAAGATCAGCGCACTGGGAATTGTGACCCCGGTGGCAGGAAAGGCAGGAACTAGCGGGAACGCCGATGGGAGGGGGAGTGTGGCGCGGTTTAATCAGCCGCGAAGCATCCGGTGGCAAAATGCCACGAAGACATTGTATGTGGAGGATTCCGGGAATGGGGTCATTCGCATGGTTGCGCTGGACGGCACGGTGACGACTTTGGGAGGGCCGTCGGGTGATTTGGCCATAGACCCGGAAGGGAATTTGTACATGGCAGATTACCGGCATGACATTATTTTGACGACGATTCCAACCGGCGTGGAGTTCACCAGCACCAGTCAAGCGGCACCGTGAAATGGGGGCAACCCATAGTTTGGTTCATTTTACTTGCGGATGGTCGAGAGAACCAGTAAACGCGTTGCCATGCCGCGGAAAATGAGAGTGGAATATGCCGGGCCCATTTACCATGTGATGAGCCGTGGCGACCGGCGGGAGGACATTTTTCTGGATGATGTGGACTGGCAGGATTTCCTGAGGACCCAACGAGGAGGGAGGGTTGATGCCGAAGAGGGCGGGGAGGAAGGACTGAGAAGCCATGAAAAACGAACCAAACTATGGGTTGACCCCTTTTCTGGTTTTTGAGGGCGGGATATCCAAGTTCGGCCTCGCATTGTCAGTCAATAAGCAAAAGACAAGGATTGACAAGAGATGGACAACTTGATCTAATGAACCGTGAGAAAGGTTTAAGAGTAATAATAGTATTTACTGCTTGAACAGAGAAAGAGAGGCTGAAAATAGTCGTTTATGAAAACAATGCCCGCTTGTTCCTTCGTGACGCTGGCTTTGCTTGCCTTAAACAGCGTCGCCCACGCCACCACCATAATTTGGACCAATACCGCAGGCGGGGATTGGAGTGTGGCGGCCAATTGGAGTCCGAACCAAGTGCCAGGTTCCTCCGACAGCGCGTTGATCACCAACAACGGCACTTACACGCTGACGATGGAGAACTTGACGGTGGGAAATGTCACGCTTGGCGGCGGAAGCGGGCAACAAATTCTGGATTGGAACAGCGGCTCATTGGCCGCCGGCAGCGTCCTGACGGTGGCGAGCAGCGCGACGCTATCGCTGGAGGGGTCTTCCTATTTGGACGGTGTGGTGACCAACGCGGGCACGGTGATCTGGCCTTCGGATGCTTACTACCTCTTTTTGGGCGCTCCATTCTACAA
The DNA here is from genome assembly GCA_049522055.1 of Verrucomicrobiota bacterium. Lineage (GTDB taxonomy): Bacteria > Verrucomicrobiota > Verrucomicrobiia > Limisphaerales > Palsa-1400 > JBEKOF01. The sequence continues at coordinate 36 of JBEKOF010000377.1, read as the reverse complement.
TCTGGCGGGGGCGCTGTTCAATGGGCAAAACGGTGA
>JBEKOF010000376.1:0-3673 GCA_049522055.1 Verrucomicrobiota bacterium | reverse complement strand
AGGACGCCCGCGCCGATTAGAAGCATCGCGCGCCAAAAGGTGGGGGTAATTTGCTCGTCCAGACAATAGTAAGCCCAAGCCATCGAACTCAGGGGGACTAAATTGTTGAAGAGATAAACCTGGCTGGTCTTCCAATGGCGCAAGGCGCCGTTCCAAAACGCGAAGGCGGCGATGCTGCCGCCCAGGACGCAAAAGAGCTGGAGCAGCAACAGGTTTAGCTGCCACGGCACGGGCTGCATGGAGATTTCCACGAGTGAAAAGGGGGCGAGGAGGATTCCCACGCGCCAAAAGGTCTGGGCGGAGACTTCCGCGCCGCTGAGGTCGCGTCCGAGAATGTGGCATTGCCGGCCAAAAAAGGCCCAGAGGACGCTGCAGACGACGCCCAGGAATTCGCCGGGAACGCTGCCGGCGCCGCGCCGGACGGCAGGCCAGAGCAGAACAGCCACGCCGCAAAAGGCCAGGGCGGCGGCGCCATAGCGCCGGAGCGATTCCCAGTTTCTCCGCGGGCGGCCTTCCCACAGCAGCGCCCAGACGGGCGAGGCGCCAAGATAAAGGGTCACGTGGGAAACGCTGCTCAGCTTGAGCGCCCAATTGAAGGCCAGAATGTAAACCGCCAGGCTCAACCCGCCGCGCAGCCAGAGACGGCGGCTCAATTCGCGGGACACGGGGCGGGTTTCGCCAAAAAGTTTCGTCCAGCGCAGCAGGGCGCAAAAGAGCAAGCCCGCCGAGAGGAAGCGGGTGCTGCCGATAAAAACCGGCGGCCAGAAGGTGACCAAATACTTGACGGCGGTGTTGCTGGCACCCCAAAGAAAAACGGCGCAAAGCAACCCGGCGGCGATGGCGGTTGAGTTCGGTTTTTTTTGCACAGTCGCCAGGAATTCCTTTTGGCGGCGTCAAAGGGTTTCCGGGCGGAGGAGCTCCAGGATTTTGGGAACGGCGTCCTGGGCTGGGACGGGGATCATCTGGCCGGCGCGCGGCTTGAGTTCAACCTGGCCCCGGGCGAGCGATTTTTCGCCGATGGCCAGGCGGACGGGGAAGCCGATAAGTTCGGAATCCTTGAATTTGAAGCCGGGGCGCTCATCGCGGTCGTCGAGGATCACATCAATGCCTTTGGCGGAAAGCTCGGCATAGATTTTTTCAGCGAGTTGCATGACGGCGCCGCTGGGGTCCACGGCCAGAGGCGTGAGGCAAACGGTGTAGGGCGCGATGGCGGCGGGCCAGATGATGCCGTCCTTGTCGTGAGATTGCTCAATGACGGCTTGGAGGGTGCGGGCGATGCCGATGCCGTAGGAGCCCATGATGGCGGGCTGCTGTTTGCCGGATTCGTCGAGGAACACGGCATTGAGGGCCTTGCTGTATTTGACGCCGAGTTTGTAAATGTGCCCGACTTCGATGCCGCGGCTGATTTTCAGGGGCTGGCCGCATTGGCAACAGGGTTCGCCGGCCTGGACGAGCCGCAGATCGCTCCATTGGGCGACCTGGATGTCCCGGGCGATGTCCACATGGCGCAGGTGGAATCCGTCCTGGTTGGCGCCGGTGGTCATGTCCGAGGCGTCGCGGAGGGATTCATCCGCGTGAACGGGCAGATGGCGGACGCCGACGGCGCCGAGGCTGCCGGGATGGGCGTTGAGGGCCGCAAAAATTTCCGGCGGTTCGGCGGCACGGAAGGCCGCGGATCCCACGGCGCCGGCCAGTTTGGCCTCGTTGAGATGATGGTCCCCGCGCAAGAGGATGAGGACGGGTTCGTTCTCAACAATATAAACGAGGGTTTTGATCTGGCGGCCGGCGGGGACGTGGAACGGCGCGGCGGCCAGAGCGTCAATGGTGAGGACGCCGGGGGTGGCGAATTTTTCGGGGAGGGCGGCCGCGCCGGCGGCGGGGGGGGGGTTGGCGGGGCGGCTGGCGGCTTTCTCGATGTTGGCGGCGCTATGGCAGGCGTCGCAGGAGACAATTTCGTCCTCGCCGGTTTCGGCGGGGACCATGAATTCCTGGGAGAATTTTCCGCCCATCACGCCGGTGTCGGCCTGGACGGCGATGGCGCGCAACCCGCAGCGCTGAAAGATGCGGGTGTAGGCGTCAAACATTCTTTGGTAGGCGGCGGCGGCGGCTTCGTCGGTGGCGTCGAAGCTGTAGGCGTCTTTCATGAGGAATTCGCGGGTGCGCATGAGGCCGAAGCGGGGCCGGATTTCATCGCGGAACTTGGTTTGGATTTGGTAAAAGTTTTTGGGCAACTGGCGGTAGGAGCTCAGTTCCCCGGCCATGAGGCTGGTGATGGCCTCCTCGTGGGTGGGGCCAAGGATCCACTCCTTTTTGGCGCGATCCACGGCCTTGAAGAGGACGCCCTTGGCGGATTCGTAGCGGCCGCTTTGCTGCCAGATTTCGGGGGGTTGCAGGGCGGGCATGACTATTTCCAGGGCGCCGGCGCGGTCCATTTCCTGGCGCACGATCTGCTCGATCTTTTTGAGGACGCGCAGGCCCAGAGGGAGAAAGGTGTAGAGGCCGCCGGCGAGCTTGCGGATGAGGCCGGCGCGGAGGAGAAGTTTGTGGGAGGGGATTTCCGCCTCGGCGGGGGTTTCCTTGAGGGTGGGGATGAAGGTCTGGGTCCAACGCATAAATCAGGGTTGCAGTTTCAAGAAACGATTGATTTGGTCGTGACGGCCTTGCGCGACAAACCGCCGAAAGGCCGGCTCATTAGTAAATAGCAAACGGGAGTCCAAGCCAACGCGAAGCTCATTTCACCGGGTTGATCAGCGGCGCCAAGCCCTGGATGCGCACTTCCAGGCGGTCGCCCGAGCGGATCGGCCCCACGCCGGACGGGGTGCCGGTCAGAATCACGTCCCCCGGCAGCAGGGTCATGTGGGTGGAGATGAAGCTCAGGAGATCCAAGCAATTGAAAATGAGCTGGCTGGTGTTGGAGTTTTGGCGGAGTTGGCCGTTCTGGAATAATTGGATGTTCAAATCGCGCGGATCCAAGGTTGTTTCCACATAAGGCCCCAGCGGCGTGAAGGTGTCGAAGGACTTGCAGCGCGCCCACTGGGTCTCCGCGTTCTGAATGGTGCGGTCGCTGATGTCCTGCGCGGCGGTGTAGCCCAGGATGTGGCGGGAGGCGGAGGCGGGGGCGACGTTGCGGGCGCGGCGCCCGACGATGATGGCCAGTTCGGCCTCGAAATCGGTGCGATGCTCGGGGAAGGGAATTTCAATTTTCCCGCCGTCGGGCAAAAGCGAAGAGGGGGCTTTGAACCAGAAGAGCGGTTGCGGGGGCAGCGGTTTGGACTGTTCCCGCGCGTGGTCGGCGTAATTCAGGCCCACGGCGATGATTTTGGAGGGTGCCACGGGCGCGAGTGTTTTGAGGCCCTTCCACGGTGTCCGCTTTTTCTCGAAGGAAGGAGAGCCAAACGGATCGCCGAGCAGGCGAAACAATCCGCCATCCAGGACCTTTGCGAAAAATATATCTTCGCCCTTTTGAAAGCGACCAACGGCTGCCATAAGTACTCCAATCAATAGCAAAGATTCCGGCGCCGCCGCAACTCAAAAAAGGCGCGACCAAAGAAGGGGGTGCAGGACAGAATTCTTCAATTTTGATTTTTCGCTCTTTTTTTGTTGCCTTTGCATATGCCATACACATATACTTCCGGCCATGGATTCCAAACCCACTCCGCAATCGCTCCTCCAG
>JBEKOF010000375.1:0-3726 GCA_049522055.1 Verrucomicrobiota bacterium | reverse complement strand
GCGGTGCAGCGCGCGCTGCAACTGGAGAAACGTCGCGCCGCCGTGCCCCGCCGGGGGCCCGTCCAAACCGTCACGGAAGAACCGGTGGTCAAACTGGCTCCAGAACGAAAACACCTCGCCAATCCTTGCCGTCCTGATTCCGCTTCAGGCCGGCCAGCGCTTCAAAATAGTTCGCGCCGCTCGGGACGGCCAACTGGCGCATATTCTCATCCAGTTGCTTTCTCATAACTTCTATGAAAAAGCAATTTACAAGCCAGAGAACAACTTTCGCGGCAATTCATTTTGTTGACAGGATGAACAGGATTTACAGGATTCAAATGCTGCCATCCGGGGCCGGGGGCATCCCGTTAATCCTGTCAAACGTTTGCGTTCTCTGCCCTGCTGCGTTCTCTCCCGGCCATTCTTGCCCACGCCCGGTTTTAGAATCAAGGCAGCGCCTTTGCCCTTTGCGCCTTTGCGTTAATTCCATTCTGCTCCCAGCCCAGCCTTGGAGCCAAGCCAAAGCTGCTTTCAGTTTTCAGCGTTTCAGCTTTTGATTTTGCCCACCCCCGCTTTTGGAACCAAGGCAAGGCTCTTATTCCCCTGACAGTCATTCCCCTGCCATTCTGCCCCTCCCGGATTTAGAACCAAGGCAAAGCACGAGCGCCCACCGTGGGCACCGCGCCAGTTTGAACCCCCAAAAAACGAAAGTTGCGTTTTTAAATCCCTAGTAAATCAATCATATTACTTAACTTAAAACCCATCATCAGTTCATAGTTACGTTGTAACATTCTTATATGCAAATAGTTGCAACCAAAGACTCTTGGCCGTTTTGCGCCTCCAAACTCCCCTTTTAGCCCCTCTAAAACCTCTGATTTCTCCGATTTCTCCGTTCTTTTTGATTCCTCCAGGACCTTCCCTTTCCATGCCGGACCGGCCGCTGATCTGAATCCTAAACCAACTTCTGGTACGCCCTGTTCTCCGCCAGTTTCCGCACCAGATCCTTGACCTTCTGGGCCTGGCTTCTGTGGGCCAGCAACACGGCGTCGTCCGTTTGCACCAGGATGGCATCCCGCAGGCCCACCACGGCAATGGGCGTCCGGTTCTTTGTTCTTGCGTCAAAAATAATGTTGCGCGCCGCGTCCACGTGAATGAAGTCCGCCGCGGCACAGTTCCCCTCCGCGTCGGCTTTCAGATGGCGGCCCAGCGCGTTCCAGGATCCCAGGTCGTCCCACTCGAACGCGCCGTCGGCCACCACCACGTTTTGCGCGTGCTCCATCAGCGCGTAGTCAATGGAAATCTTTTGCAGCCCGGGATATTCCCTGGCCAGTACCTTGCCCAGCCGCGGCGTGCCGGCGTCCTTGAACCAGCGCTGGCAGGCCGCCGCCAGCTCCGGTTGGTGCTTCTCCAACCCTTGCGTGATGGTGACAAACGACCAGACAAACATCCCCGCGTTCCATCGGTAATGGCCGCTGGTCACATACTCCAGCGCCCGGTCAAAATTCGGCTTTTCCACGAACTGCTCCGCCTTGAAAAAAGCCGTCTTGTACGGCTTCGCCCCTTGCGGGGCGGGAAGAACGGGGCCTACGCGGATGTAGCCGTAGCCGGTGGCCGGCTCGGTGGGCTTGATGCCAATCGTCACCATCACCTGGCCGCGTCCGGCCAGGTCAAAAGAATCGGCCAGAACCTGCCGGAATTTTTTCTCCTCCGCAATGACGTGATCCGCCGGAAGCACGGCCATGACGGCGCTGATGGACCGCTGCCCGGCTATCGCGGCGCCCAGCGCCACGGCGGCGCAGGTGTCGCGCCCGACCGGCTCGGCCACCACATTTTGCGCCGGGAGATTGGGCAATTGCCGGCGCGCCGCCGCGGCCTGCGCGGCATTGGTGATGATCAGGATGTTTTGGGGCGGCACCAGTGGCAGCACCCGGTCCACCGCCTGCTGGAGAAAGGAACGATTGCCGAGCAACGTGATAAGTTGCTTGGGGGTTTTTTCCCGGCTCACCGGCCAGAACCGCTCCCCGCGTCCCCCCGCCATGATGATGACAAACCGGTCATTGGTTGGTTTTGAAATTCTCATGAATATGAATGATTACTTGACGGCCTGGAGAAGCGAGGTGGTGAACTCCACCACCCGCGCAACCAAGTCCGCCGATTTGCCGTGCTGCGCGATTTGATCCACCACCGCGCTTCCGACCACCACCGCGTCCGCGCAAGCCGACACTGTCCTGGCCTGCTCCGGCGTGGAAATACCAAACCCTACCGCAATGGGCAAATCCGTGTGGGCGCGGATTCTGGCGGTCATTTCCCCGATGCCGCCGGAGACTTGGCTCTGCATCCCGGTCACCCCTTCGCGCGAGACGCAATAGACAAATCCCGTGGCCCGTTTGACAATCAACTCCATCCGCTCCTCGGGCGTCGTCGGAGCGACCAGATAAATGACGCACAGGCCGGCCTGCCGCATCAACGCTTCGTAATCCTCCCCTTCCTCGGGCGGCAAATCCAGGGCCAGCAGCCCGTCCACGCCGGCGGCGGCGGCTTCGTTGATGAATCTCTCCAGGCCGCGCCGGTGTATCAGGTTGAAGTAAATGTAGAGCACAATGGGGATCTGCGACTTCTGGCGAATAGCCGAGACGGTTTCGAGCACTTTGGCGGGCGTGGCGCCGGATTCCAAACCGCGTTGGGCCGCCAGTTGGTTGACCAATCCATCGGCCAGCGGATCACTAAAGGGAACGCCCAGCTCCAAAACATCCACCCCGGCGCGGTCAAACGCCAGCGCCAGTTCCAAAGTCGCCTCCAGATTTGGGTCCCCGGCGCCAATATAAACAATAAATCCCTTTTGGCCCTGCTTCTTCAACCGGCCAAACCGTTCTATGATGCGATTCATCGCGGTCACAATGGCAATAATTCAGCTTTGCGGCAAGGCTGGGAAATCTCTCCCCGCCGCCTTTCAACCCTCCCTGGAAAGCAGACAGGGGCTTTAGCCCCCTGTTTCCGTCCGTTCAGCCCGGTGGGCCTCCCAAACCAGTCTCAGGCCCTCCAAGGTCAAGAGCGGCTCTATGCCGGTGATTTGCGGCAGTTTGGCGGCAATAAGGCCGGCATAGCCGCCGGTGGCGACCACCGGCAGATGGCGGCAGCCGAGCGAGCGCTTCAATTGGGCAATCAGCCCCGCAATCAGCCCGCGATAGCCATGCACCGCGCCGATCCTCATGGCTTGGGCGGTGCTTTTCCCCACCAGCGTTCTCACTTCACCGATCTGGATTCTCGGCAGCAGCGCCGTTTTCTCATGCAGATAATCGGTCATCACATTCAGCCCCGGGGCAATAATGCCGCCAATGTAATTGCCCCGCCGGTCCACCACGTCGAAGGTCACCGCCGTGCCGAAATCCACCACCACCACCGGCGCCCCAAAGTGATGCCGCGCGGCCAGGGCGTTGGCCAGACGGTCGGGACCGATGGTCTGAGGCTTTGGATAATCTATGCCGATCCCGCCAACCGTCCGGGAATCAAGCGCCACGGCGGGGACGTGGAGTTTTTCACGGATAAAACGGGATACCAGCGGCGTCACGGCCGGAACCACGCTGCAAAAAGCGGCGCCGTCCAGAAAACGGCCCCGGAAAAACTTCGCGGCGGCCGTTTGGCTGCGGCCTTTGCGCCAGCCCGCCGTGGCCAGATTGATCCGCCGCAGCACGCGGGCGGAGTTGGCCAGGCCAGTGTGGCTGTGGGTGTTGCCCACGTCAAAGAGCG
>JBEKOF010000374.1:0-3734 GCA_049522055.1 Verrucomicrobiota bacterium | reverse complement strand
TGCGCTGCATCCACAGCAGCCGACGCTTGGACGAGTTCTGGAAACACCGGCTCAATCAACACGCCAAACGCAATGACACCCTCAGCCTGTCTGCTTAACGAAGAATTTTGTCCTGCACCCCCGCTTCATTCGTGTTCATTTTGATATTGTCATACCCGAACAACCTGTTGTATATTAACTAGGTGGCATCACACACGATGAGCGATACCCAGCCAAAGACCGAACAGCAAGCACTGGCGCCACCACCAGCAGTCCTCTATGGCTTTCTGTTACGTGTTTTCGCCGTCTTCATGCTCGTCGTTGTTTGGGCTGGGCATTACTTTTTGGAGAGCACTTGGCCAGCACCACTCAAGCTTTGGCTTTGCACAGCACTCGGAGCCGGCGCGATTCTGCACGGCATTTTCGGACGAGGACTGAGCATTCGCACGATTGCTCCGCCAGGTAGCCGACGTGTGATTTCACCATTGCACGCTTTTGGCTTGGTCGCTCTTGTCATTGCAGAGGGTATCTTTCTTACTTGGGTTGCCGCCGGCCCGCCACACTGACTATATGAAACCCATGCCGCCTTGCAGGTCGCCGGAGACACCCGCCGTTGGCGCTTGCATTTCCGCTGTCGCTGTTCACGTCATGGGCCCTGCGCGCCTGATCTCTAGGCGTTACACTCCATGAGCACTTCCGTAGATACGATTGCGAAAGCCAAAAGTAACCGAGGCGTTCTATCGGTGAGGGCTCACACTTGGATCGCTGTAGCTCTATTCTTGGTAGCCTTGCTACTGGTTCCGCTGGGGATTACAGTCCTTTGGAGCGTGTATCTTTTGCTGTTCGGTCCCGTCATTGCCATTGATTTGGCCGCCATCGTTGGTTTCATCGTTTGCCGTCTCACGCGGCGCAAGATTTCGTTCGCATATCTTTTGATTTCGTTAGCCGTGACCGCTGGCGTCTGGTATGTCACCTGGTTTCAGCTTCGGCTCAGATGGAATGAGGTGTTTTAGTGAGCGGGAGTCTTACCCCGCGCTGGGGGCCGTGAGTTTTGAGCGTTAAATCTTAAGGATGAGGCTTCGGGGTGACCCAGCCGCGATGCCAGTTGTAATTCCAGAGGTTGTTCAGCTTGACGAGTTCAGTATGATTGTCGGCGAAGACCATGTTGATCATACCGGGAAGGACCTGGCCGCTGGAATAAGGATAAGCCTTCGGGGCGGAGGCCGCGGGACGGCTGTTGTGGCGGTCAATCAAACAAAGGCCCACGCCATGGATGCACCCGGATCGGTGGCCGTAGTAGCCGTCGTAAAGGTCTGAAGGGTCCAGGGTGAGGTCAGATTCCAGAGGGAAGATGTAGAACCAGATTGAATCCTGAAACATCGGGGTCAAGGCAGGGGTCAGAAGGTCGGTTTCCTTGTTGAAGAAAAACTGGGTAAACGAATCCACCGGAGTGTGATTGACGGCAAGCCAGCCGTTGATGGCGTAGCTGCCCGGAGTGGAGGGCGCCTGGGGATTGGAGCCGAAATAGGTGGTGTCGGCGGTGCCCCACCCGCTGCCCGACGGAGGGGTCTGGGGCGCATGGGTGGAAGGGCAGATCAGCACTTTGTCATCGCCATTCTCGACGGGTATATCCACGCTATCCTCGTCGGCCACGGAGAGGATGAAGTTGCCTTGATTGTCGTCGGTGTACATGTGGCGGGAGAGGGACAACTGGCGCAAATTATCGAGGCAAGAAATCCTCTGGCCTTTGAGTTTTGCCCTTCCCAGGACCGCCAACAACAGGGACGCGAGAATGGCGATAATGGCGACGACCACAATCAACTCAATCAGGGTGAAGGCGGTCGGCATCAACTTCCCGTTTGGATGGAGGGAGAGTTGATTTGCTTTCATGAAGGGACTGTGGATTATCTAATACGCATTGTAAAGGCCAATTAAGCCGGAAAAGCTGGGGCAGGGAGCATCTGATTTGATCCCGGCTGAGCCGGGCGCAACAAGTGCGCGCGGCCGCGAGTGTAAGATGCTTGAGATTAACAATTTGCGCAAGTCGCCGCAGCGCTTGATTCGTACATTTGGCCATTGCAATACACGAACAGCCTGTTGTATAGTAATTGTGTCAGGCCGATCTCAAATTCTATGCGCAACATGTTTGCAATCCTCATTGTTGCCGCGACCGTGCTCGCGGGATGCCACTCGCCTTCCTCGGTTCAGACTCAAAGAGCATCCACGCCGCCGCCGTTTCAGCCAATGCTGATTACCAACTTTTGCGCGCAAACTTCGCCCGATGGCACATGGCGGATTGGGGTTGCAGAGGACTGCTTGGAGGTGTCACGCTTTTCGGGACTGACCGGCGAAGGGTATCCAGGGAGGTCGAAAGAGTTCCCTGGTGGTGTGACTATTCCGTGGAAAGCGCACGCCGGGTGTTTTGCCTTCACTGAAAACGTGAACAGAGTGTGGGCTTACAACGGGGATCGCCTGCTTATGCTAGAGACTTGCAGCGATGCGATCTGGAATAAACAGAGTTGGATTAGCGGGGGTTGGGCGAGTTATTTCGGCAATTATCCTTGTGCGGTGCCTGCTGAAGTATATTCGCGCTTGTCAGAAGAGGCACGGAAAGGCATTCAGAGACATGAATGAGCGGCCTAACAAGTGGCCGGAGCGGACCGCCGAGCGGTCCCGCCATAGCTTCGTGGCGAAGGCAGATGGGGCTTGCCGTTCGGCTGTCGCAGTTCTTTAGGGATAAGGGGTGATGAAGGCCTGGTAAAAGCGTTGGGGGGCGGTTCCGACCGCGGTGTCGGTGAACTGCCAGGAGCCTGTGGCGGGGGTATTGGTGGCAATGGTCGTCCAGTTGGCAAGGTCGGGGCTGGATTGCACGGTGAGGAGAAAATAGGGTGTGGTGGTGAGAACGAGGGTCGCGGAGTTGGCGGAGGGACCGGAGATGGCGGTAAAGATCGGGGCCGTCGGCATGGGCAGACTGCCGCCATTGCCGTTGTAGGTGACCGCTCCCACCTGGACCAGCGCCCTGCCGGACATGGTGGAACTGGTATTCATGGTGATGGAGGCATACGCCATGATGGTTCCCTGGAAGACTGCGGATGTGCCAATGGTTGCAGAACTGCCAACCTGCCAGAAGATATTTCTGGCCTGCGCGCCGCCGGTCAGAATGACCTGACGCCCGACGCCCACAGTGAGAGTGCTCGCCATCTGGAAAACCCAGACATCATTGGGACCCCCATTGAGCGTGAGATCCACGGAGGTGATGCTATACGCGCCCGATGGGGAAACATAGACGCCTGCGACCAGGGTTTGTCCGCCGAGTTCGGCGCCGGCGTTGATCCCTCCGGGAAGTTGGGCGGGGCTGGCGGAGATAATGGCGGCGGTCAAGTCGAGGGCGGCCTGGGCAGCGACCGGGCCGCCGTTGTAAATCGTGCCGTTGATCTGGCCCGGGGGAATTCCCTGCGAACCCGCGGGAGATAAACCGACATTCCCATTAATAATCCCGCCGCCAGTTGTGGTGGTCGTGGCGGTGGCCAGAACAGTGAACTGAGCGGCGGATCCTAAATTAATTGGCGCTGGCCTCGCCGCCGACGTCGAAAACGGGGTTGCCAGAACCGCGGCAAGGAAAAGTCGCGCGACTAGAGCAATTCAATAAATAGTGTAGCCATTTTAGAGGAGTGTGGTATGGTCTGTCCATGCGAACGCTTTCTTTGGATCTCCGTGAACGAATCCTTGTTTCCTACGACCGTGGCGAGGGCACT
>JBEKOF010000373.1:0-3764 GCA_049522055.1 Verrucomicrobiota bacterium | reverse complement strand
CAGACCGCGCCCGCCGAAGGAGGAGAGAACCTGCTCCCGCTCGCCCAATCCGCTTGGGCCGCCGACTGGAACACCCCGGAGGAGGAAGAGGCATGGCGCGATTTGTAAGCGGCGAGGTGGTCGTCGTGCCGTTCCCGTTTACCGACCTTTCCAGCGCGAAAGTCCGCCCTGCGCTAGTGGTGGCGTCGCTGACCAGAGGCGATCTGATTCTTTGCCAAATCACCAGCCAGGCAGCCGGGCATCCAGAAGCCGTGCCTCTTTTGCCGGCCGATTTTGAAGCAGGCGGCGGATTGGCGCGGGCCAGCTTTGCCTTGCCCCACCGGGTGGTCACAGCCAACGAATCCTGCGTGCAACGGGCCGTGGGAAGGCTGCAGCCAGCCAAGCTCAACCTCATTCGAGAGCGCGTTTGCGCCGTCATCCGCCAAAATTGAATCGAGAGAGTTAAACCCGTTCCTGTCGAACAACGGCACGGGTGCGGATATGCGCCTCGCTCGCGCCTGATTGCCAGCCGCCAAAATCCCGGCGTCATCTTGCCACCTTGATTTATTACCGACTCCTTACTTGGGGCGGTGGCCGGTGAGGAGTTCGCGGGCTAGGGACTTGGCGGCATACACTTTGTTGAGGGCCTCCAGGATGGCGGCGGAATGGACGGAGGTGGCGCGGCCCTGCTTGTCGCTGAAGGCGTAGTCCCAGGGGAGGCTTTCCAGGTTTCCGTCAAATATAATTCCTACAAATTCGCCGTCGCGGTTGACCACGGGGCTGCCGGAATTGCCGCCAATGATGTCGCAGGTGCTGACGAAGTTCAGCGGCGTGGCCAGGTCGAGGCGGGATTGGCTTTTTTCCCACAGGGGCGGGAGATCGAAGGGCGGGCGGTTGTTCATTTGCCGGGCGCGCTGGTAGAGGCCGGCCAGCGTGGTCAGGGCGGGCACGGGCTGGCCGTCTTCCTGCCAGCCTTTGACGACGCCAAAGGCCAGGCGCAGGGTAAAGGTGGCGTCGGGATAGCCCTGGGCGCCCAGCAGGGCGTTGCGCGCGCGGTCAATGGCGGCATGGGCTTGTTGTTTGACTTCGCTTTGCTCGTCGCCAATTTTGCGCGCGGCGCGGGAGTCGGGATCCACCAGGCGCGCCAGTTCAATCATTGGATCCCGGGCGGCGGCAACGGCGTTGGAGCCGCCTTCGTAAAGGCGCCGGCGAAAGGCCGCGTCACGGACCTGGGTGGTGTTGATTAATTCGACGGCGCGGTCGCGGGGCGATTTGCCGGCCAGGATTTGCCGGACCAGCGGATCGTCCGCGCCCAACTGGCCGGCCAGATAAGTGAGGGAGTCGGAAAGGGTGAGGATTTCCAGGTCGGGGTAGATCGGTTTTTCGGAAAAGAGGGCGAGTTCGAGGGAGATTTTGCCGGCGTCGGAGTATTCGTGGAGGCGCTCGCCGTTGGGTTTGGGGCGTTCGTCGCCGGCGCGAAGCAGGGCGCGGGCCAGCGGGAAGCAGTCGCAGTAGAAGGCTTGCGCGCTTTCGAGCAAATAACTCCGGGTGGCCTCGGCGGCGAGGATGTCAGTGGCGCGGGCGATTTTGTCGTAGGCGGCCAGGGCGTCGGCGGCGGCGGGGCCGGGAGTGGAGGCCAGGCGCGCTTTGAAATCGGACTCGGCTTTGGCTTTGGGTCCCATCAAGTCGGGGTCGAGCAGCCCGGCCAGGCGGCCGTTGAGGGCTTTGCGGCTGTTTTGCACGCCGAATAAAAGACCGCGGGCGCGGCGGGCGTTTTCTTCCGTGCGATTGCTCCAGTTGCCCAGCAGAACCTCCAGCCGTTTGAGGGTGGCCAGGCTCCGGGGCAGGGCATGATCGCGCAGATTGTCCAACTCGGCCAGGGTGAGCAGCCGGCTGGTCCCGCCCGGATGCCCGGAGACGAAGACCAGTTCGCCCTCGCGCGCGCCCGCCGCGGAGAAGCGCAGATAATCCTTCACCTTGGCGGGCTGGCCGTTTTCGTAGGCGCGGAAGAGGCAGATGTCCAGGTCGAAGCGCGGGAACTCAAAGTTGTCCGGGTCGCCGCCATAGAAGGCGATCTGCTGTTCGGGCGCGAAAACCAGGCGCACATCGGTGTAGCGTTTGTAACTGTAGAGGTGATAGGCGCCGCCCTGCCAAAGGGTCACCACGTCGCAGCGCAGCCCGGTCTTGTCGTGGGCTTCCTTCTCGATGTCGGCGATGACTTTGCGGCGGGCCAGAAAGGCGGCGTCGGGATCGGCCTCCGGGGGCACCGCGGCATTGACGCGGGCGGTGACATCTTGGACGGACTGGAGGACGTTGAGTTCCAGGTCCAGGCATTTGATTTCCCCGGCGAGAGTGCGGGCGTAGAAGCCGGTCTTGAGGTAATTGGTTTGCGCGTTGCTGAGCTTTTGGAGGGCGTCGGCGCCGACGTGGTGGTTGGAAATCAGGAGTCCGTCCTCGCTGACAAAACTGCCGGAGCCGCCGGAATTGAAGCGGACGGAGGATTTTTGGAGGTGGTCGAGCCAGGCATCGGTGGGGTCGAAGTGGTAGCGGTCGAGGAGGATTTGGCGGGGCGGCTGGTTGAAGAGCCACATCCCCTCATCGGCCCGCGCGGCGGGGGCTATTGTCAACAATAAAACTGCCAGGGAAAATGTTTTCATTTCGGGCCGGAGTCTAACCCCCAGCCGCGCGCCACGCCAGCAGGAGTTTTGGAAGGGATTTTTACCACGGATTACACGGATTACACGGATAAAAAAATGAAACAGAAGACAACGAAGGTAACAAAGGTTTTTCTTCGTTGCCTTTGTTTGCTTCTGTCCAAAATTTTTCCATCCGTTTCATCGGTGTCATCCGTGGTTGTTTTTCCTTGGTTGCTCTTGGCGACTTTGCGACTTTGCGTTAAGATTTGGAGGTGTCAGGCCTTGGGCAACCGATCTTGACCGGCACGGCGCATGGATTAAGTTTGGAGCCATGTTCGACCAGTCCATTGCCCGCACACATACCATGCAAACGGCGGTCAAAGTGGCAATTGCGGCGGAAGTGAGGGGGAAGAAATGATTTATTGGATTGATAACGTTTTGATCATTTTAGCTGGCGGTGGAATCGGTGTTATCGGGACTTTTATATTGGCTTTTAGTTGCTATCGCATCCCCTCAAAGATGAATCGTTCGTGTCGCCGACCATCCCCAAAAACACGACGCCTCCCGCCATCAACAACGGGCTGTCCTACCGGGCGAATCGTCTTCTTCTTAGGGCTGGCATTCAGGCCGATAAACCAGCCGTTTTGCGCGCGCTCCAGACCGGGGTTCTGCGCCCCGGAATATGTCCGGTCAATTACGGAAAGCAAACCCATGCCGAGCTTTGTCGCTGGGCGGGTGTGGACGAACACGCCCTGCCCAGATGCTGGAATAAGCTCAACGCCACAGACAATCCATGACAAAAGCATTCGATCTCGAACTGAAAAAACTCAAAGCCCGCGCTTATGACCGGGCAGAGTGGGCGGAGGGGGTTCTCCGGAATTATCACGCTACGGCTGCGAATCTTAACGGTGTGGTTGCTCAACAACTTCGAAAGCTTTACGACTGGATGTTCGTCCCGCCAACGCTATGGCCGTTTAATGTCCAAGACGTGCTGGAGGATTGCCTGGCTGTTCTGGAAAAGGGAAAACACCTAAACTCCCGGCACCGTCTTCTCATCCCAGCCCCGACGGGTGGCGATTTTCACCTGATCCAGCAAGACGGAAACAATATCAACTGTCACACAGTCACTTTGCCCCCCGAGACGATTCT
>JBEKOF010000372.1:0-3777 GCA_049522055.1 Verrucomicrobiota bacterium | reverse complement strand
TGGCCTGTCTTCGGCGATTTGAGACGGTGGAACGGCGCGGAATGGAAGCGCGGGCCGGTGGAGCGGTTCGCCGGGCGGCGCTGGAATGGAGCGGACCCGCCTTCGCCAAACTACGGCGCGGCGAAGGGTGGAACCGGCTTGAATTGGCGAAGTCCAGGCCCTCCCCAGCCGATGTGTCGCTGGAAGCTGCTTTCGGCGACTCATCGGCGGTCGAGGTCGGCGGTTTTTTCCGCAGTGATTGGTCCGCGGCATTGTGCGCTTGCTGGCACTATACGTTTTCTGTTATCTTTCTTGGCATGTCGAAAGGATCGGGAAAATTTTACATTCCGCCGTTTGCCTGCGTCCGGCTCCTCGAATGCCGGGATCACATCACACTTACGCCTGTACCTTCATTCCGTGAATTCTTCGCGTATGGCAAAGTGAAGGCGACGGAAGCGGTCATTGAATTGGAAGACGGAACAACCGAGCCGTTTTGGGACAATTGTAGTCCGGATGAGGAAGTGTGGGCGGTGGTCCAGTGGGTCAGGTTTGAAGACGGACACGAAGAAAAAGGCAGCATCAAATACCTGCGTTCGCCGCACACCGAAGAAGACGCCCGCCAGGCGATGGAGGAAATGAGCGATTTTTACAGCATGAGCCGGAAGGATATGGTGGATCTGGGTCGAGTGGTTGAAACCAGCGAAGCTGACGAGGCTTTTATTGACAGGGGTTGGCCGAATTATCAGTCGCCGCCTTCCGACCCGAAAGCCATAGATGAATACGATGTTTATCAGGCGCGGCTGAAAGTCCTGGCAGGTTTGCACCCGAAAACCGTTGAATTGATCAAACTGGCCGATGGGACGCAAGACCCGCAAAAGCGCCAGAAGATCGAGCGCGAAACGGTCCAGGCGTATTTCGCAGAACTGGCGCATTATTGGACTGAAGATGAAGTTTTGGCTTGGCAGAAGAGCAACCCGATTGGGACGGAGTGGATGCGTGAATTTGCCCGTGTTTTCGAGGAGCCGAAGCGGGAAATTGACCCGATCAAGCATGAACTTGCCTTCAACTGGCTGCGGCGAAAATACAATCTCCTGACCGCCGAAGAACTTTCGGACAAAATTCTGCTGGCAACCCTTCAAAGGCTGACTCCTGAGGCCATAAAAAAGCGTCGGGAACGGCTTGGCCTTACGACGAAACGGAAGCCGGGGTCGCCGGAAAAATAAGCTTGTCAAGGCTTTAGGACGCCATGTCTTGGTGTCCTGTCCCAATGGGCAGACAGATTTTGCGCACGCGCTAAATTTTGCACGTGACCGCAAATTCTATCGAATTAAAAACGCCGTCGCTGGCGGGGTTAGTCCCAACCAGCGCGGGCGCACGACGGTCCACATCCTCGGCGTGCCTCCGTCCAGGCTGGGGGAATCAACCAACACGGCGGAAAGTAACAAAATGACAGATAAATCATTATGATCGCAACATTCCAAGTTCATAAACAAACGTACGGCCGGTGGCCGGCCAAAAATGGCAAGCCTGCCGGCGAGTCCTTCGACCTGGACCTCATTGACATGAGCCTCCCGGCGGAACATGCCTACCGGGGCACTCTGCCGTATCGGCTGTCGCCTGAGGAGAAAGACAAGTACTGGGGCAAGGTCGAACGGAAAAACATTCAGGTGGCGATTCACGAAATCCAGAACACTCCGCGCGGCCCGGTGCTCCGGGGCGCCATCATCTTGATGGAGAAATAAATTATGCAAAGGTCTCCGCTGGACAGTTACGCATACTCGCTGGCGCGCGTTCGTTGGGACGTGTTCGGGACATTGACATTTCGGTCAGTCCCTTCCCCGAAAATCGCGTATGGCCGGGCCTGGGCGCTGATGCGCCTGGCGGCGGAGCTGGTCCAGCGGCCCTATTCCCGACTCCTGATTGCGTTGCGCGCGGAGCTTGGGGAGATGACGGGAAGGTTCCACTTCCATTTTCTTCTGGGTGGGACGCAAGCGCGCAACGAAATCACGCTGGCGCACCAGCTTGAACACCGTTGGTTTGGGTTGTTCGGGCAGGGTGCCATCAGCAAGTGCCGGCCATACGACTGCTCCCGCGCTGGGGTAGCTTACGTTACGAAGTGCCTGAGCCAAGGGGCTTGGGGCGCGAACGATTACGAGTTGAGAAAGTTCAACTTGGCCGACACGGTGACGCTGTCCAGGTCTGTGTTCCGGGTGATTCGGAGCTTGGATCGCATGGGGGCAGACGCCGTAGCGCGCACATGTGATAAAGACGGGCTTTCGATGAGGAAGCAACCGGCAGCGCAGGCTTAGATCAGCCTCCCATGTGCTATGCCGCAAGGCCGGTGCATGGATTACGGGGCCGTAAACGCGACTATCTCGCCGGTTAAAACGCGGTCTTACTCCCGCACATGTGAGAGAATTCAAGGGCCCCAGGGGACGGGCGGAGCGGCGCGCCAGCGCCGCTCCGCCCGCCCCCTGGGTGGCTTGAAATCCTTATGTACACGATTGGTCGTGGTGATTGGCGGTCAGAGCCGGCGTGGTCGGCTCTGGTTGCGGCAGAGGCAGTGACGTATGAAAGAAGAGCAACATCAATTCTTGAGGTTGGTTGGGCAAGCCCCGGCCCGTCTGACCGTGGAACAAGCGGCATGGATGCTCGGTTGCCAGCCGCATGATGTGCCGATTCTCGGCGGGTCTCGGTTGCTCAAGCCGCTTGGCAATCCCGCGCCAAATGGGATCAAGTTTTTCGCCACGGCGGATGTTCTGGAACTGGTCAAGGATCGGTCGTGGCTTGCCAAGGTGACAAACACGGTCAATCAACACTGGCAGCGGCAGAATGCCCGCAAGAAATGCCATTCTGTGGATGAATCACAGAATGGCCCGTCTGCGCTTCAGGCGGCATCCAGGGCGGCATAATCGCGCTGGCCGCCGTTGCTGGTGCTGGCCTTCATTGATTCATCGCTATTGGCATCGGCACGATTACACCGTCGCCAGAGCCGGCCAGTTTCCTCTCGTAATCGTCCAGACTCGGAATCACAACCAGGGCCTTTTTCGCGTAGGCGCGATGCACGGCTTGGCTGTTGTGCCCCAAAGCTGCCTGGGCGAATCTTTCCGGGTATCCGCAGGTCTTGGCGCGTTCCGCCCAAGCGTAGCGGTAGGAATGCAGGGTCACGCCCTCGATGGCAAGCTGCTTGCAGCGCCGGTAAAACTCGGAGGAGCGGTCGTTGTCGCCGGTGGCGGCAATCTTCGGGAAAAGCGGGCCGGTGGTCGGTAACTGCTCAAGAATTGCCGCCAGCTTTTTGCTGATGGAGAGTTGCGCCCGCTCGCCGGTTTTCATCCGAAAATACGTGAGCGTGTTGGTCGTCCAATCCAGATTCTCGGCGGTGAGATTGGCGGCGTCGCTCTGTGACGATCCGATTTCCCACAGGAGTTGATAAAACAGATTGCGCTCCGGGTTCTTCTTGGCGGCAAGGATGCGCTGGTGCTCGGCCAGGGTGATGCCGCGCTTGGATTTGAATTGAGGCTTCGGCCAAAGCCGGGGGGCCAGCACGGGAACGGAAAGCCAGCCCAGGCTCAGGGCGAGATTGTGCAGGCGTTTCAGGTAATGGGCGACCGACACCTTGCCGCCGTTCAGGATGGCAAGCAGGTGTTCGGCGTTCGTTTCCATGAGCTTGGTCCCGCGCAGCCGGTCAAAGGCTTTGGACTCCATGGCGCGGGCGCAACGGGTCTTGGTGGGATCCTTGCCGTGGGTCTGCATCTGATCCATGACGCTCTGCCAGGTCCGCTGGGCAAGGCCGGAGTC
>JBEKOF010000371.1:0-3827 GCA_049522055.1 Verrucomicrobiota bacterium | reverse complement strand
GGTGGCCAGGGCCTCGGTGACGGCCTTGGCTTGTTCCGGTTGATGGAGATGAAATCGTTTCGGCATGGCCCACGATTGCGCAAGATCTAAAATAGTGCAATTACAAAATAGAAATGGTATAAATGGTTAATGGAAAGCCACTTATGTTTGTTTTCCTCAAGAATGGTCAAAAGCGGCGAAAAAATGGATGCTTGCAGCGATGAAATCATAAATAATAGTAGGTAGATAGAGTATTCTGACATGTCTCCGGCCTTTTCCATCCTCCTTTTTCGTTTTGGTTAAGCCCAGCCGCGCCAAGCCATGGCGCCTTGGCGTTAAACCCGCCCCCTCCATGGAGGGCAAGTTCTGTCTTCGGCACATGGCCGACCGATGCCGTTGGCGCCTTTCCCATTCTCACTATGGCATAGTAAGCTACTATGAGGCCGATGTCAAGGGAAAAATGCGGGTTTTTGACGATAACTGTAAGGTGTTGGATGGCATGTGCTTACGGTTCTAAACCGACTAAAGTATAGTGACCCTACGCCCTACGCCTATGCATTTGCCGCAAGAGAGCGAAAAAACGCAAAAGTTTTGACAGGATTAACGGGATGCCCCCGGCCCCGGATGGCGGCATTAGAATCCTGTGAATCCTGTAAATCCTGTTCATCCTGTCAAAAAAAAGAATTGCCGCAAATAATCGCAAAAATCGCAAAAAAAACAACATAAGTTCTTATCTCTGTGTTCCTTGAGATGGAATGGCAACGGGATGCGCACCAACGGTGGGAATTCCTTCGCGGCACTGGAATGGAGCGGAGCCGACGGGGCTTGCATTGGCGGGTCACGACTGACAACGGCTCTCATAACAGTGTGAATAGTGATTGACACCGGGGCGAGATGGAAAGAAGACGCAAAAACGAACCAAACTATGGGTTGGCGGCTTTCTGGGTTGACGCCTTTCCCTGCTACTCGCACCTCTTCCATCAACTTGCTTGAACTGTTTGCCATCAAATATCTTGCGCAGGCTCAAAAGGCCACCTTGACAACGCCTTCAGGGGCAGGATCAATGCGTTTCCTGACTTGAGGGCTTGATAGCGCCGGCTTTGTTTGGGTCGCCGTCGGTCCCTTCTTTGAGCAGGTTTTCGATGGCGCGCCCCATCTCGTCGAGCAGTGTCGGGGAGTAGCCGACGTGGCGGGCGCGGAGGATGCCTTGCTGGTCAATGATGAGAAAGGTCGGAAAGCCTTGGACGCCGTATTTTTCCGGCAAAGCCGCCGCCTTGAGGGTGAGGTAATTCAATTGGAGCTTGTCCACGACAAAACGGGCGTCTTTGTCGTCCTGATCGGTGTTCATGCCCAGGATGACCACGGGCCGGCCGCGGAATTGATCGGCCAAGGCCTTGATCTGGGGCATGGCCCGCATGCACCAGCCGCAGCCGCGATACCAAAAGTCCAGCGCGACGACTTTGCCGCGATAATCCTCCAGAGCGTGTTTGTGGCCGTCCAAATCGGTGGTGGCCCAACTTGCGGCGGCCTTGTTCAGAAGGGCGTCGCTTTTTCCCTCGTCCTCGGCGGCATATTTGAAGGAGGAGTCGAGCTGAAGCAATTGGGATTGAATATCTTCCCGGATGACGGGCAGATTGACCCTGTTTTGCGCCGTTTGCAGAGCGGCTTTGGCGGCGGCTTTGGCGGCGGCTTGGTTAACCCCGGTTTTGAGCGATTCCAGCGCTGCACGCACGCCGGCTTTGGCCTTGGCGCAAACGTCGCACTCCCAGGCCAGTTGCGTCATCCAGCCTGGGTCTTTAGCCGCCGCCGATTTCAACTTTACCACACCCTTCCCGTCGCCCACGAAACCAAATCCCTGGTGATCCACCGAGGCGATCTTCTCAATCAAGCCGCGCGCTCCGTCAAAATAAATTGTGTTGGTCGAAGTCACCAGATAGATGTCCTGAAAAATCCCCTTTCCAGTCGCCTCAAAGACCCATTGGCCCGCCGGGTCGGAAGGCGCCGATTTGAGCCGGTAAGCGGACTGCATGGCCTCGTTCTGCGAGAATTCCCAGCCCTGTTGCGCATCGGCAACATGGGAAGGGAGCGGGAAAAAAGGCGAGGAGAGCGGTTCATTTTCAACCGCACTGGGCTTGCCGACGACTTGTCCGTCGGCGGAGATGTCGAAGGAGTTGAGTTTGCGGGTCTCAGGGCCTTCCCCGCTCTGCTTCCTGAGAACAACGAGGTGCCAGCTTCCATCCCTGTTCTGGCGCGTGACCCAGAAGGTGGCGGTTTCGGTTTCCTTAATTGATTGATGCGCGGCGTGGAAATCGGATGAACTCTCATAGACCAGTTCCTGGCCGATTTTAAAATTGTAGCGGGGCATCTCTCCCGCCGCTTGGGCGAGGCTGGCGGTTATGATGCCGCCCGCCAGAGCGCAGAGCGATGTCCAGGGCGATTTTTTCATGTCTTCCTCCAAATAATTCGCGCGCTCTTGATTAAGGCGCGGCTTTTCAAGAGCTTTCGTCCGACCGGGCTGTTTAGCAAGCCCCAAATGCGTGTGAAAAGTGAGGGGGTTCATTTTCAAGCATATTTCCCTTGACAATCCGCGCTTATATGCTAATCTTTCCGGCGTGAAGGCAGGAAAACTATGGGAAGACGGGACCGGGACCATGACGGGATGCGCCAATTTTCGGTTTGCGGATCGGGAGGCGGAGTTTTTTCAACAGCGGCGGAATCCGGCGCCGGGCTTCAATCCTTAAATACTCTATAAACTTAGTATGGTTTATGATTCCATCAGTCAGACCTGCCTTTTCCGCCGGTTTCGAGCATTTTTGATGAAAATCAACCCAAGTGGCTATACATGAGCTGTTTACGCTCCAAACGAGGCTTTTCCAATCAAGCCAAATCAAGGCTAATCAAGTTATTCTGATCTTAATCTCTCTCGGAGAAGGCGGGGCAGGATTAAGATTAGGATTAAGATTAAGAGGGGAAACCCAAAAAGTGAGAGGCGCCCCATGAACCGCCTCCGCCGTCTTTGGACTTTGCAAGCCGGGGGCTAAACTTTAAACTGCGGGCATGTTCGATTCTTTGAGCCAGAAACTGCAGAACGCGTTTCGCAATCTCCCCGGGCTGGGCAAAATCTCCGAGGCCAACGCCGGGGAGGCCCTGCGCGAGGTGCGCATGGCCCTGCTGGACGCGGATGTCAATTTCAAGGTGGCGCGCGATTTCATCGAGGAAGTCAAAAGCAAGGCGCTCGGGCAGGAGGTGACGCAGAGCATCCAGCCGGGACAGCAGATCATCAAAATTATCCATGACGAATTGGTGAAGCTGCTCGGCTCCTCCAACGCGGGGCTGGCCTTGAGCGGCAATCCCAGTTGCCTCATCCTGGCCGGCCTGCACGGTTCGGGCAAAACCACTTCCAGCGCCAAGCTGGCCCGCTGGCTGCAAAAGCAGGCGCGCCAGACGTTGCTGGTGGCGGCGGACGTGTACCGCCCGGCGGCGATGGATCAATTGGAAACCCTGGGCAAACAAATCGAGGTCCCGGTTTTCGCGCTGCACGGGGAAACGGATGTTTTGAAGATCGCCCGCCAGGCGCTGGATTTCGCCCGGCTGAACCACCGCAACACGCTCCTCTTCGACACGGCCGGACGGTTGCAGATTGACCAGCCGCTGGCGCAGGAACTGGTGCGCTTGCGGGACTTGATCCAGCCGCAGGAAATTCTTCTTGTCCTGGACGCGGCCACAGGCCAGGAAGCGGTCAATGTGGCGGCGCACTTTGACCAGGCGCTGCAGATCACCGGGGCGATCCTGACCAAGCTGGATGGCGACGCGCGGGGCGGCGCGGCGCTGAGTTTGAAGGCGGTGAC
>JBEKOF010000370.1:0-3834 GCA_049522055.1 Verrucomicrobiota bacterium | reverse complement strand
GTGGCGGCGCGCAAGGATTTGCCGCAATTGACGGCCTACATGAGTGCGATTAGCGACGATGCAAGCCTGAGCCACGAAGAAAAGCTGTCGAGGGTTCACGCGATTCTATATCCGGAGTCCCCGATACTCGAGGTGGAGAAGATCAAGCAATTCAAAGTCGAAGAGGCCGCCAATGGTGAGTGAAAGGAAGATGTTCGCTTATGTTCGCCTATATTCGCTTATGTCCGCGTATCGCGCGGGGAATTCTTCAGCGTTGCGCTGGCAAACGAGAGTGGAACTGCCACACGTCGTGGAATCGCCATTCATTGGACATGATAAAGGTAAATAAATGTGAATAAAGGTGAAAAATGCAGTGAAATCGTCTGATCAGAGGGCAGCAATTAAATTTCAGAGTTTCAGATTTCAGCATGTCAGCTTTTGATTTATGCGTTTCTTGTTGCTGAACCAGTTTTATCCGCCGGATGCCGCCCCTGCGGGCTGGTATTTACACGGTCGGCGCGGGAGTCGGCGCGGGAAGCCGCGCGAAGCAGGATACCATCTCTTGCCTCACACAAGCCGAACCACATGCGGATCTTGGTCTTGAATCAAACTTTTTATCCCGATGTTGTATCGAGTGGACAGCATCTGGCGGATCTTGCTTCAGACCTAGCCGCTCGTGGACACGATGTAACGGTGGTCACCAGCCGGAGAGCCTACGATAACCCGGAAGAGGTTTTTCCAAAGCGGGAAGTTTGGCACGGCGTTCATATCCAGCGTGTGTTCGCAACCGGGTTCGGGAAGCGCTCGAAGTGGGGGCGCGCTGCCGATTTTGCGACGTTTCTGTGCTCGTGCTGCTGGAGTCTGCTTTGGCTCCCCAAGCAGGATTTGGTTATAGCGATGACCTCACCGCCGCTGATTTCATTTATTGGCGCCTGGTTTTCGCGCCTGCGCGGCAGCCGGTTTTGCTATTGGATCATGGACTTGAATCCTGACGAAGCTTTGGCCGCTGGCTGGCTCTCTCCGGGTTCTATTGCGGCGATGTTGCTTGAGAAGTTTTCCCGGTTCAGCCTTCGCAGTGCCTCAAGGACTGTGGTGCTGGATCACTTCATGCAGGAGCGCATCTTGGAAAAGGACATCGAGCCGCGGAAGATAAGTGTGATCCCTCCGTGGTCGCACGATTCAAATATTCACTACGACCGCGATGGACGGTTCAATTTTCGAAGAGTCCATGGTTTGGAAGATAAGTTTGTCGTCATGTACTCGGGCAACCACAGCCCTTGTCATCCATTGGATACAATTCTCAACGCAGCACGACAATTGACCAACCATCGCGAGCTGGCCTTTCTCTTTATCGGGGGCGGCAGCCAATTCGTGAAAGTTCAAGAGTTTGCCATCGCTCACTCCTTAAACAACATTCTGTGTTTGCCTTACCAACCTTTGGATCGGCTTGCAGGGGCACTCTCGGCCGCGGATCTCCACCTGGTCGTAATGGGCAACCCTTTCGTGGGCCTCGTTCATCCGTGCAAGATTTACAACATCTTGAGGATTGGTTCGCCCGTGCTTTATATTGGCCCCGAACCGAGTCACGTTTCGGAAATTCTCGCGCAAGTTAACGGCGAATTGCCCGTTGGCCGGGCTGGACACGGCGAAATTTCTCGAGTGATTCAGCACATTTTGAGGTTGAAGGGAATCGGGGCTCGACCCAACAGGGATAAGAGCCTGCCCATCGCTGAACAGTTTTCCAAGGAGACGCTCCTGCCGCAACTCGTGAAGGTTTTGGAATCAGTAGGCGCGAACTGATGAATTTCTGCTTTCTGCTTTCCCAATTTCTATTTTTTTGTTTTGATTTGTGTTCGACGGTTTTGACAAATACATCGCGGTCCTTCTGACGGGGTTCGTGGTGACTTATCTGCTCACCCCGGTCGTCCGTTCCCTGGCCGTGCGGTTCCGGATTGTGGATTTGCCGAATGAACGGCGGCCACATAAGCATCCCACGGCCCGGGGCGGCGGACTTGCGGTCGTCCTGGGGGTTTATGCCGCATGCGTTATGGGGTTGGCGTTTCCCGCAGACACGCGGTCCGGCGGATTCGATCTCCACTGGTGGCTGAATTTCCTTCCCGCTTCGCTGACCTTGCTGGCCGTCGGACTGGTGGATGATATTCATGGATTGGGAGCCTGGAAGAAACTGGCTGGTCAGATTCTCGCCGCGCTCTGGATTGCCCTTTCGGGGACGCATTTTGGCGGCTTTTTGGGCTATCAACTGCCGCCATTTCTGGATGGCCTCCTGGTGGTGGTCTGGATTGTGGCCGTGATTAACGCCTATAATTTGATTGACGGTCTGGACGGGCTGGCGTCGGGGCTTGCCATCATTTCCGCCACCGGCCTGTGCGGCATTCTCGTTCTTGGCAATCTGCCCGGCGTTGTTTTGCCGCTCGTCGCCTTGATTGGCGCTTGTCTGGCGTTCTTGCGTTACAATTTCCATCCGGCGACCATTTTTCTTGGGGATACCGGCAGCATGTCCATCGGGCTTATTCTGGGGGTGGTATCCCTGCAGACGTTCACCAAGAACACTTTCTTCCTTTCGATGGCCATTCCCTTGCTCATTTTGGGAGTGCCCATCTATGACGCGCTGCTGGCCATCTGGCGAAGGTCCGTGCGGAGATTCGTTCTCGCCGGCGATGGCGAACTCGCCGCCTCCGGCAAGCCCTGCGGCATCATGACGGCGGACATGGAACATTTGCACCACCGGCTGGTCAAGGCAGGCTTGAGCACGCGCCGGGTGGCGATGGTTCTTTGCATCACCAACGCGGTGCTGGTCATCTTTGGCCTGTTGATAACGACCTTTCAATCGCATGGGTCCGGCATTTTTCTCCTGGCGTTGCTGGCTTTCGTTTATGTGCTGCTGCGGCACATGGCCGTGATCGAGTTGCGCGAAACAGGCCGGGTGCTGTTGACCGGCCTGCGCCGCCCGACCCATTCCCTGCCCAAGGCGCTGGCTTATCCTCTGTGGGACGCTCTGTGCCTGGCGGGCGCGCTGGCCATCACCATGCGGGTGTTCGAGCCGGCGCAAATCGGATTCTGGCATGCTTGGTTTCTGGATCTTCCCATTTGGGTGACCCCGACCTTTTGCCTGCTGACGGTATCGCGCGCCTATGTCACAGTCTGGACCCGCGCGAGGGTTCTCGATGTGTTGATGCTTCTTTTCACGCTCCAGGCCGGTTTGCTTCTCAGCCTCGGGATTGCGCTGCTCATTGATCCTTACAACGCCTCGAGATGGTATCTGCGCGCGCTCGTCATTGTCGCGCTCGGGCATGGGGGCATAATCCTGGCCCGGGTGTTTTATCGCTGCGTGGAGGAGACCGTTCTTTACTTGAGACTAACCAGCGAAAGCAATACCGGCCCCGAGCGAGTGTTGCTTTACGGAGCCGGGGGGCGCTGCCAGCTTTATCTTAAGGAACGGGGCTTCCACAACTCCAGCAGCCTGGACCGCCGCGTGATCATTGGATTGATTGACGATGAGCCGGCCTTGCATTTCAAGTGGGTCTATGGGCACATGGTGCTGGGGGGGGCGCGCGACCTGCCGCAACTGATTCCGCAGCACCGAATCACCGGCCTCATTGTCACGACCAAGCTGAGGCCGGAATCCCTCTTGGCGGCGCAGGAACTGGCGTCCCAACATGGCCTGAGCCTGAGCGAGTGGCACTTTGAGAGCCGGGCGCTGGAGGTGGTTCCTGAGCAGACGCCGGAACTGGCGTGAAATTGTGCAGTTCATTGATACATTGGAAGGAGTGAAGATATGCGTAAATTGTTTATCATCGTGTTGTGCTGCATTGCGGTATTGTTGACAGGCTATGC
>JBEKOF010000369.1:0-3837 GCA_049522055.1 Verrucomicrobiota bacterium | reverse complement strand
TGCTTAATGTCCTGGGTCATCTGCGCCCGGAAGCTCTCGGTGGTCAAGTCGGTGCCGGAAAAGCCGACAATGACAAATTGCTCGGGCAGCAATCGGGCCGCCACCAGATTGCACAAGGCCGGGATGAGCTTGCGCTTGGTCAAATCGCCGCTCGCCCCAAAGATCACCATCACGCACGGATCCGCCTTGCGCGCGGGGAACTCCATGGACTCCTGGGGCGGGATGCTCATGCCAGTCGGTTCTCGGCGGCCATTCGCATCACGAGCCGTAAATCTCCATGATCTTGTTCAAGAACTCCACGGCCTTGTCGTGTTTCCTCTGGAAGGAATTGCGCCCAATGATCGAGCCGAACCCGCCGCCGTCGCGGATGGCGGTCACCTCCTGGAAAACCGTCTCGTCCGATGCGGCGGCGCCGCCGGAGAAAATCACGATGCGGCGGCCGGCAAACGCGCACTGCACAATGTGCCGCACGCGCTCGGTCAAAGTGCCTGCGGGCACTTTTTCCTTCTCATACACTTTGCGCGCCGCCTCCTGTTCCAGGTGCGCGCTGGGCAGCTTGACTTTGATGACGTGGGCGCCCAGTTGCGCCGCGATTTGCGCCGCGTAACCGCACACATCCAGCGCCGTCTCCCCTTCCTTGCTCAAGCTCGACCCGCGCGGATAGGACCAGACCACCACCGCCAGCCCGGCTTCCTTGGCCTTGGCCGTCGCTTCGCGAAGCTGCTGATACATTTCCACCCGATGGGCCGATCCGGGATAAATTGTGAACCCGATGGCCACGCACCCCAGGCGCAACGCCTCCGCCACTCCGCTGGTCAGCGCGGAGAGCGGGTCTTTTTCATCCAGCAGCACGTCGTGGTTGTTGATCTTGAGGATCAGGGGGATTTCGCCGGCGAATTCGCGCGCCGCGGCCTCGATGGAACCCAGCGGGGCGGCGTAGGCGTTGCAGCCCGCGGCGATGGCCAGCTCGCAATGATAGCGGGGATCGTAGCCGGGCGGGTTGATGGCGAAACTGCGGGCCGGGCCGTGTTCAAACCCCTGATCCACGGGCAGAATCACCAGCTTCCCGCTGCCGCCCAGCTTGCCGTGGTTGAGCAGGCGGGCCAGGTTGGTGAGGGTTCCGGGATTATCGCTGCCGTACCAGCTTAAGATTTCTTTGACTCGTGATGTTGCCATAAACAGGACTTTCTTTTGTTTGACGTTTGTTAATCTGGACTTTTAAACTCGATCGCATTGCTGATTTTTTTTGTTGCCGCGCGGTCGCGGAACTGTCGGCGCCAAGCATAAGGGAAAAAAAACCAACCGCAAGCCGCTTATGGACCGGGTAGTGACTTAATTTGGGGAGCGCGCGCGCCCTCGCGTGCAGGGTTCAGCGCCCTCGCTGAACTCATTCACCCGATCTCAGTTTGGGGAGCGCAGGCAGCCCGTTCTGCGGTCCAGCCTTCTTTTGTTCCATCTCGCCCTCGCCCGCCGTGTTAGGCGTCTCGCCGAACACATTCCCACAATTTTTCGGCTGCACCATTTCTTAAACCGCTCTAATGCCTCGACGAACGCTCAACGGATGGCCAGAGCCACACCGATTTGTTCGATGGCCAATCGGATGTGCTTCAGCCCCGGCCCCGTCACCCCGCCGGCGATTTGTTCCAGCAATCCTTGCGCGGCGCGAAGGTGCGCGTCCGAGACGCCTTGGAATTCATGTCCCCTTCCGTCTCCTTTCAGGTCCACCCCCAGGGCCTTGGCGGCGGCGGATACTTGAGCCATGGCCCTGACCCTGTGTCCTTTGTAGTCGTGATCCGCGATGGCGAGCCGTGCGTAGGCCTCGCGCAGCATTCCCGCCTCTTCGCTGTCGCTGGGAAGAGTCGAGCGCGGCGTCTTGCCCTCGGCGGCCAGGCGCTGCTCGAACTGGCTGGACTGCGTTGGGGCGGAGGGCTGGGCCGTTGGGACGCCGGAGCCGGCAATATCAGCGGTGGCCGTCTGGCCGGCCAGGCTGAGGGAACAGAGCGCCGCCAAAAGAAATGAGGTTCCGCCGAGGCGGAATGACGGCAAATAAGAGTGAGAATTCATATCGCAAATTTGCCATCTGCCCTGACGTTTGTCAAATTACCGCTGAGAACCAGAATATCCGTGGCATCCGTACCACTGTAAGAAAAAATCACGCATATCCGACAAGGTTTTTGCCGCAAAGGAACACAAGGACCACAGAGACAAGAACTTATGCAGCTTTTTCTGGTTCCTCGCTGTTTTCGGTGGAATCAGATATGAGGGAGGCGAAGCTTGCCAGCGACCCAATAGGGCACGGTGAACCGCGTGCCCTCGCGACTGGACCCGCATCGGCGTGGCATGGGCACATGCCGACGGCAACGGGTTCAATGTTCAGATCGAAACCCTGCCGCTGGACGGACGCATCACGCTCCGCATCGCTTCTGAAAAATCCGAATAATCGCTCACCGGGCGGGCCTCAAAACCCGCCCATCATCCCAAAGGAGAATTTCCATGGAAAATATCATTTACGCCTACACCCGCAAACAGGCCGTCGAGGACGGCGAACAGGTGGATGTTTCCACCACCGCCGGCGAGGCGGGCATCCGCTTCCCGGTTTTTCTCACCCATCGCGTCTTTGACGCCTACGTTGCCGTGCCGCCAAACATCACCGGCCAGGACGAGGCCGGGCGGCTTTGGGACATCGTCTGGATGCTGTGCTCCGCCATCAAAAGCGGCCGCAGCGACGGCGACCGGATCGCGTATTCGCTTTATGTCCGCAACGACAACCGCCGCCCACGCCTGGTCAAATTGACCGCCGCCTGTGGCGCACTCGACATGGACGCGCCGGAACCGGCCATCACCGTGATGCTGCCGGACGAGGATTGAACCGAAACTAGGCGGCTGAACTGCAAAGTTCAGCCGCTCTTCCTTCATCTTCCCCTTTCCAACACCTTTCCCATTGCCCATCCCATCCAAACCGCTTAAAAAGGTTTATCATTGAGCCTTTTCACGATAACCTCTTGCGAAAATTGCATTAACTGACATGGATCAAGCTACGCACAACAAAATTGTCTCCTTCATCTGGGGCATCGCGGATGTTTGAAGACCACAACATTTTCCGCGCCAGCGTCGCGACGGCTCTCGACAAGTTGAAGATCAAACTTGGCGCGGCGGAATTGAAAATTATTTTGCGCGCCGTCAGTTGGCGCGTGGAAACCGCGCCGCCGGTCATTGCCAAGATTCACAAACCCGGCAAGGCGAAGGCCGACCCCTTGCGCGGATTTTACGAAGCCACCGTGGACGGGAAAAAATGCGCGATGGAATACGAAACCGATTCCGATTTGCGCGACACCGAGCAAGTGCCGTTGCTTGAACCCGGCGGCATTGAAGCCTTCATTCGCCGCGAAGTGCTGCCCTACACGCCAGACGCGTGGCTTGACGAAAACGCCACCAAGATCGGCTACGAAGTTTCCTTCACGCGGCATTTTTACAAACCGCAACCGTTACGCACGCTTGACCAAATCCGCGCGGACATTATGGCGCTGGAAAAAGAAACCGAGGGACTGCTGGTTACAATCACGGGAGGAAAAAATTAATTATGTCCACACAACGCTACTCCGTCACCCCGCATCCCATCGAAACCTTGCTAACGTGGGTTAAGTCCGGCGAGATAGCCATTCCCGAAATTCAGCGTCCGTTCGTGTGGGAATCCACCAAAGTCCGCAACCTCCTTGACTCCAGAACTCCTGACATAGAGTCAACAAGAACGGTCTAATTTTACCTCGATAGTTCTGGGTATTTTCTGGGTTTTGAGGCTCGGCAGGGTGCGGACTCAAACCTGTCCGCTTTTTTGAA
>JBEKOF010000368.1:0-3843 GCA_049522055.1 Verrucomicrobiota bacterium | reverse complement strand
GCAGATATGAAGAAATTGAAAAACCCCTTGCTTGGATCAAGAAAACTGATATGAATAGGCCACCTTGGAGTGGCCGGTTTTGAAGTGCCCGCGAGTGGCCGGTTTTCAACCGCCCGGTGACATTTGGTGATCCGACGAAGACCAGGTTTGGCCAACAGACAGGACGCACGGCTTTCAGCCAGGTAATCCGACAGAAACTTATTGCCCTTCACGGGGCGGTCTGCGCCATTTATCAGGAATCCTTCCCGGAGCGGGAGTTGCAGGTTGATCACCGCATTCCGTTCGAAGTGCTGGGCGACGTAAGGGATGCCGAGCAAAAGCCGGTTGATTACATGCTCCTCTGCGGCTCGGCAAACCGGGCAAAATCTTGGTCGTGCGAGCATTGCGTCAACTGGCTCGAACTGAAGAAGCCGGAGGTGTGCCGATCCTGTTACTGGGCTTATCCCGACAATTACACCCACATTGCAATGCGCCAGATTCGCCGTGCGGACATCATCTGGACAGAACAAGAGGTTGAAATGTACGAAAAGCTAAAGCGGAAGACGATTGAGCTTCAGAAGAATATTCCTGACTACGTGAAGGAAATAATTCGCAATTGTATTAGCTGACGGTGATCCCGCCGTCTTTCCTTGGCGGCCTCCCATTCCAGGAAATTGAACCGCCATTTCCATGCTTGTCAATGATTTCTGTCATGTTTAAGAACACGAGTTTTGGCGGAGTGTCAGCGGAGTAGTATCGAAATATGGGCGAGTTGTTGCACCGCACCCCCATTGACTGACACTTTAACTGACACTTTCACTGACAGTGGCCAGTCCGTCTTGCTTAAACATTTGCCGCACAAGCAGTTAGGAATGGAGTCAGTTGCCGGACTTGGTCAGGCGCCCGGAGCGGATTTCCCAGCTTAGAACTTCCAGTTCAGGCCGGCTGCGGAAGCCAACAACGCGGGGCGGCGCCAATTTGGCCTTGGATCCCTTGGTTCCGGCTTTGGCTCCGGTTTGTTCAACCACCTTGAGTTCAGGCTCGGACTCCCAAGTCTCAACCGGCGATTCTTGAGCGGTGCTTTTCATGTCAATCCGCAACGCAAACACGCTGCGCAGCTTTACAGGAGCATCGGGGATGCCAAAGGAGAGGCGCAGCGGTGTTGTATTCACAAGCTGTTGCGGTTAAATAAATTGCAACTAAGCTGGCGATCCATATTCAGTGCCAAGGCTGCTCAAAAGTGGCAAAATATCCTCATGATGGCGTGATTTTGCCGCAGATTGCAGGAATTTGCGATTTGGCAATAAAGGCGCCAACCGGGTAGTAAGGCAGGATCTTGAAACACCCGAGGCCCGTGCTAGAATAACGCCGTTGAACGCACCCAGAATTGATGGCCCCAAGATGTTTTTACCGCGCACCGCAAGGGCATTTGGGGATGCGAGCGCGGCGTGTGGAATTCTTCAGGCAGTCCTGTTTGCGGCCGTGATATTGGTCGGATCGGCCCGGGCCAATCCACCCCTGCCCATCATTCCGACCAATATTTATTATGCCACCAATTACGGCGCCGTGGGCGACGGCCTGACGACCAACACCACCGCCATTCAGGCCGCCATCAACGCGGCGGGCAATGGCGGGGGTGGCACGGTGGAAATCACCGCAGCGGCCGGCAGTTACCTTTGCGGTCCGATCACGATGCTCAGCAGCGTCAATCTCCAGGTCAACGGCGGCGCGATGCTCCAAATGCTGCCTTATGCCGATTGGCCCGGCACGACGAGTTTCATCAGCGGCGCCAGCCTGCATGATGTCGAAATCAGCGGCTCGGGCACCATTGACGGACAGGGCGCGGCTTGGTGGGCGGCGTTCAATTCCGGCGCCATAACATCCCGGCCCAACTTCATCGTTTTTGGCGGCACAACTCGAATTCTCTTTCAAGACATCACGCTGCAAAATCCGCCCAACTATCATCTGTTTCTCAAAGGCAATAATGTTGACATCACCATTCAGGGCATCACGATCGATACCCCGGGCGATTCCCCCAACACGGACGGAATGGACCTGGGTTCAACCAACGTGCTGGTCGAGAACTGCCACATCAGTGACGGCGACGACAACATCGAGATGGGGGGAAGCACCGACCCGTGCGCGTTTGTCACCATCACCAATTGCGTCTTCGGCACAGGGCACGGCGTCTCGGTGGGCAGCGCGACCGAGGCTGGCGTTTCCAATGTGACCGTCATCAATTGCTCGTTCACCGGCACCGAAAACGGAATTCGGTGCAAGTCGGACAACGACCGCGGCGGTCTGGTTCAAAATCTTTCCTATCTGAACATCACCATGACCAACGTCGGTCTCCCCATCGTGATCTACAGTTATTACGATGAGGTTGGCACTCCTGACAGTATCACCGCCCAGGATGCGGCCGAGGAACCGGTCGCGGCGGTGCTCAGCACGACCCCGATCTGGCGCGACATCACCATCAGCAACCTGACTGTGGTGGCGGGAAGCGAAATCGGCGGCATCATTTGGGGGCGCACCGAATTGCCTGTGACCAACATCACTCTGGCAAACCTCAATGTGACAGCCCCAAAAAGCTTTGACATTTACAACGCGAGCGGCGTCACCATTTCGGACTCGCAGTTTAACCTTGCGAGCGGCGACACCCTGACGTTTTACGACGCCCAGACGACCATCACCAATCCCACTCCAACTGACGCGCGTCTCATCACCCTCGACGGTTTGACCACCAACGCGACCAGCATCACTCTGTCGCTTTACAACACGCTTGCCGCGCTGACCAACACCAACCTGCTTGCCACCGTTCCCGCTCTGACCACCGGTGGCAGCAGCCTGACAATCAGCAACAATCTTGCCCTCGTGGCCTCGTCCGAGTTGAATTTTGTCCTGGGCAGCAATGCCGACACCATCGCTATCAAGTCCAATCTCACTTTTGCCGGCACTGTGGAGGTCACCGCCGGCGGAGGTTTTGGGGCTGGCACTTACACCTTGGCCACCTATGGCAGAACCTTAACTTGGGGCGCCACCGCCTTGGGAACAACCCCACCCGGCTATGAATATGACTTGAACACCAACACGCCCGGCCAGATCAATCTCGTCGTCATTCCTCCACCTCCCGCCGCGCCCACGAACCTCACCACCACCGTGAACAACGTCCTGGTCAATCTGTCCTGGTCGTCGGTCACCAACGCCACGGCTTACAATCTTAAGCGCGCGCTGGTCACGGGCGGCCCTTATACGAACCACATTTACGACGCGCTCCCCTCCACCAACTATTCCGACACAGTGGTGACGAACGGAGTGGAGTATTTTTATGTCGTCACGGGGACGAACGCCGGGGGCGAGAGCCAGGCGTCCGCGCAGGCCGAGGCCATTCCGCAGCCTTCGCTCACGCCGGTCAGTTTGGGGTTGTCGGAGAGTGGGGAACAGTTTCAACTCGACTGGCCGGCGGACCACACCGGCTGGCGTTTGGAGATTCAAACCAACGACGCGGGCGCCGGTATTTCCAACAACTGGTCCACCTATTCAGGCTCCGTCTCGACGGATCAGGCAACGGTGCCGATTTCCAGGACCAATGGCAGCGTGTTTTTGCGGCTGATATATCCATAAAATCCACCTTCGCCTTCGCACAGGGCTTGGTGGATTCCCCCAGTTGGCGACTTTCTTGTAAAACGGCCCATTTTTCACGCGGGTTTTACGCACAAATCCAAGCTTGCCAGCAGGCGGCTTTATACCATTTCTAGTCCGTAATTGCACTATTTCTGGCTACGGAAACGTTTACTTGCTCGACGAGCCACGGGTGTGAGACCAGGGTCCGCACTCGCTCTGCGTTTTCCCAGAGCGGCCGCA